>JAZROJ010000073.1:0-12437 GCA_045648625.1 Candidatus Scatovivens sp.
TATCAAATTTAAAAAATAAAAAGAGGAAAACATGGAAAGAAAACAAAAAGGTAAATTAAATATTATTTCCAAATTATTAGGTTTCCTTCCTGGAATATTATATAATATTCTAATGGTCTTTTGTGTTATATTAATATTTATTGTTGTAATGCAAAGAATAACAGATAGTGACCAATCTGCTTGGGGATACAAAATTTTTAAAGTTGTATCTGGAAGTATGGAGCCCAAATATGATATTGGAGAAGTTGTAATTTCTAAAGTTACAAATCCATCTGATATAAAAGTGGGAGATACTATAGTCTATAGAGGGAAAATTGGAGAACTTAATGGAAAAATAGTAATGCACGAAGTAGTGGACATACATTATGATGAAAATAATCAATTAGAATTTTATGCCAAAGGTTTAAATAATAGTAAAGGTGATCCAGAAATTAGTGAAAGTCAAATTATGGGTGTTGTAAAGTTTAAATCTGGTATATTAACTTTGTTATATAAATTAGCAACAAGCTCAAATTCATCTTTCGTTATAATCATAATTTTAGTAATAAATGTTTTCGTTTCTTTTAAATCAGGAAAAAAAGAAGAACCAGAAAATGATGATAAAAAAGAAAGTAAAAGTAGTAAAAAAGAAAAAAATGCTAATAAAGATGAAAAAATGGTTCAAGAGCAAGCAACAAAAATATTACCAAATAGTGAAAATGTGCAAATAGAAAATGTAAAAAAAGAAAATCTTCAAATAGATAATCTTCAAATAGATAATCTTCAAAATAGAGTAGAAAAAATGAAAAAACTACAAAAAGATGAAGAAAAAAATGTAGAACTTGATAAAAAACAAGAAGAAATTTTAAAAGAAATAGAAGAGTTAGATGATATAGAAACTGAAAATAAAAAAACAGAAAAAAATGAAGAACAAAAAACAGCAAAGAAAACAACTAAAAGAACAGCAGAATTAAGCAAACAAGACAAAGATGTTGAAGATAAACTTAAAGCTCCAGCAAAAACAAAAGCAAAAAAAGGAAAAGAGGAAAAAATTGTTATTGACTCAGAGCGAGATTTTGATAAAATAGAAAATGTAGAAAAAAATAAAAAAACAGATAAAAAAGAGGAACAAAAAACAGCAAAGAAAACAACTAAAAAAGTAGAAGAATTAAGCAAACAAGAAAAAGAAGTTGAAGACAAACCAAAAGCTTCTGCAAAAGCAAAATCAAAGAAAGAATAAATGAAATACTAAAAATAGGAGATTTTTATTCAAAAGAAAAAAAAGATAGGAAACAGGAATGAATATTTTACGTGAGCTAAGGAAATTTAAAAGGAAAAGTGTTCTAGTAAAATTGCAAATACTTTTACTATTTTCTGTTATGCTTATTGCAAGTACATATGCATGGTGGAGAATACCAGAAGTAAAAATGTCGAACCTGCAAGGAACAGTGGAATCTTGGGAAGTAGAATATGATATAGAGGACAATAAAATTTTAGAAGAAGAAGTTACTATATCAGTAGATAATTTTCAACCAGGAATGCAGGATTTTGAAAAAATAATAAGTATACGCAATTTAGGAACAAAAGAAACAAGTATTACATATGAATTAACATCTGTAAAACTTTTTGGAGAAGAAGTATTAAGTGAATTACAAAACAATAATGAAATTGCTTTAGCAGGAAATACAGTAAATTTATTTGTAAATTCAGCAGAAAATGAATATCCTTTTAATATTTGTTATACATATGATAAAAGTAAAATTAGTGGGCAATATGAAGATGATGAATCAACACCAGACGCAGTAGCTAAACTAGGTTTTTATGTATCATGGGAATATGAAAAAGGAACAGATATATTAGATACTTCGGTAGGCCAAAGAGCTTATGATTATTATGAAGATGAAAACAATATTCCAGAAGAAATTTTGCAATTTACTGTAAAAATAACTTCTAAAGCTATTCATAATACATATTAAAATTTAAAAGATGAAATCAAACTACTTTTGTAACACAAATGTAACAAAAATGCAACATAAATTAAATTGACAAATAGTAAGTTAAAATGTATTATTAATGTAGTAAAATTGAAGTCATTCTTTTATAAAGTTTGGGTGGTGATGATGGACAATAAAACAATAGGCAAAACAGAAGAAATTAAAAAAGCAGCTAGGAAAGATGCTAAAAGAAGAGTAAAAACAAAATTATTAAAACTTATATTATTAATACTATTATTGTTTTTAATCAACTTATATATTATTCTTAGGCTTTTCTATAAAGGTGGAAACTTCACAGTAACTTTAGATGAAGAAAAAGGTAGAGAAAAAGGTCTTACCATTTATGAATTTAAAGATGAAAAAATGGAAAAAACTTTTTTAAGATCAAAAGATATAGATTTTTTCACAGATATATCTGTAGATTGGATACCAAAAGATATTCATAATGAAGGAGAAGGTTCTCATAATGGTAGAAACTATATAGCTTATACATTTTACGCAGAAAATCAAGGTCTAGATACAATTAATTATTGGTATAGAATTGATATTGATGACGTAATAAAAAATGTGGATGAAGCTATAAGAGTTATGATTTATAGAAATGGCGAAAGAGTAGTATATGCAAAACCAAATAAATCAACAGGACAAGCAGAAAGAGGTACAGTACCTTTTAAGAGTGAAAAAAATATTGTATTAGAATGTGTCGAAAATTTCGAAGTTGGAAAAATTGACAAATATACAGTAGTAATCTTTTTAGAAGGTGATGACCCAGAATGTACAGACCCACTAATTGGTGGAGAAATTAAAATGCATATGACAATTACAGAAGAACACATTCCTCAAAAAGATGATGATAACCATCATGGAGACAGAGATGACGACGATAATCATGGCGGTAGAGAAGATCACGATGATCGTGGTGGTAGAGATGATCACTAAAGAGGAATACTAAAAAAGTTTTCAAATTTTTAAATTTTATAAAAAAAAACTAAAAAAAAGGAGAAAAAACATGGAAAAAAGAACAAAAGAAAGCAGAAAAAGAATTAATTCGTTAATCCTTTTAATCGCTTTTACAGCAATCATGTTGATAGTATCAACATACGCGTGGTTTACAACACAAAAAGATATCACGCTTTCAAACTTAAGAGGAACTGTAGAAGTTGCTGAAAACATGGAAATTTCTTTAGACGCAAAAACATGGTCACAAGAAATTGATTTATCAAATGCAGCAACAACATTAGCAACAGCTCAAGGAAGTAAAGAATCTGGAATAACAGAATCTAACAAACCTAAAATTCAAGGTGATGCACCAATAGTTACAACAGAATTATTCCCAGTATCTGGATATGGAGCATTAGGAATAACAGAATCATACACAATAGATTCTCAATCTTATACAAGCTCAATAATGCCTTTATATAAAGGTGAAGCAACAGGTACTTCATTAAAAAATATTTCACAATGTACAGAATTTAATGGAACAACTGCTGTAGATAATGGATATTTTGCATTTGACATTTATATCAAAAATACAGCTAGAGATGGTTTAGATGACACATTACAATTAAACTTAAACTCAGCAGTTCAAGTTTTAAAAGGTGATGGAGCATTATTACCAGGACAAACAAACGAAATCGTTAACAAATTAGTAAATGGAACAAACAGAGATTATAAAGGTAACCCAGATTCTGGTTTACAAAATACAGTAAGAGTTGGTTTAGCATTATATGGTGCAACAGCTAGCTCAACAGCTACACAAACACAAGTATTAGATGCTACAGCTGATGCAACAATTTCAGATGTTGCAATTTGGGAACCAAATGCTTATGATCACGTTGAATATGTACATACAAACAACAACAAATATGTAAACAATGGAGCAGATATCGATGATTGGGGAAGAACAGCTGCTGTTGCTACATATGCATTAACAGATAAAGCAGTTGGATCAACAATTACAAACGTATATGATATAGCTTTAGCAACAGGATCAGATGCTAAAACTAAAGAAACAAAAACATTACAAACAAAAAATCAAAAAGATGGTGATAATAAGGTAACATCATACAGAATTGATACAACAGAAACATCTGGAAAACCAATCAACATTACAAACGTATCTGGTTCAGAATTTAAAATAGGATCAAACAAAATAAGCAGATTAAGAGTATATGTATGGTTAGAAGGACAAGACGTTGACTGTATCAACCAAGCATCTTATGGTGGTGGTATCGAAGTTGACTTAGGATTAACAAAAGACGACTTCATTGGAGAAGTTTTATCTAGATAATCTTTATACGAATATTATAATTATATAAAATATGCATTAAGGAGGTAAAATAATTATCGTTTTACCTCCTTTACTAAATTGGAGAAAAATCTATGAATATACTTAGGAAAAAAAGAAAGAATAATATAAAAATACGATTAAAAAGATTCATATTATTGATTTTCTCATTGATAATGACAACTTTTGCATGGATTACATATTCTAGAATATTAAATACCGGAGTAAAAATAGATATAAACTCATGGGATATGACATTTTATTTAGATCAAGACGAAGATAATATAGCAGATGAAGAAGAAGAGAGAGATAATCCAATTGCTATTGACGTATTGGATTTATATCCAGGAATGGAAGAAAAAATAGTTAGAATTCTTATGAAAAATAATGGAGAAACTCCTTCAGATATCTTATATATAGCTTCAGAGATTAATATTTTAGGAGAAGAATATAGTTTAGTAGAAACAGCTCCAGCAGAAGGAGAAAACTATATTTTGAAACATGAGTCAGTAATTGCAGATGGAATTTCTACAACAGATTTTATAAATGAACCAGAAAGATTTCCTTTCAAAATAGTTGTAGAGCATTCACAGGAAATATTATCTGGTCAGCAAGGATATTTATTGGTAAAAGCAAGCTGGCCATCATATAATCCAGATGACACAGAAGAAGAAATGAATGCAAAAGATGAATTAGATTCTGAATGGGGATACAAAATAGCAAAATATTTGGAAGATAATATTGATAATCCTGATATTACAGGAGCATTTAAATTACAAATAAGAATAAATGCTATAGGAAAACCTAGAACAGATTATGACGAATCTTTTACAGCAGAAGTAACATCAGCTAATTATGGAGAATATGTAAATTATCCAGTAGACATAAATGGTGATGGAAATACAAAAAATGATTGGAGAATTTTTTATAACAATGGAAATAATGTATATTTAATTTCTTCAGGATATGTACCTGTTTCAAGTGTTAAAACTTCAGAATTAGGAATGTCTGCAGCAAATACATCAAATATATATTGGAATAATCCAAGTTCTTTAAAATTAACTATAAATACAGGAGTTGCAAATAAATTCTTATTAACAAAAGCAGAAGAATTTACAACAACAAATTCAAGTTATCAAGCAACAGCAACATTATTAGAAAAAGATAAATGGACAGATTTTGTAAATGAAGCTTATGCAGAAAGTGCAATAGGATCACCTACAATAGAATTGTGGGCAAGAAGCTGGAATTCATTATATCCAGATAATCAAATAACATTTAGCAATTCAAGCTCAAATGGATATTATTTAGGATCAGGAACAGATGTAAGTTTCGATACAGTAGATATTGGAGATACAAATTCATTATTCTATCCATATTTAACAACACATGATGGAAGTAATGGATATTGGTTATCAACTCCAGCAGGAGATGGTTCTAATAAATTGTTAGCAGTGCGTTCAGATGGAAAAATAGATGCATATGCGAATAATACAACAGATTTAGCATTACGACCTGTAATAGCATTAAAAGCAGATGTTACAGCAACAAAAGATGAAGGCGTATGGGAGCTTCATGAATATGAAAAATCGACCTTAGAGACAGTAACAAACGACAATATAGGTGACTATGTTGATATAGGAAAAAGTTTTATAGGAACAGATTCTCTAGAAGATGACTGGAGAATATTATATCCGGAAGATACAAATTCAGATGGTAGTCCAGACAAAATTTATCTAATATTAGCCGATTTTTTACCAGCAAGTATGATTCCAGAAATAGATGGTTTAGTAAAAGACCAAGAAAATTATCCTTATAATGTGTGGACTACAGGTAATTCTTTTGCATTATCAGATGCGTTGACAGGGGTAACAGATTCAGAAGCTTGGGATTTTCTGGCAAATGGTAAAAGTACAGAAGTAGTTGGAGCTCCAACAGGTGATTTATTGATGTTAAGTTATAATGCAAAAAATAGAACAAATTTGAATTACCGAGATTTTCCTTGGTTAGATAGTAGAACAGAAGATTTCGATTTATATATACCACACTATTCGTCTTCAGGAGAAGAATATGAAAAAAGTAAAGGATATTGGTTCTCTTCAACAGATGGTAATTTATACTCTTGGTTATTACAGAATAACGGAAAAATACTTTATACAGGAATGGGTGGTAAACTATATGGTATTCGACCAGTAATAACTTTAAAAGCAAACATTCAAGCAGAGCGTGTAGGCGATGTATGGATAATAACAGAATAAATTGCATAAAAGAAAAATGCAAATGTAAATTAAAAATTCAATATTAAATATTATGTACTTGAGCGCTGAAGAAGCGAGAGTGTTGAAAACAAAACCTCCTTTTGATATGATGAAAGCAATATTTTTTAAAATTGTAAAATTATCAAAAGGAGGTTTTTATTTGTTAGAAATGCATAAATGTGTTAATTGATAAAATTTCATGTTTAAAAAATTTTTAAATTGGAAAAATCTAAATATAAAAAAGTTAAAATTGTAATTTTATAATTAAAATTTGAAAATAAAAAGTTAAATATATAAATAATATTACAAAAATAAATTTAGAATATTACAAAAACAATAGCTTTTTTAAAGTAATATTACAGTTTGGTTAAAAAACGGAAACATTGTTGAATAAGTAAATTTGGTATGGTACAATTAAATAAAGTGTAATATCTATGGAGGGGAAAATGTCAAAATATACAAAAGAGCGCGATAATGATCAATATCTTGATAAGTTAAAGCGAAAAGTAACAAAGGACATGAAAGAGTATATTAAATCTGAAAAGGGACAAGTGCGTATAAAAATAGATGACAAAGAGCAATTATTTGAAATAATATTGCCTAACAATTATTTTGAACTTGTTTTTGAGCAGAAAGAATGCAGAATATATGTTGATAACACACAATCATATATTATTGCAGATCAGCCTAATATCCGTATTATGTACAGGAAAAAATATGTATATATAGAAAGATATGGAGATACATGTTTTGTTGTTACAAATAAAGATATACGCTTAGACGAAATGATGAAAAACATTGTAAAAGAAAAAGATGTTGTAAGTTTTTATAATTCAGACTTAGAAGCAATGATGCTAGATGGAGATTGTTTAAAAGTTGATTATACAGATGCAGCCAAAGATAAAGCACTAATGAAACCAAATGATACATTATTAATATCAGAAGAAGAACAAAAAGTTTTCTTACCGTATACAGTTGAAGATTTAGAAAAAGAGTTAGAAGAAAATGATGAAATTACAGTAGCAGAACTTATTGAAAAGAAACACACAATTCCTTTAAAAAATTACAAAAATCCTATGAAATCTAGATTTAAAGAAGCATTTAATTTAATGCGTTATAGAGAGCATAAATCGATTAGAGAATCTGTAATGTTAGGATTAGAGTTAATGTTCGAATCAAACTTACATCCAGCAATTATTTCAGCTTGTAGAGATTTACAAGAATTAGATATTTATTTAGATTGTTTAGATGATAATGAATTAGAAAAATTTTCTTGTTTTAGAATTGTATATAAAGCTGTGCCAATGTTGGCAAAAAAAAGCAAATTACAAGCTTTTGAACAATAAAATAACATAATTTAAGTCACAATTTTGAACTTTTTTGGTAGTTAAGTTCAAAACTGTGACTTTTTTTGCGTTTAATAAAAAATGACAAAGAAAAAGAATAAATTCTTAAGATATGTCTGGTTTGTTTCATATAATTATTGAATTCAATGTAAAAAAGTATTATAATATGTAAGTCGACAATATTTAAAATTTAAATATTAGTCTAATTTTGTAACTAGTATACTTATTAACTGTTTTGCAGTAACTTTTTTTGAAATATAAAGATGAAAGTTTTCAGACAAAAGTTTTTTTTCTGCAACACTAAAGTGAGAGTTCATATTTTTAATAGAGCGTGTAATTGACCACTTTATATTTTTGGCTGTTGTATTAGATTTTTTAGCAACAACAGGATAAACATTTTTTTGTAAATTATCAATTACATACTCTGTTCTATGTTCATAACAATAAAGTACAGATTCAATAAAATAACCAGTACCTAGTAATTTAAAATCGAAATGAAGATGTTCTAACCATTTTATTATTTTTTTGCGAATTAAATTTTCATTTATCCTTGAAATGAATTGGATAATAGATTTTTTCATATCTTTTAAACTAGCATCTGGATAAATAATAATTCTTTTTGTTGAATTCTTTAAATTACGTGTTGTGTTATAAAGAATAAGCTTTTGCTTTTTAAAGTCTGGATTATTGAAATACTTGCTATTAATAAAATCTGAATAATCCATCATAATAACATTTGGTTTAAATTTGTCAAAAAGATTATCAAATTCTTCCATAGTAGTAGCTAACCCGGAAATTTGACAATCAGGAACTTCATTGAAAATATTGTTACAATAAATTTTCAATTGTTCTAAATCCTTGTTTAATATTAGTAATTTTAACATTTTTATTACCTCCCTATAATATATAACAAGATAGAAACACAAAAAGTTACAAAAAATTAAAAAATAAAAAAATCTAAAAATAGGGAATAAAGATATGAATAATAATGTAGATGAATTGGTAGATAAATATGCAAAAAGAATTTATAGAGTGGCATACATATATTTAAGGTCAAAAAGTGATGCTGAAGATATAGTTCAAGAAGTTTTGTTAAAAGTGTTGTTGAATAATAAAACTTTTAATAATGATGAACACAGATATAATTGGATAATGAAAGTTACTGTAAATCTTTGTATAAATTTAAACAAATCAGCATGGAAAAGAAATACTGTTCCATTAGATTATGAAGCAATAGATTTACAGACTGAAGAACAATATAGAATTTTGTATGATTTAGATTGTTTAAGTGAAAAGTATAAAATGGTAGTTCAATTGTTTTATTTCGAAGATTTATCAGTAGAAGAAATTAGTAAAATATTAGGAATAACTCAAACTAATGTAAGAACTAGATTAAATAGAGCGAGAAAAGAACTGAAAAAAGATTTTGAGAAGGGAGAGATTTTATATGGAAAGATATAAGCGAATATGTAAACAGATAAATGAACAAATTAATCCAAGTGATGAATTTATTCAAAACTTAAGAGAAAATTTGAACCAAAAAGTAGCTGAAAAAGAAAATAAAAGAATGCATAATTATAATTTTTCTAAAGTAGCTATGATTTTCTGTACATTGATGCTAATATCTTCTGGAGTATTTGCAAGAGACATTGGAGATTGGTTTGCTAAAGTCTTTTCAAATTCAGATGAAACAATGCAGATAGCTGTGGAAAACGGTTATGTTCAAAATGTTGAAATGGACTATGTTGAACATGCTGGAATTGGTATTAAAGTTAATTCTTTAATTATAGATGATAATAAAATGAATATCATTTTTGATGTTAAAGGTGAGATTGATGGTAGAGTATATGTAAAAAAACTAAACTTGAATACAAAAAATAATGAATATGTAGAACAAAATAAAACTCTATTAGATATGGCATATGCAAGTGAATTTAAAAGCATAACAAAAAATGAACATATAATAATTTTTAAAATTTCTAATGTAGAGCAGAATTTTTATAACAACGAAACTTTAAATGTAATTTTAAATGGAATATGTATTTTAAATGATGATAATACTTATAAAGAAATTAATGAAAAATGGGAATGTTCAGTTTTATTAGAAGAAGATAACTTTAAAGATAATAAAATTTTATCAACAAATTATATAATAAAAGCCAATGAATATATTGAAGATTATAAAATTAATATGACTAGTACAGGAACTATTATACAAATTTATTTAAAAGAAAATTTTAATAAATATAAATTAATGAATAAAGATAATGTATATATACAAACAGAAGATGAGCAAAAATATATTTTTAGAGATTTTGCTAAAACAAAAGATAATATGATTGAAATGAATGTACCAATAACTATTTATGATAAGATAGAAAAATTTGATATTATTTTTAATTTAGAAAATGAAAAAATTATATTTAATGTAGAAAAAGAAAATAGCTAGGAAACCTACACCTAGCTATTTTCTTTTTTAGAAAAGTTGCCAACACGAAAAGCAAAAAAAATTAGTTCCAACTATAATAAGTAATATAAACAGTTAAATTATAATCTGTTTGATTTACTATTTGGAAACGGTAATCACCATCAACAGGAATGGTAATCCAGTCAAGTTTATAAAGACTATGATCTGCGTAACCACTCATACTTGCAATAGCAGCACCAGAAGCTGCATGTTCAAGTATTACAGAGTAGCCTTCATTTGAATAAACATTTCCATCTTCCAAGAACCCTTCCATCTCGTAAGCGAAATATCTATCAGAAAGATAAAAGCTTTTTGTGTAAGCAGAGTGATTATCAATGATACTCATACTCGGATCTCCCCAAACATAAGGGGATGCAGCATCACCGATATTAACGTCTGCTGAGAACTCTTCTTCAGGGGCCAGAGTTATTGCAATTGTGTGCCGAGTTGCATTTTCGGGAATTGCGTTTTCAGTCGCTTCAGCAGCATAAACGCTTGTACATACGCTACAAACAAAGAGAACGATGCACATAATGAATGCCAAAATTTTTCTCATAGTAAAAACCTCCGTAATGTGAAAAAATAATTGTTGGACATCTAACTAATTCCGCTTTTCGTGTTGGCTTATATTTCAATATCCAGTATATTAGAATAACTGGATAAGAAATAACAAATCACAAATGGATTTGTATTTGCACATAATAAAAAAATATCATCCCTTTCGACACAATTCGACATGAGCAAGTTGAAAAAGGTTTTGGAGTTTTGTAAACTGCATAGAAACAAGGATTGTAAAGGTATCAAAAAAATAGAAAAAAACACTTTAAAAATGTATTTTTTAAAATATAAAAAAAAATAAGCCACTTTTCGCCTCTTTTTGACACAAAATGTAAAATTTATGTTATTCTAAAAAACAGCAGGAATAATACAGAAAAAAAGGAGGTAGAACAATGAAAAAAACAAAATTTAAGTACTCCATATAATTATAATTTTAAGTAAAAAAATCGAATGTAGTCGAATTATGAAGACGAAAAAGTGTTGAAAAAACACAAAAATTGAATTATTATAGAAAAAGAGTTCAAAAATTATATGAAAAGGAGTACCAAAGATGATTTCTAGAGAAAAAAAGGAGAAAATTGTAAAAAAATTAGAGAAAGCAAAAATATTGAAAGTTTTGATTCCAGCAGTAGGAATTATTATTGCAAATTTACAGTTGATAAAGTTGGCAAAAGTAACAAATAATATTATAAGTTTTATTGTTTTTGATGTGATAATAAGTTTGGTTATTATATATTTATGTATGATTGTTTACAAACAATCAAAAAAACTAGAGGTAGTGGATGAAGAGAAGAGTCAGTTAAATGAAAGAGCAGTAAGTTTGATGGAATTAAATGATAGTGTAAGATGTTTTAAACACGATTTTTTTAATATCATACAAGCAATAGATGGATATATTACAATGAAAAATATGCCAGCTTTAGAAAAATATTTTTCTAAATTATTAAAGGAATGTGATAATGCTAAAAATATAGAATTAATAACAGCAAAATCTATGAATGATCCGGCAATTTATGGAGTTTTATTAAACAAATATAATCTTGCAAAAGAGAAAGATATAGAAATGAATGTTGAAATCATGGTTGATTTTTCAGATATAAGTGATAAATCTTATTTAGTATCTAGAGTAATGGGAATATTATTAGATAATGCAATTGAGGCAGCTTCTGAATGTCAAAAGAAAAAGATAGAAGTTAGATTTTTGCAAGAAAATAGTGAAGATAGAAAAATAAAAAATATTATTATATCAAATACATATGAAAATAAAGATGTAGATACAGACATTATTTTTGAAAAAGAATTCAGTTCTAAAAAAGATAAAGGAAATTCAGGATTAGGTCTTTGGAAAGTAAGAGATTTAATTAGAAAAGAAGAAGGCATGTTATTAAGAACTACTAAAGATGAAGAAATGTTTAGACAACAATTTCAAATAGTAGTATAACAAAAAATGATAAAATTTTATTATAATAGAAACACAAAAATATAAATATATAAATTTGCAGTACATTCAAAATTAAGAATATACTGCTTTTTTATATCATAGGAAAT
>JAZROJ010000074.1:0-8754 GCA_045648625.1 Candidatus Scatovivens sp.
TTAGTTTTTTATGGTTAATAATTATTATATTTATATATTCAGCAAATTCAAATTGGTTTATGCAATATGATAAAGTTTATTCCTTAGATTCAGGTTGGTGCTTTGATAAAATTTTTAAAAACCCTTCATATTATGATATTAGACATCCTATTTTAAGTGTTGTTACATTTCCAATATTTGCAATTGTGGATATTTTGGTCAATTTTATTTTTCCAAGTAATATAAGTCAAACTATAGTGGCTATTATATTACAATTTATTAATATTCAATGTTTAATTATTGTGGCCATGAAAATAAAAATGTTAACCGATAATAAAATGGCTTTTATACTATATATGTTTTCTTTTCCAATGATGTTATATGCTTCGTTTTTTGAGAAGTATCAGATAAGTATATTATTTTTAGTAATGTACATTTATTTTCTATGCAATAAAAATGAAAATGAAAGTATGAATAGTTTTATTTTAGCTGTAGGATGTATGCCTACTAGCTGCTTTTTGGGAATTTCTGAATTTTTGAATTCTAATAATATAAAAGGGAAAATATTAAAGCTATTAAAAACAGCTGTAATAGCAATATTGATTTTTATTTGTTTAGGAAGAGGACATCTGTTAGAAAATGGATTAAATGAAGTAATAAAAATGAAAAGTAATTTTTCTAATGATGTTTTAACTATGCCAGAAAAAACAATTTCAGTTGTGAAAATGATACAAAATTGTTTTATAGCATTGCCATCATCTATCGGAATCGAAAACGAATATTTATGGGATGGTTTAACTGAGAATATGTCAATTATTTCTGCACTTATAATGTCAATAATTTTAATAGGAATAACACAAAATTGGAAAAAAATTTTTGTAAAAATGTGTACAGGGTGGCTTGCTTTTTCGTTTATATTATTTGTTATATTAAATTGGAGTACTCACGAATCTCCGCTTTTTGTAGTATATTTTTCTTGGGCAGTAATTCCTCTTTTTGTATATGGCTTAGATGATGTTATAAAAGAGACTAAATTAAATAGAAATATGGTTTATAATTGCATTTTTGCAATTATGTTTATAATTAATACTGTTGCTATGATAGATATAGGTAATTTTTTAACTACAATTTAACTTCATTATTAGAGCTTATATATATTAATAAATAGGTGTTTAAATTTTGATAAAATTATCTAAAAATTGATGGCAAAAAATTTGAAACTTATTGTATTTTTTGTTGAAAAAAAAACAGTATAGTGATACAATGATAAAAGTTTTAGAAGCAAAAAATAAGGAGAATTTAAATTGCAAGGATTAAAAAAACTTAGTAAATTTAGAAATTTAATATTAACTTTAGCAGATATGTTTTGTATAGCTTTTGCTTATATTTTAGGTACTGCTTTGATAACAGATTTTTTCTTAAATTTTGATACATACTATTTAAGAAGATTATATGTATCAATTATCACTTCTGTTTTAGTATATCAAGTAGTATTTAGAATTACAAAAAGATATAAAAACATTATTAGATATGAAGAAGGAAAAGATTATATAATATATATAATTTTGTGTTTAGTTTCATCTATTATAGTATCTTTACTAGATACAGTGTTTACCATAGGAACAGCTTCTATAAGACTAAATATATTGGCAGGAATTTTTATAGGTGTTATGATTGTAGCTTATAGAATTATTGCAAGATATATTTTAGTATTTGATGTTGTAAATAGAGGTATTGGCGTAAAAAATGATAATGGACAAGCCAAAAATGTTTTAATTATAGGAGCTGGAAATGCAGCCTTTGAAATAATAAAAACAATACACTCTAATATGACAGAAATTTATAATATAATTGGAATTATTGATGATAATAAAAAGAGATTAGGATATTCAGTTTCTGGCGTAAAAATAATAGGAAACAGAAATGATATAGTGAGAATATGTGAAGAAAATAAAATCGATCTGATTTTCTTTTCTATTTCGAGAATCGATAATGAAAATAAAAAACAAATTTTAAATATTTGTCAAGCTACTAATGCAAAAGTTAGAATTCTTCCAGGAATGAAAGATATAATTAAAGATAAAAAATTATTTGAAAATTTAAGAGATGTTGAAATAGAAGACCTTTTAGGTAGAGATCCAGTAAAATTAGATAATAACAACATAGAAAATTTAATAAAAAATAAAACCATACTAGTTACAGGTGGAGGAGGCTCAATAGGTTCTGAACTATGTAGACAAATAATGAAGTATAAACCAGAAAGACTTGTTATGGTTGATATTTATGAAAATAGTTTATATGATATAGAACTTGAACTAAAATCTAAATATCCTAAAATGAAAATAGACGCAATAATAGCTAGTGTAAGAGATAAAAAAAGAATAAATCAAATATTTGAAAAATATAATCCTTATTTAGTATTTCATGCTGCTGCGCATAAACATGTACCTTTAATGGAAAACAGTCCTTTAGAGGCAATAAAAAACAATGTTTTTGGAACTTATAATGTAGTAAATGCTTGTGATAAATATGGGGTGAAAAGATTTGTATTAATATCTACAGATAAAGCAGTAAACCCTACTAATATAATGGGTGCAACAAAAAGATTGTGTGAAATGATTGTACAAGCTAAAAATAAAGTAAGTAAAACAGAATTTGTAGCTGTACGTTTTGGTAATGTATTAGGAAGCAATGGATCTGTAGTACCTTTATTTAAAAAACAAATTTTAGCAGGAGGACCTGTTACTGTTACACATAAAGAAATTACAAGATTTTTTATGACAATACCAGAGGCTGTACAACTAGTATTACAAGCAATAACTTATGCAGCAGGTGGGGAAATATTTGTATTAGATATGGGAGAGCCTGTAAAAATATATGATTTAGCTATAAGTTTAATTAAACTTTCTGGTTTAATTCCAGAAGAAGATATAAAAATAGAAATTACTGGATTGAGACCTGGAGAAAAATTATATGAAGAACTTTTGATGGCAGAAGAAGGTTTGCAAAAAACTGAACATAATAAAATTTTTATAGCAGAACCTAGTGATATTACAGTAGAAGATATTGAACAAAAATTAGATGTATTAAAAGAATTGATGAGTAAAGACAAGATAGCTTTTAAAGATGTAGGAGATACTATGAAAAAAGTTGTTCCAACATATAAAGAGCCACAAAGTGTAAATAATAAAACTTAAACATTTTAGGAGGAATTATTATGGTAATACCATTTTCACCACCAGATATAACAGAAAAAGAAATTGAAAATGTAATTTCATCTTTAAAATCAGGATGGATTACTACAGGACCTAAAACAAAAGAATTTGAAAAAAAAATATCAGAATATTGTAATACAGAAAAAACAGTTTGTTTAAATTCTGCTACAGCAGCTATGGAATTAACATTAAGAGTCTTAGGAGTAGAAGAAGGTGATGAAGTAATTGTTCCAGCATATACCTATACTGCAACTTGTAGTGTAATTTGTCATGTTGGAGCTACTCCAGTAATGGTAGATATACAAAAAGATTCTTTAGAAATGGATTACTGTGCTTTAGAAAAAGCTGTTACAAAAAAGACAAAAGTAATTATACCAGTTGATATAGCTGGAATTCTTTGTGATTATGAGAAAATTTTTGAAATTGTAAATCGTAAAAAAGATTTATTTAATCCTAAAAATGATATACAATCTAAATTTGGCAGAATTATTGTTATGGCGGATTGTGCTCATGGTTTTGGAGCTACAAGAGATAATAAAAAAGCAGGAGAATTTGCTGATTTTACAAGTTTTTCATTCCATGCTGTAAAAAATTTAACAACAGCAGAAGGTGGAGCTGTTACTTGGAAAAATGTAGAAGGCATTGATAATGAAGAAATATACAAAAATTATCAATTACTTTCTTTACATGGACAAACTAAAGATGCTTTAGCTAAAAATAAATTAGGTGCCTGGGAATATGATATTGTATTACCTGCCTATAAATGCAATATGACAGATATTCAAGCAGCTATTGGATTAGTTCAGTTAGAAAGATATCCAGATATGCTAAAAAGAAGATATGAAATTATAAGAAAATATGATGAAGCTTTTAAAAATACAAAAATAGAAGTTTTAAAACATTTAGAAGAAAATACTTATTCTTCTGGACATCTTTATATAACAAGAATAAAAGGTATTGATACAGAAAAAAGAAATGAAATTATTGTAAAAATGGCAGAAAGAGGAATTGCTACAAATGTTCACTACAAGCCATTACCAATGCTTACAGCATATAAAAATTTAGGATTTAATATAGAAAATTATCCAAATGCTTATGATTATTATAAAAATGAAATCACATTACCTTTATATAGTATATTATCTGATGAAGCTGTAGATTATATAATAGAGAATTTCATTGAAATAGTAGGAGAATAGAATGATATTGAAAAAGTGGGATTTAATTCCAGAAGAATTAAAAAATAAAGACACTGAAAAAATATATGAAAATTTAAAGAAAAAAACATGTAGTTTAATTTTAAAAAGAATTTTTGATATTATCTTATCTATTATATTAATTATACTATTTTCTCCAATAATATTAATATTTTCTATATGGATAAAAATAGATTCAAAAGGTCCTGTTTTTTATAGGCAAGAGAGAATTACTAAATATGGTAAAAAATTTAAAATTTTTAAATTCAGGACAATGGTGCAAAATGCAGATAAAATTGGAAGCTTGGTAACAACTAAAGATGATAATCGTATTACTAAAGTTGGAGAAAAAATTAGAAAATATAGGATTGATGAAATACCTCAATTAATTAATGTTCTATTAGGAGATATGTCTTTTGTAGGGACAAGACCAGAAGTGGAAAAATATGTGAATTCATATACAGATGAAATGAAAGCTACTTTATTAATGCCTGCAGGAATTACTTCTTTAGCAAGTATTGAATTTAAAGATGAAGATGAAATTATAAGTAAAAAAGTAGCAGAAGGAAAATCAGTTGATGAAGCATATATACAAGATGTATTACCCTTAAAAATGAAAATGAATTTAGAATATATAGAGAAATTTAGTATTTTAGAAGATATAAAAATTTGTTTTAAAACAGTATTTAATGTTTTAAAGTAAAAAATTCAGACAATAAAAAAGTTTATAGGAATTATAATAAAACCTAAATAAATGTTATAAGGAATAATAATATGAAAATATGGTTATTACAAGCAAATGAACCAATGCCAGTAACACATCCTAATGAGAGGTTATTTCGAATGGGATTAGTTGCTCAAAAATTAAATAAAAGAGGCCATGAAGTTACTTGGTTTGCTACAACATTTGATCATTTTAAGAAAAAACAGCTATTTGAAAAAGATACGTGGGTAGAAGTTAATGAAAATTATAAACTTTGTTTAATTTGGGCACCAAGTTATAAGAAAAATATTTCTATAAAAAGAATTATAAACCATAAATATATGGGACTAAGATTTAGAAAAATAGCCAAAGATTTAGAAAAACCAGATATAATATTTGTTTCTTTTCCAACAATAGATTTTGCAGAAGAAGCAATACGTTATGGAAAAAAGAATAACATACCTATAATCGTTGATATAAGAGATTTATGGCCAGATATTTTTAAACACAATTTATCTAAATTGAAGGGGTTAATTGCAACTCCATATATTTGTTTAATGGATTATAAAACTAAGAAACTTATGAAAGAGGCTACTGGAATAGTGGGAATATCACCATTAATAGTAGATTGGGGAGCAAAAAAAGCAGGCAGAGAAGTTTTAAAAAATGATAAAAGCTTTTTTATGGGTTATGAAAAAAATAAAAATCTGTTAGATGAAGAAAAAGAAATTGAAAATTTTGATAAAGATAAATTTAATATTTGTTTTTTCGGAACAATAGGTAATCAATTTGATTTTGATTTAGTAGCAGAAATAGCAAAAGAAATAAATGATGAAGATATAAAATTTGTCTTTTGTGGAGATGGACCTGAACTTTCAAATGTAAAGGAAAAATTTAAGGGGATTGAAAATTCAAAATTTTTAGGATGGGCTGCAAAGTCAGAACTAAATTATATATTAAACAATTCTAAAATAGGAATAGCACCATATAAAAATACATTTGATTTTCAAATGAGTATTTCAAATAAATTTGCAGAATATTTATCTTATGGATTACCAGTTATAATTTCTGCTATAGGTTATATGGGAGAATTTGCAAAAGAAAATGATTGTGGACTTGCTAGTAGAGAGCCAAAGGAAATAGCAAAATATATTCAAGAATTAAAAGAAAATGAAAAACGTTATGAACTTGTTTCTAAAAATGCTATAAAAACCTATGAAGATAATTTTGTAGCAGAAAAAATATATTCAGATTTAGTAGATTATTTAGAAGAAGTACAAAGGAAAATTTAAAAAATATATCGAAAGATTTTGATGGAGGTAAAACATGAAATATGCATTAATAGGATGCGGAAGAATTTCACCAAATCATATAGCTGCAGCTATAAAAAATAATTTAGATATTGTGGGAGTATGTGATATTATACCTGAAAATATGGAAAACATATTACATAAATTTGAGATAAATGATTCTAAAATAAAAAGATACACAGATTATAAAGAAATGCTAAAAAAAGAAAAACCAGAATTAGTAGCAATTGCAACAGAAAGTGGAAAACATGCTAATATTGCAATAGACTGCTTAGAGATGGGAGCAAATGTTATTATAGAAAAACCAATAGCTTTATCTTTAGAAGATGCGGATAGAATAATAGAAAAAGCTAAAGAGAAAAATTTAATAGTTTGTGCAAATCATCAAAATCGTTTTAATAAATCTATTCAAAAAATTAGAGAAGCTGTCGAAGCTGGAATGTTTGGAAAAATGATGCATGGAACTGCTCATATTCGTTGGAATAGAGGTGAAAACTATTATACTCAAGCATCATGGAGAGGAACTTGGGAACAAGATGGTGGAGCTTTAATGAATCAATGTATTCATAATATAGATTTATTAAGATGGATGATGGGAGATGAAGTCGAAGAAGTTTGTGCGTACACAGATAATTTAAATCACCCATATATTCAAGCCGAAGATTTAGGAATGGCAATAGTAAAATTTAAAAATGGTTCTTATGGAATTATTGAAGGAACAACAAATGTATATCCTAAAAATTTAGAAGAAACATTATATTTATTTGGACAAAAAGGAACTGTAAAAGCTGGTGGAAAATCTGTAAATATTATTGAAGAATGGAAATTCGAAGATAATCAAGAAGATGAGGAAAAAGTAAAAATAGAAAATAGTGAAATGCCTGAAAATGTATATGGTTTTGGTCATAATCCATTATATGCAGATGTAATAAATGCGATTAAAACAAATACAAAACCATTAGTTGATGGTGAAGCTGGAAAAAGAGCTTTAGAATTAGTTTTAGCAATTTATAAATCTGCAGCAGAAGGAAGATCAGTTAAATTACCTTTAGGAAAATGTAGTACAATGGATTTTGTAGGAAGATTTGAAAAATAACATGTTGGTAAAAATTGAAAGGAACAAAATTTATGGAATTTATAGATTTAAAAGCTCAATATCAAAAATTAAAAAATGAAATTGAAAATAATATTAAAAAAGTACTAGATGATGGACATTATATTATGGGAGAAGAAGTAAAACAATTAGAAAAAGAACTTGCTGAGTATGTAGGTGTAAAATATTGTGCAACATGTGCAAATGGAACAGATGCTTTAGAAATAGCATTAATGGTATTAGACATAAAAGAAGGAGATGCTGTATTTGTACCAACTTTTACTTTTTACTCTACTTCAGAAGTTGTATCTTTAAGAGGAGCTACACCAATATTTGTTGATGTTGATGAAAGAACTTTTAATATTGATACTCAAAAATTAGAAAAAGCAATATTGCAAGTAAAAAATAATACTAATTTAAATCCAAAAGCTATTATACCAGTAGACTTATTTGGACAACCTGCTGAATATAATAAAATTCAAGAAATTGCAAAAAAATATGATTTAAAAATAATAGAAGATAGTGCACAAGGATTTGGTGGAGAAATAAATGGTAAAAAAGCATGTTCTTTTGGAGATATTGCTACAACATCATTTTTCCCAGCTAAACCACTAGGTTGTTATGGTGATGGTGGAGCTATTTTTACAGATGATGAAGAACTATACAAATTAATTTTATCTGTTAGAGTTCACGGTAAAGGTGATTTTAAATATGATAATGTTCGTGTTGGCTTAAACTCAAGATTAGATACAATTCAAGCTGGAATATTATTACCAAAATTAAAAGCTTTTAGAGAATATGAATTAGATGATAGAAATAAATTTGCTAAAATGTATGAAGAAAAATTAAAAGATTTAATCAAAGTACCAGTTGTGTTAGATGGATTTGTAAGTAGCTGGGCTCAATACACTTTAATTTGTGATTCTAATGAGCAAAGACAATTTTTACAAGAAGAACTTAAAAAAATAGGAATACCAACAATGGTTTATTATCCAAAACCATTACATAAACAAAAAGTTTATGAAGGGTATAATTTCAATTTAGAAGATTTAAAAGTATCTGAAGAATTAGCTGAAAAAGTATTAAGTATTCCAATGCATCCATATTTAGAAAAAGAAACAGTTGAAAAAGTTTGTAATGGAATTATAGAAAAAGTAAAAGAATACCAATCTAAATAATAAAAAATATATTTTTTTGAAGAAAGGAGCAGATATAATTTATATT
The DNA here is from genome assembly GCA_045648625.1 of Candidatus Scatovivens sp. Taxonomy (GTDB): domain Bacteria; phylum Bacillota; class Clostridia; order TANB77; family CAG-508; genus Scatovivens. The sequence continues at coordinate 8,721 of JAZROJ010000074.1, forward strand.
AAAAATTGTAATGAAAATAATGTATTGCATATTT
>JAZROJ010000075.1:0-13411 GCA_045648625.1 Candidatus Scatovivens sp.
TTTAAAAATAAAATTATAAAAAATAAAAAATAAGTATGTGCCATAAAAAATAAACAAAATAAAGGCACTAAGGAATGGTATTAAATATGGAAGTAATAGTTGGAAAATTAGCTGGATTTTGTAAAGGGGTAGAACACGCAATAAGTAGTGCAGAAAAAGCCTTAGAAACAAAAAAAATATATTGTTTAGGAGAAATTGTTCATAATAAACAAGTAATAGAGAAGTTAGAAAATAAAGGAATGATAACTGTTCAAAATATAGATGAAATTCCAAATGGAGAAACAGTTATCTTTAGAGCACATGGAGAAGCTAAAAAAGTGTATGAAACAGCTAAAAATAAAAATTTAGAAATAATAGATTTAACATGTGGGAATGTAAAAAGAATTCATGAAAAAGTAGAAAAAGAAAGCAAAAATGCATTTATTATTATTTTAGGAAAGAAAAAACACCCAGAAGTTATTGGAACAAAAGGATTTTGCAATGAAAATTGCTATGTAATAGAATCTGAAGATGATATTTTAGATGCATATATGGAATATGAAAAAACAAATTTGGGAATGGTTTATGTGGTCGCTCAAACTACTTTTTCAAGTACATATTTTGATAAATTAGCACAAGAAGTGCAAATAAATTTTATAGAAGCAGATGTTATAATAGATAAAACAATTTGTATGGCAACAGAGCAAAGACAAAAAGAAACAGAAGAAATGTCTAAAGTTTTACACACAATGGTAATAATTGGTGGAAAAAATAGTTCTAATACAAAAGAGCTAGTAAAAATTGCTGAAAAAAAATGTAAAAATGTTTATGCAGTAGAAACTTTAGAAGATTTAAAAGAAATTGATTTTACAAATGTTAAAAAAGTTGGAATTATGGCAGGAGCCTCAACTCCAAGTTTTATTATAGAAGATATAAAAAATAAATTAGAAGAAATATAAAAGCACAATAAGGTTAGAAGAAAATATCCAATTATGGAAAGTCTTAATAGATAAAAATGGAAAGTGTTGCTTAAGTTATAAATATGAATAGAGGAAACCCTTAATATGTAATGAATGTAGCGATTTTTAAGTTGACATAAGCTCCAAAATTTGGTATAATATAGAAGCATTGTGAAATTCAATGTAATTTTAGAAAAGAGGTTTAAGAATATGTCAGATGTCCGGACGATAAACTCATATGATGAGTGGATTGAGAAATGGGGTCTTACAAAGCTTATTCAAGACTTTCTGGATTCCAAAACAGCAAATAACATCTTGCAAGAAGCTTATGAAAAACATTATGAGCGAGTATGTGAACTTGTAGGTCTTGCTTCAAGTCAAGTTAAACAAAAAGCAGAAGACTTTTTGAATTGCTTGAATGAGAACAAAGCTCAAAGCAAAGAAGCATATTGTGCAGATGTTAAGGAGGAATTCAAAGAAAGGATTGTAAACACTTGGAAACAAATCCCTGAACCATTGTTCAAGATTTATCTGGAAAAAGGTGCAATTCAGCACACTTTTAAAGATGAAGATGGACTTGAAGTTCTCGTGAATGATTTTACAAGAGTGGCTGAAGAGATAAGAGACGAACTTATCCATACGTTTATGGAGCTCTTATATAAAGACTTTGTTCCAGAAGGAATGCCAGAAGAAGTAGCAGAAGCTATTAAAAGCCTAAGCGAAGGTTCTGTGCTTATTCCCATAACGGCTGTGTTTCCCAATCTCGAAGATGATTCTGATGAGGATTGAAAATCCTCGAAAACGTGAAACCTTTAATGTGCCATAGGAAAAATAACTATATTTCTATGGCACATTCCTTTTAAAAATAATAAAATTGATATAAATTAATAAAGAATAGAGGTAATTATGGAAATTGCAAAAGAGTGGAAAGATTATGAAATATTAGATATGTCTAATGGAGAAAAATTAGAAAGATGGAAAGACATTATATTAATAAGACCAGACCCACAAATAATTTGGAAAGAAAAAAGTTTTCCAGAAAAATGGAAAACTGCAAATGCAAGATATAGTAGAAGTAATACTGGTGGTGGAGCTTGGCAATATCATAAAAGATTACCAGAAAGTTGGCAAGTTCATTATAAAGATTTAACTTTTAACATAAAGCCTATGGGATTTAAACATACTGGTTTATTTCCAGAACAAGCTGTTAATTGGGATTGGATGATTAATAAAATAAAATCAGAAAAAAGAGAGATAAAGGTTTTAAATTTATTTGCATACACAGGGGGAGCAACAGTAGCGTGTGCTTCAGCTGGAGCTTCTGTATGTCACGTAGATAGTTCAAAAGGTATGGTATCTTGGGCAAAAGAAAATATTGTATCATCAGGGCTTTCAGAAAGACCAGTTAGATTTATAATAGATGATGTAACAAAATTTGTGCAAAGAGAAATAAGAAGAGGAAATAAATATGATGCTATTATAATGGATCCACCTTCTTATGGAAGAGGAAAAAATGGAGAAGTATGGCAATTTGAAAATAATATTTCTGATTTAGTAGAACTTTGTTCACAAGTTTTATCAGATAACCCTTTATTTTTCTTAATAAATTCTTACACAACAGGAATATCATCTAAAGTATTAGAAAATATATTAAGTATAAAATTAAATTTGAAAAAAGGAAAACTATCTTCAGGAGAAATTGGATTACCAATGAAAGATTCAGGATTAGTTTTACCTTGTGGAATATATGGGCGTTGGGAAAAATAGAGTTCAAAACACATACGAGACCTATTATATAATAAAGTAATAATATCTAATATCTAAAACTAAACATAGGAGAAATGATATGGAAAATTTAAAAGTATTATACGAAGATAACCATATAATTGTTGTAGAAAAACCAGTAAATATTCCTTCTCAAGGAGATAAAACTGGAGATATTGATATGTTAACAATTATAAAGCAATATATTAAAGAAAAATATCAAAAACCAGGAGAGGTTTATTTGGGATTAGTACATCGTTTAGATAGACCAACTGGTGGAGTTATGGTTTTTGCAAAAACATCAAAAGCTGCTAGTAGATTAAGTGAACAAGTAAGAGAAAAAGAAATGCATAAAAAATATTTATGTATTGTAGATGGAAAAATGGAAAAAGACAAAGATACTTTTACAGATTATTTGGTTAAAAATGAAAAAACTAATACTAGCAAAATTTCTTCTAAAGAAAATAAAAATGCTAAACAAGCTGTGCTTGATTATGAAGTAGTAAAATATGATGAAGAAACAAAATTATCATTAGTTAAAGTAAATTTACACACAGGACGCCATCATCAAATTAGAGTTCAATTTGCCTCTAGAAATCATAGTTTATATGGAGACCAAAAATATGGCACAAGAGGTAGAGGTAAACAATTAACATTATGGGCATACTGCTTAAGTATTATACACCCGACTAAGCAGGAAAGAATGGAATTTGAAACATATCCAGAAAAGGTAGGTAGCTGGAAAATTTTAGAAAAGTAGGTGTAAAAATATGGTAAAAATTTATAATTCAGATACAAAAACATATGAGTTTAAAGAAGTAACAGAATACTCAAAAGGTTGTTGGATTAATATGGTAAATCCTTCAGAAAAAGAAATAGAAGAAGTATGTGAAAATTTAAAAATACAGGATCAATTTATTAGATATTCTCTTGACTTTGATGAAAAAGCCAGAATAGAACAAGAAGAGGATGATAACACAATTTTATTTGTTGTAGATATTCCTATTATAGAGCAATCTGAAAATGGTGATACATATACAACTATGCCATTAGGTATGATTTTTGTAAGAGATGATTATTTTATAACAGTTTCTTTAAGAAAAAATAGAATTATAGAAGATTTTGAAAAAAGAAGAATAAAAAATTTTCAAACATTCAAAAAATCAAGATTACTTTTTCAAATATTGTTATGTAATGCAGCTTATTTTTTAAATTACCTAAAACAAATTAATAAAGAAACTCAAATTGCAGAAAATGTTTTAAGAAAATCTATGAGAAATGAAGCTCTTTTAAAGATGTTAAACTTAGAGAAAAGTTTAGTTTACTTTGCAACTTCTTTAAAATCAAATGAAATTGTAATGGAAAAAACTTTAAGAGGGAAAATTATCAAACTTTATGATGAAGACGAAGATATACTAGAAGATGCTATTACAGAAAATAAACAGGCGATAGAGATGGCACAAATTTATAATAATATTTTAAATGGAACAATGGATGCTTATGCTTCTATTATTTCTAACAATCTAAATACTGTTATGAAGACATTAACTTCTATAACAATCATATTAGCAGTTCCAACAATGATATCTAGTTTTTGGGGAATGAATGTAAATTTGCCATTTCAAAATAGTGCATTTGGATTCCCTATTATGATAATTATATCTATAATAATGACTCTGGCAGTAACAATAATTTTAAGTAAAAAAGATATGCTAAAATAAAAAATAGATGTTAAGATAAAAATATTGTAAATACTAGAATGAAGTGGTATAATTATCACGAAAAAAATTAGTATGCTTAAAAATAAGAGGAGGGTACGACTTTGGAATATTCAAAAAATATAGATAAAAAATGGCAAAAAAAATGGAGTGAAAGTGATGTATATAAATATAATCCAGAAGGAAAAGGAGAAAAATATTATACATTAGAAATGTTTTCATATCCATCAGCAGCAAAACTACATTTAGGACATTGGTTTAATTATGCTCCTTCAGATTCATTTGCAAGATTTAAAAAAATGCAAGGGTATAATGTATTTCATCCAATGGGATTTGATGCATTTGGTCTTCCAGCAGAAAATTATGCAATAAAAACAGGAATACATCCAGAAGATTCTACAAAGAAAAATATAAAAACTATGAAAGTTCAATTAGAAGAATTGGGCGGAAGTTATGATTGGAATTATTCTGTTGAAACATGTATGCCAGATTATTATAAATGGACACAATGGATTTTTTCAAAATTATATGAAGCAGGGTTAGCATATAAAAAAGAAGCACCTGTAAACTGGTGTGAAAGCTGTAAAACAGTTTTAGCAAATGAACAAGTTATAGGTGGAGAATGTGAAAGATGTGGTTCTGAAGTAAAAAGAAAAAAACTATCACAATGGTTTTTAAGAATTACAGATTATGCAGAAGAATTACTAGAAGGTTTAGAAAATTTAGATTGGCCAGAATCAACTAAAAAAGTACAAATAAATTGGATTGGAAAATCAACAGGTAGTGAAGTAACATTTAAAACTGAAGATAATAAATTTGAAATAACAGTATTTACTACAAGAGTAGATACATTAAATGGTGTAACTTATGTTGTAATAGCACCAGAAAGCAAATTAGTTCAAGAAATAACAACTGAGGAAAATAAAAGTGCAGTAGAAAAATACATAGCTGAAACATCAAAACTAAGTGAAATAGAAAGATTATCAACAGAAAAAGAAAAAACAGGAGTATTTACAGGAGGATATGTAATTAATCCTATAAATGGAGAAAAAGTTCCTGTATGGATAGCAGATTATGTTTTAGAAGATTATGGAACAGGAGCTGTTATGGCTGTTCCAGCTCATGATACAAGAGATTATGCTTTTGCAAAAAAATATAATTTACCAATTAAAGAAGTAATTAAATCTGCTGATAATAAAGAAGTAGAATTACCATTTACTGAATATGGTGTATTATTTAATAGTGGAAAATATGATGGAATGGCATCAGAAGATGCAAGAAAACAAATTACAGAAGACTTAAAATCTAAAAATCAAGGTGGAGAATCTATAAATTATAGATTAAAAGACTGGTTAGTTTCAAGACAAAGATATTGGGGAGCACCAATACCAATAGTATATTGCGATAAATGTGGAACTGTAGCAGTACCAGAAAAAGAATTACCAGTATTATTACCTTATAATGTAGAATTTACACCAGATGGAGAATCTCCACTTAAAAAATCAAGTGAATTTATGAATTGCACTTGTCCAAAATGTGGAGGAAAAGCAACTAGAGAAGCAGACACATTAGATACATTTATGTGTTCATCTTGGTATGAATTAAGATATCCAGATTCAAAAAATTCAGAAAAAGCTTTTGATAAAGATATTATAAACAAGATAATGCCAGTGGATTCATATATTGGTGGAAAAGAACATGCTGCAATGCATTTAATATATGCAAGATTTATGACTAAAGCATTACGTGATTTAGGATATTTAGATTTTGATGAACCATTTAAAAGATTAATACATCAAGGTATGATTTTAGGACCAGATGGAAATAAAATGAGCAAGAGTAAAGGAAATACTGTTTCTCCAGAAGAATATATAGAAAAATATGGAGCAGATGTATTTAGAATGTATATAATGTTCGGATTTGATTATAGACAAGGTGGACCATGGGACGAAAAAGGAATTGAATCTATGGTAAAATATTTTACTAGAATTGAAAGACTAGTAGAATCAGTAAAAGAATTAAAATCAAAAACAAGCAAAAACAGTATTGATATAAAAGAAAAAGATTTATTAAGATTTAAAAATCAAACTATCAAAGCTATGACTACTGATATTGATGATTTTAAATTCAACACAGCTATAGCTAGAAGTATGGAATTATCTAATAAATTAACTGATTATTTAAAAGAAGATGAAATTAATATAAATGTTGTAAATGATACTATAGAAATATTTATAAAATTAATTTCTCCATTAGCACCTCATTTTGCAGAAGAACAATGGGAAAAATTAGGAAAAGCAAGTTTTGTTTATGGACAAGCTTGGCCAGCTATAATAGAAAGTGAAATGAATGGTGGTATTAAAGAAATACCAGTTCAAGTAAATGGAAAATTAAAATTCTGTGTTTTAGTAGATGCAGAAGCTAAAAATGAAGAAATGTTAGCTGTTATAAAAAATGACCCTAAAGTTATTGAAATACTAGAAAATAGCGAAGTTGTAAAAGAAGTGTATGTGCCAGGAAAAATATTTAATATAGTAGTTAAAAATAAATAATCAATATACAAAATAACTAAAGAGTAAAATCTTTAGTTATTTTTTTTTATTTCTTTCATAAATATTAAAGTAAAAATAACTCAGAAAGGAGAGTATGGTGTATTTAGGTTGTTAAATATATCACACAAAGAAATTATGAAAGATAAATTTATAAGATATGGTTTTGTTTTAGGCTTGTTAATTGTATGTGTTGTACAAATTGCAGTATGTTCACTAGCTACCAATACTTTAAAAAATGATTTACTAGCTTGGGGATTTAGAAGAGGGGAAAATCATGCTCAAGCAGTATTAGATACTAATAGTAAAAAAGTAATTGATGAATATGAAGGAATTTCTATGGGAAATAATGAGAAACCTTATATATATTTAACTTTTGATTGTGGGTATGAAGCAGGATATACAACATCAATATTAGATACTTTAAAAGAGCAGAACGTTAAAGCTGTATTTTTTATTACAGGACATTACCTAAATTCAGCAGGTGATATGGTAAAAAGAATGATTGAAGATGGTCATATAGTAGGAAATCATACAGTAAATCATAAATGTTTACCAAATATTTCAGATGAAGATATAAAAAAAGAAGTAATGAATTTACATACAGCTGTATATGAAAAATTTGGTTATGAGATGACATTTTTTAGACCACCAAAAGGAGAATTTAGTGAAAGAGTAATAAGTATAGTAAAAGATTTAGGTTACACAACAGCAATGTGGTCATCAGCTTATGATGATTGGGATAAAAATAAACAAGGAAGAGAAGAATATGGAAAAAGGAAAATATTAGAAAATTTACATAATGGTTGTGTTTTATTATTACATTCAACAGCTCAGGATAATATGAGTATTTTAGGAGATGTAATAAAAGAAGCAAGAAATATGGGGTATGAATTTAGAGATTTAAGAGAATTTGAAAGATAAAAATTATCAAATACCGTAGGCTATGTTTCTTGATTTATTTTTTTCATTATGATAGAATAATTACTGTAAAAAATAGTTTAATAAAAAGTAAAAAATAAAATATTTAGGGGCGAAAACAGATGGAATTTTTAGATATAGAAATTGATGAAAAAATATTTAAAAGATTAATAATTATAGCAATAATTTTTATAATTGTTTATATGGCATTTACAATGAGTTCTTTATTAATATTTAAATCATATACTTTAGGACCAAATACAACAGTAAATGATGATGAAATTAGAACACATATAGACATATTAGAACCTAAAGGTAAGAAAGTAGAAATTGCGGGGTATGCTTACAAAGAGGGAGAAGAAATAAAAACAGTAAATTCAAGTTATGTTATAAAACATCAAGATACTGGAAAAATGTATTTAATGAAAACTCAAATGGAAGAGAATAGAAATGTAGAAGACGAAAAATATACATTAGGTGGAATGCATGCTCAATGTTTATTAATAGGAATACCTAAAGGGCAATATCAAATTTTTGTCTTATATAGAAATAATAATGAAGATATATTAGCAGATACATTAATAACTTTTGAAATAAAATAGTAGTAAGGATGGAACAAAAATGAAAGAAAAAATAAAAAATTTCTTAAGAGATGGAAGAGGAGCTATTATAGCTATATTTATTTTACAATTAATTTTAATGGTTTTCATAACTCCTAACAAGTATGATGATGAAGTATTTTTAAGTTGGATAGCTGAAAGAAATATCCCAGAAATTATAGCAGAAAGATATCAAAATTGGACTTCTAGAGTTATCATAGAAACAGTATTATTTAGTGTATTAAAAATTTCAAAATATGCATGGATATTAATAGAAGCTGGTATGGTTGCACTATTAGGATATTCTATTTCTAAAATATTTGTAAAAAAAGAAAACAAAAAAGAAATGAATATGTTAATTTTATTATTAATATTAGCATATCCTATGGATATAATGGGAAGTGCTGGTTGGGCAGCAACTACAGTAAATTATATGTGGCCACTAGCAACAGGGCTATTTGCATTAATACCAATAAAAAAGGTTTGGTGTGGAGAAAAAATAAAATTTTTTGAATATCCACTATATTTAATTTCTTTAATATATGCTTGTAATCAAGAACAAGTATGTGCAATAGTGTTTGGGGTATATTTATTATTCACAGTTTTATTAATTATAAGAGATAAAAAAATTCATCCATTTATAATAATTCAGTTATTATTATCTATTGCAAGTTTAGTATTTATTTTAACTGCACCAGGAAATTATGTTAGAAAAACAGAAGAAATCATTACAGGGTTTAAAGATTTTGAAATTGTATCTTTTCAAGATAAAATTTCATTAGGATTAACAACAACATTAGCAGATATAATAAAAGAAAATAATATCATATTTACAATTCTTAGTTTAAGTATAGTTGTCTATATTTTTATGACATATAAAGAAGAATTATATAGAGTAGTGGCTTTAATACCACTTGTAACAATTTGTAGTTTAGGAATATTTTCAAGAATTACTTTTCAAGTATTTCCATTTTTGGGATCATTTACAGAGCATTTAACTCAACCAGTAGTTCTTCTAACAGCTGCAAATTGTAATAATTTATTTTTTGTATTACCTTTAATGTTATCAATGGTAGTATTCTTTAGTATAATTCTTAGTTTATTATTAATATTTAAAAACTTGAAAAAAAACATAGCAGTATTAGTTTTTTTAGTTGGATTAGCTTCAAGGTTAATTATGGGATTTTCACCATCAATATTTTTGTCTTCTGTAAGAACAATTTTCTTTTTTGATATAGCAATGTTAATTGTTACTGTACTTATTTGGCAAGAAATAAACAAAAAAACAGATAAAACAGAAAAAAGAATGCATAGAAGAACTTATGCAATAATAAAAGGAATTGCTGTGTTACAATATATAAACATATTATTTACAATATTATTAACTCAAAAATAAAATTTACATAACCATTATCACAATAAATATTATCATTCATAAAATATACTATAGCAATAAGTTATTATCTAAATGCAGGAGGTGTATTTTTATGATGGAACCACAAGAATATTATAGTTGTGAAAGAGAAACAAAAGATGAAAAAATATGCAGAGAACCAAAAAGAAAAAATTGTTATTATATAGTAATTTTTATAATAGCAATAGCACTAGCTGTAGCTATTGGACTATTATTAGGAGCTATGTTTGCAGCAGCTATAACAGCTGCTATGGCTGCTATAGCAGTATTAATAGCTGTTTTAGCTTTATTATTAGTAATAAATATTGTATTAGCAATATGCAATAAGAAATGTTGTAAATATTAAAATATAAATTTAAAAAAGAACTTTTTTGAAAAAATCAGAAAAGTTCTTTTTTATTTAATAGGAAAGTTTTCCTTTTCTATTAAATAAAATGCTACGCATATCTAGTGTACATGAATTTTATTATCATAAAAGTTGGCACGAGAACAAAGAAAAAGTACATAAATACTTAATTGATTTTTTTAAAAAATAATAATATAATAACTTAAAATTGATTATATGAACAAATAAGGAGTGCATACCTATATTGAAATGATAAATCATGTTAAATGTGCTTCTTATGTTCTTAAAGGAGAAAAAGTGGAAGATATAGAAATTGAAAAAGCAATACAAAACCAAAACAATGTAGAATATTTTAGAAAAATTGTTAAAACTAATCCTCTATTAATAGAATGGGCAAGTGAAGAAATTAGAGATAACAAAGAAATAATGCTTGAAGCTGTAAAAATAGATGCAGGAGCTTTAGAATTTTCTAGTGAAAGATTAAAAAATGATAAAGATGTTTTGCTTGCTGCTGTAAATCAAGCTGGATGGACAGGTTGTTATGCTAGTGAAAATCTAAAAGATGATAAAGATGTTATTTTAGCTGCAGTAAAAAATGACGGTCAAATTTTGTATTATGCAAGTGAAAGATTAAGAGATGATAAAGATATAGTTTTGGCAGCTGTTTCAAATAAGCCAATAATATTAAAATATGCAAGTTTTGCGTTAAGAAATGATAAAGATATCGCAATAGCAGCTGTAAAAAAAGGAAAGAAAAAAGCCTTTGAATTTGTAGGTGAAGATTTAAAAAAAGATGAAGAAATAGTAGCTTTATTAGAAGAATAAATTTAATAAAAAGCAATTTAAAATACATATATTTTTTATTTTAGAATATATTAAAACATAAGAAACACATAAAATTAAAATTTCATAAAACATTAAAAGTGTGTTTATAATAAAAAGTAAAAGAGGTATATGTATGAAGATGGATTATAATAAATTAAATAAATTTTTAGATATTCCAAGAGAAGTTTCTAGTAAAACACCTAAAATTACGATTACAGGTTTTGATGAAATATTAATAGAAAACTTTAAAGGAATTCTAGAATATGAGGATTTTTTTGCTAGAATTAGTACTCATATAGGAAATATAAATATAAATGGTTTTAATTTAAAATTAAGTCAGATGACAGAAGATGATATTTTAGTTAGTGGCAAGATAGAAAATTTGGATTTTGAAAGCAAAATGTCATAATAAAAAGATGGGTGATTAATATGATTTTTAAATGGTTGTATTTATATTTTTGGGGATACATACATATTACTGTAGAAGGTTTTTTTGTAGAAAGATTTATAAATATTTGTATGAGTAAAGGAATTGTTTTACAAAATTTACATAGAGAGAAAAGTACTATTTTGAAGGCAAAAATAATAAAAACAGATTTTAAAAAAATTAGAGGTATAGCAAAAAAGACAAAATGTAGAGTACATATAGATAAAAAAATAGGAATACCATTTATAATAAATAAATATAGAAAAAGAAAAGTTTTTGCAATTGCCGTAGGAGTAATTGCTGTTTTTATTTTTGGGGTTACAAGATTTGTTTGGAATATAGAAATATTAGGTTTAGAAAAAATATCAGAACAAGAAATAATTGCTTTAGTAAATGAACAAGGTATTGAAATAGGAAAATTAAAACATAATTTAAATTTTGAAGAAATAATTAATAATATTCGTCTAAAAAGAGATGATATATCTTGGATAGGAATAAAAGTAAAAGGCACAAATGTAATAATAGAACTTGTTGAGGCTACCGAAAAACCAGAAGTTGTAGATAAAACTAAAATAACTAATATAGTTTCTAATAAAACAGCAACCATATCAAAAATTATTGTACAAAATGGAACAGCAAGGGTAAATGTTGGAGATGTAGTTAATCCAGGAGATCTTTTAGTAGAAGGAATAATGGAAGGAAAATATACAGGAACAAGAAATGTACATTCAGAAGCTACAATTTTAGCCAAAACTTATTATGAAAAAGAGAAAAAAGAGACATTTATACAAGAGGTTGAAGAAAAAACAGGAAATATAGAGAAAAAAATTGAAATTTATATACATAATTTTAAAATAAATTTCAATAAAGGGCTTTCAAAATTTGAAAAGTATGATACAATAAGAACGAATAAAAAATTAAAATTATTTTCAAATTATTATATTCCAATCGAAATCGCAAAAATTCAAAATATTGAAATCAAAAAAACATATAGACAGTATAGCGAGGAAGAACTTAAAAATAAGATAGAAGAGAAATTAATATCAGAATTAGAAAAGGAATATGAGATTTCTAAATATCAGGTAGAAGATGTTGAAAAAAATTTAATTGTAGAAAAAGAAGAAGACGGACTAAAAGTGAAATTAATTTATGCAGTACAAGAAGAAATAGGAACTAGTCAAGAAGTAGTTTTTTGAAAGGATGAATAAAATGGAAGAAAGAAGTTTAAAAGTACTTGCAACTGACACCACGTTTTTTAACAAAATATCTAACACATTAACAAAGTTATTAATACCAACTAAAATAGGTATTAATGGAATGATGATCAATATAAAAAGAAACAACACTTTAAAAATGTATGAAAATTTGAAAGAGTTAGAACAAAGTGATGATGTAACTAAAAAAGAAAACATTCAAAAAAGATTTGAAGAAAGTTACTCATTATATTTAGAGTCTATTGATAGATATATAATGGATTCTATTTACAAAAAAGTAAAAAATAATACAGCTTCAAATTTTGAAAAAAATGCTCTAGCAAATTATTACACAATAGTGCATTTAAAAGAAAATGAATATTTAGAGTATAAATACAGAAAGCAAAAATTTTTATTAGATCTAGATTATGATAGTTTGGTATCTACAGGAAAGGAAAAAAATTTAGCAAGATTTGTGCCTTTATACATAGAGAAAATGGATGGAATATATAAAGGCATATTAAAAAATTATTCTGTAAAATTAGCAGATGGAGTAAAAGCCAGAAAATTTAATTCTATAGAAATTTATAAGAATATATTTTCTACATTAGAAGATTACATAAAAAATATATTACCAATTAAGATTCAAACAGATTCAGAGAAAAAATATGCAAATATCATAAATGAATATGAAGAATACGAAAAATTTACAGTAGG
>JAZROJ010000076.1:0-15810 GCA_045648625.1 Candidatus Scatovivens sp.
TGGCTAATCTTTATTTGAACACCAATTTTACAAAGTAAAATTAGGTGCAAATATTTATTTAATAGAATACTACAATATTTGTAATATTCTATTAAAATTTGATTTTTTATTTGCAAAAAATGTGTTTACCTATAGTCATAACTTGTGTTCTAGTCCAAATCCATCCTGAAGTTGCTGTATTAGGATTAAAATAATAAATACAACCTGAAGTTGGATCCCATCCATTAATAGCATCTTGAGCTGCTTTTCTAGCTGTACTATCTGGAGTTAAGTTTATTTGTCCATCATCAACACAGGTATATGCACCTGGTTGATAAATAACTCCTGCTATTGTGTCTGGAAATTTTGAATTTGCCACCCTGTTTAATACGGTAGCTGCTACTGCCACCATTCCTTTATAAGGTTCTCCTCTAGCCTCTGCATATACTAATTTACTTAACAAATTTAAATTTGTGTTATTACTACTTGTCCCAGAATTATTTCCAGAAACAATTCCTAAAGCGGCTAGTGTTTTATCTCCCACAATTCCATCTACTGTTAATCCATTTTTTCTTTGAAAAGACTTTACAGCTGCTAAAGTTTTTGAACCAAAAATCCCATCAACATTTCCTTTGTAATATCCCCAATTTTTTAATTTTGTTTGAATTTGTCTAACCTCTTCTCCATTAGATCCATATTTTGACAAAGCTTCTACATTAGAATAATGTGTAAATATCATCATTATACAAATAATTAGTATTATCAATAATTTTATACTCTTCATAAAACCTCCATATGTGCTAAAATTTATTTTATTTTTTCCATATTTTCTAATATTATTCATTTGTCCCAATTTTATTAATATATTAAGTTTTACATTTTGTAATATTTTTGTAATATTGTAACAAAAATATAATCTTCTTTTGTCAATATTTGCTTGAAAAAGTTGTTTTTTATATTTATAATAATATTAGAAAATAATGAAATTAGGAGTGAAGATTATGGAATTTACTAAAGATATTAGTTTTAGTAACGTTTTAAGAGAAAACAAAAAAATTGGTATTACTTATTCTGGAGAATTATACAAAAAGCAATCAGAATCTTTAACTATTGTATATGGTTTTGGAGAAAACTGGGAACACACTACAGAACAAGGAATGACAAAAACAGAAAATGGATTTACAGTTGAAGTTGAAATAAAACCAAATTTTGATACTTTTAATTTCTGCTTTAGAAATGGAAATTATGAATGGGATAATAATCAAAGTTTTAATTATATATCTTCAATCCAACCTGCAATTGTAGAAGCTTTTGATACAGCTCAAGGAAATGTAGTAGATGATGATGTTATTGATTCAGATTTTATTATAGAACTTTTAGACAGTCTTTTATCTGAAAATATTGCTACTGAAGTAACATCAGAACAAGGAATTTTAAATGAAGTATTAGTAGAAAACACTGTTCAAGAAGAATTTGATTTAGATAAATTAATTGAAAATATTTTAGAACCAGTTGTTAATGTTGAAACAATATCAGAAGTTACTGAAACAACTAACACTGTTCTTGCTGAAGAAACTGGTACAGTTGAAGGTTCTACTGAAGAAGCTACTGGTACTGCTTTAATCCCTACTTCAGAAGATACTTTCTTAGTAAGTCCTAGAAAATTACGTAAATTTTATTTAATTGGTAAAAAAATTAAATTAGCCTTTTATAAATTATTTGTTAGTATTCCAAAAATGTTAAGTGGAAATTTTGAAGAAAACAAAAACTAATATAAATAGTTTTGTTTATATATTTTAGAAATGAAAAAGTGAACTTAGTTTAGTTCACTTTTTTTATTTCACATGTTTAATTAAAAATTTTATTCATATTATTTCTAAAAAATTCCTATTATTTCATTATCATCATTTATATCAATATTTTCTGCTGCTGGTATTCTTGGCAAACCAGGCATTGTAAATATTTTTCCTGTTTTTACTACTACAAATTCAGCACCAGTTTTTACAATTACTTCTGATACATGAATATTAAATGGTTCTTTGCATTGTAAATTTTTAGCATCATCTGAAAAAGAATATTGTGTTTTTGCTATACAAACTGGAAAATCTTTATATCCCATATTTTCTATTCTATCTAATTCTTCTAAAGCTTTGTCACTGTATTCTACATCTTTTGCACCATATATTTTATTTGCAACTTTTTTAATCTTTGTTTTTAAATCATCGGAATCATCGTATACAAAACTATTTGCATCCACTTTATATTCATTAACTAAATTTACAACTTTCTCTGCTAAATCTATTGCGCCTTCTCCACCTTTTGCCCATACTTCTGCTAGACTAACTTCTATACCTATTTTATTTAACTTTGATTTTAAAATTTCAATTTCTTTTTCTGTATCATTTTGATATTTATTTATTGCTACAATTGGTGGAACTCCAAAATGATTTTTTATATTTTCTATATGTTTTAATAAATTTTCAATACCATTTTCTAAAGCTTCTTCATTTTCTTCTGAACAAACATCTACTTTTGCTCCACCATGATATTTTAAGGCTTTTAATGTTGCTACACAAACTACAGCGTCTGGTTTTCTTTTCAATCTTCTACACTTAATATCTATAAATTTTTCTGCTCCTAAATCAGCTCCGAATCCCGCCTCTGTAATTACAAAATCACCTAATTTTAAAGCTAATTTTGTTGCAACTATACTATTACAACCATGTGCTATATTAGCAAAAGGGCCTCCATGAACAATAGCTAAATTATGTTCTAATGTTTGTACTATATTAGGATTAAAAGCATCTTTTAGTAATACAGTCATTGCCCCTTCTGCTTTTAAATCTTTAGCAAAAATTGGTTTATCTTCTTCATTGTAACCAACCATTATATTTCCAATTCTTCTTTTTAAATCATCTATATCTGTTGCTAAACAAAAAATTGCCATAATCTCTGAAGCAACAGTTATATCAAATCCATCAACTCTAGGAACCATATTTTTTTCTTTTGATAAACCTATTTCTACTTCTCTTAAAGCTCTATCATTTAAGTCCACACATCTTTTCCATATTACTTTTTTGAATTTTAATTCATTTCCATAATATATATGATTGTCTATTAGTGATGATAATAAATTATTTGCACTTGTAATTGCATGTATATCACCTGTAAAATGTAAATTTATATCTTCCATAGGAGCTATTTGAGCATAACCTCCTCCTGTAGCTCCACCTTTTATTCCAAAAACCGGTCCTAATGATGGTTCTCTTAATGCTAAAACTGATTTTTTACCAATTCTATTTAATGCATCTGAAAGACCTATTGATATTGTGGTTTTTCCTTCTCCAAGAGGTGTTGGATTTATAGCTGTTACTAAAACAAGCTTTCCGTCAGATTTATTTTTTTGTTTTTGAACAAAATTATCTAATATCTTAGCTTTATATTTTCCATATAAATCTATATCATCTTCTTGAATACCATATTTACTTGCTATATCAAGTATTTTATCTAATGTAACACTTCTTGCAATATCAATATCTTTCATATTAATCACCACCGTTTTAGATAACGTTTTTTCCTTTCTTAATTCATGTTATATAATTAATTTTAAAATTGCTTATCATATAATTTTTTCTTATATTTTCAATTACGCTATTGCTCCTATTACAAAACCAATAATCGCTCCTACAAAAACTTGTATTGGTGTGTGACCTAAAAATTCAACTAGTTTTTCTTGTACCTCAACAGTAGTTAATCCTGGTGTTTCTAAAATTTTGTTTAATATTCTAGCTTGTTTTCCAGCTGCTCTTCTTACACCAGCTGCATCATACATAACTATACAAGCCATAATAAGAGCAACCCCAAAAATACCGCTATCAAATCCATATTCTCTTCCTGTTAATGCAGCTACAGCACATACTGTAGCAGAATGAGAACTTGGCATACCACCAGCACCCACAAGTCTTTTTAAATTTATTCTTTTGTTTTTAACAAAATCTGTTAATAATTTAAAAGTTTGTATAAATAACCATAACAAAACAGGTACATAAATACATTTATTATTTACAATATCATTTATAATTCCCATAATTCTATTCTTCTGGAATGAAGCTTTCCTCCTTTATTTCTCCATCTTGATTAAGTAGTATTGTAATTCTTTTTTCTGCATTTTCCAATTTTGAATTACACTCTTTTGAAATTTTCATACCCTCTTCAAATAATTTAACTGATTCATCTAATGATAATGTTTCTTTTTCTAATTTGCTAGTAATTTCTTCTAATTTTACCATTAACTCTTCAAAGTTTTCTTCTTTTTTTTCTTTCATTATTTTACCTTTCTAATATTAAATATAATATAAAAACTACTTATTATATATTTTCCAAAATAAAATTTATATTAATAATCAACTATAACTGTTTTATTTTGTAAATTTACTTTAAAATAATTTAGTACTTTTGCAGAAGTTTTAGATACTACTGCAATTATATATTCACCACTTTTTTCAACAGAATCACATCTAAATGTAACAGTATCATCTTTTCCCCATATTTGTTTTACTAAATTAATTGCTTCTTGCTTTTTATCTGTAGAACCTAGATCACTTTTTTCTTCATATATAGCTGTTCCAGAAGTATTTTTATCTACCTTTTCTTGTTTTGTCTCATTCTCAGGAGTTTTCACATTATCTTCTTTTACAGTATTTTCAGTTTCTATCACAGTATTCTGAATTTCGATATTTTCTTCAACTTCTTCTAAATTTTCAATTTCTGAATTGGTTACTATATTTTCATTACTTTGTACATTTAACTTTTTTTGCTCTCTATTGTAAATTGTATTAAAAATAAGAACTATAGCTATAATTAAAACAATTCCAAAAATATATTTTCCGTATTTTTTCATATCTAAACTCTCCTTTGTATTAAATTCTATAATATTTTTGCAGATACATCTCCATCTTGAAATCTAATTCCAATAGTCATATCTTTTTTTAGATCTTTTGATTTTGTAATAACTTTTCCATCAAACTCTGTTAAACAATAACCTCTTGTTAAAGTCTTTAATGGACTTAATGCATCTAATTTAGAAACTAACTTTGCCATCTCTAGTTTTGAATCTTTTAATTTTTTTATTACTGAATTTTCTAAAGACTTCATTTTATTATCTATTATTATGTATTGTTCATTTATTTTTTGTAATGGTTCTTTAAAAACTCTAGAATTTAAAATTTTTTCATAGCGCATACGCATAATTTCTGTTTTTCTTTTTAATGATATTTTTAATCTATTTTGATAAATATCTATAGTATTTTTTAAATCAAAAACATCTGCAACTGCAAGTTCTGCTGCAGCTGATGGTGTAGGAGCTCTTAAATCCGCTACAAAATCTGATATTGTAAAATCTGTTTCATGGCCTACTGCTGAAATAACAGGTAATTTTGAATCATAAATTGCTCTTGCAACAATTTCTTCATTAAAAGGCCATAAATCTTCTAGTGATCCTCCACCTCTTGCTAAAATAATAACATCTGCTAAATTATTTTCATTCATAAATTCTATTGCTTTTGCAATTTTTTGTGCTGCACCTTGGCCTTGTACTGGAACTGGAAGAAGTCTTATATAAACATTAGGATTTCTTCTTGTTGATACATTAATAATATCTCTAATAACTGCTCCTGTATTAGATGTAAGTACTCCAATAATTTTAGGCATAAATGGTATTCGTTTTTTATGAGATTCATCAAATAAGCCTTCTTGTTCTAGTTTTCTTTTTAGTTCTTCATATGCTTTATATAAACTTCCCATACCATCTTCTTGCATGGCTTTACAATAAATTTGATAAATTCCATCTCTTTCAAATACAGATACTGTCCCAAAAACAATGACTTTCATACCATCTTTAGGAACAAAATTTAAAGTAGCAGTAGATGTTTTAAACATAACGCATTTAATAAGAGAATTTTCATCTTTAAGAGTAAAATACATATGACCTGTATAATGATGCTTAAAATTAGAAATTTCTCCTTTAACCAATACATTATTCAAATATTCATCTTCTGCTACTTTTTCTTTAACATATTTATTCAATTCTGTTACAGAAATAGGCTCAATTTTCATTATTTGCTCCATTTAAGTTTTTTTCCTTTACAACACTTGCTAATATTCCATTAATAAACATTGGTGCTGAATCATCAGCATATCTTTTTGCAAGTTCTACAACTTCATTTATAGCAACTTTATAAGGAATGTTTTTATATACCATTTCATAAATTGCTATTTTAATTAAGCTTAGGTTAATTTTAGAAATTCTATTTAAATTCCAATTATCTTTTAGATTATTCTCTATTAATTGTTCTAATTCTGTTTTATTTGTTTCAATACCTTGTTTTATATCTCTTAAATATTCAATAACTTTTTCATCTGTAATTTCGTTATTTTCTATGAATAATTCAAATTGTTCTATAGTATTTTCTCTTTGCATTTCCATCTCATAAACTAACTTAAAAGCTAGTTCTCTCATTGCAGATCTTTGCATGATAGCCTCCCTTAAACTTTATCTATAAATTCTTTTAATTTTTCTTTTACTTTTGGTTTATTTTTTTGTACATAATTTCCTATAACTATACCAGCTAATGTTATTACTATATAAACTAAGATTTTATATATTTCTGTAAAACATAGTAATAATGCAATTACACCTCCAATTATAGCTCCTCCGTATTCTTTAATTATCTTATGAAATAAGTTTTCTCCACGATTTTCATCCATTTTGAATTACTCCTTTCCTTGTTCTATTTCTTTATTATCCTCTGCTTTTTCTTCTACTTTTTCTTCTGTTTTTTCTTCTTCAATAACTTCTTCTTGAGCAGGTGCTGGTAAATTTTTTACCTTTTTAGATGTAATATTTTTTATTCTAATATTAACTTCTTTTACTTCTAAATCTGCTGTTCTTTTCATAGCTTCTTTTATTTTATTTTGTAATTCTGTTGATATATCTTTCAAAATAACATCTTTACTTACTACTGTTGTTACATATACAATTAAATTTTTATTTTTGTCTAAAATTGTTCTACTAGATATAGATTCTGCTCCTTGTATATCTTTTGCTACAGCTGCAATCATATTTTCTAAACTTTCTTTAGAAATTACAAGTTTTCCATTTGTATTTTCTAAAATAATTCCTTCTTTTGCTGTATTCTCTTTTTTACTTGTAAAAAATAATCCTTTAAAAGCTAATAAAGTAAATACTGCTAATACTATTATTATAGCTTTTGTATAATTATTAGTTAATAATTCAATATTATCGGTAATATATTCTAATGGAATTATTCCAGTAATTATTAATATTGATGTTACACTTATTATAAATATAATTATTGAAAATAATTTTAGAGATAACTTATCTAAAAATTTCATTTTTCATTCCTCCATTTTACTCTTCGTTTATTTCTTCTTCATTATCATTATTTTTTTCTTCTTTTTCACTTGTTGTATGAACTCCTTGAACATGTACATTAACTTCTAAAACTTTTAACCCAGTCATTGATTCTACTGTCTTTTTTACTCTTGTTTGAATTTCAAAAGCTACGTCTGGAATCCTTGCACCATATTCTACAATAATATTTACATCTATTTTAGCGTCTTTTTCTCCAACTTCAACTTTAATTCCTTTTGCTAAATTTTTCTTACCACTTAATGCTTCAGTAATACCTCCAGCAAAACTACCAGACATTCCATAAACTCCTGGAACTTCTGAAACAGCTATTCCTGCATATGTTGCTACAGCTTCATTTGCTATTCTTATTGTATTACTTTCTTCTACAGGAATTTCTTCATTTATTTCTTTTACTTCTTCATTTTCCTCCATTTATAAAACCTCCTTTTTATAAATTTTTACTTAATTAGTATATCAATATAATTCTAATTTTACAAGTATTTTAAATATTAAAAATGAATTATTCTCTTCTAATTAAATAGATACATAGAATGTTTTCTATTTTATAGAAATTAATTAAAAAACATTCCTTTTTCTATAGTATTTCCTCTTAAGAAATCTAATATATTCATTTTTTTTGCATTTTCCCCTTGAATTTCTATTACAGAAACAATTCCATCTATTACTTTTATATATAATCCTTTTTTAGAATTAGAAAATACAACTTCGCCATTTGCAGCATCTTGAGGATTTTTATAATCCAAATCCTTTACTTCATCTATAAATTCTTTTTCACTCAAAATTTCAACTTTCCAAAATTTAATTTTCTTATTATTTAAAAAAGAAAATGTTCCCATTATTGGATTTAATCCTCTTACTAAATTCTTAATTTCAAAAGCCTTTTTTTCATTCCAATTTATTTTTGCCATTTCTTTATTAAGCATTGGTGCTAAAGTAAATTCTTCTGGCTGTTTAATTCTCTCTACAGTACCAGCTTCTATTTTTTTAACACTTTCTAGTAATAATCTTGCTCCAACTGTAGATAATCTGTTCCATAATTCTCCTGATGTCTCATTTTCTCCTATCTCAGTTTCTTCTTGAATAATAATGTCTCCAGCATCCATTTTTTCATTTAAATACATAATAGTAACACCAGTTGTTTTATCACCATTTAATACTGCCCATTGAATAGGTGCAGAACCTCTATATTTTGGAAGCATAGATGGATGTACATTTATACAACCTTTTGGTGGAATTTCTAAAAAAGATTTTGGTAATATAACACCATAAGATACTACACAAACTAAATCTGGTTGTAAGCTTTTTATTTCTTCTTTAAATTCTGTATTATTTGATATCTTTTCTGGTTGAAATAATTTAAAATTTTTTTCAATAGCATATTCTTTTACTGGAGAAGGAATAAGTTTCATTCCTCTTCCTGAAGGTCTATCTGGTGGTGTAACAACTCCACAAATTTCATATCCTGCTTGATATAATTTATCTAATGACTCCCTTGCAAAATCTGGAGTTCCCATAAAAAGTATTTTCATAAAAAGTCCTTTCATTTATAATTTAAAAAATATTAATTTTCTTAGTTATGATATAAGTATATAAATTTTTTCGTTCGTCCCAACTGCGCATATACTGTAAATAAAATTTTCGCTAACACTCAATTTTATAACAGTATATATGCTTGTCGGTCCCCACACGAGCTCACTTTAAAATTTATATACTTATATCATAACTTTTAATATTAGACTTATAAATTTATATTAATTTTATTTCTTTTTATTTTTATCTGAAGGAGTTACTTTTTCTAAAGTTCCTGGTATAACTCTTTCTACAAAAAGCTGTCCATCTAAATGGTCAATTTCGTGACATAAAGCTTGTGCTAATAAATCTTTTGCTTTTAAAGTTACTTTTTTGCCATCTAAATCTAAAGCTTCAACAACCACTTCTTTTGGTCTTACTACTTTTCCAAATTGATTTGGAAAACTCAAACAACCTTCTTCAACTTCTTGTTCACCTTTTGTTTTTACTACAACAGGATTAATTAAAGTAAATTGCATACCTTCTTCATATAAATCTATTACTATAATTCTTTTTAAAATTCCTACTTGTGGAGCAGCTAGTCCTAATCCATCCCATTTGTGCATAGTGTCCATCATATCTTTAGCTAATTCTTTAATTTTGTCATCAATCACTTCTATTTCTCTAGAACGTTTTTTTAATATTTCATCATTATCATATCTTAAATTTCTAATAGCCATAATTTTACCCCTTTTATTCTAATTCATTGTACTTGGATTAATATCAACAACAATACTTGTATCTTTACATTTCTTTATGCTTTCATCTTCTATAGCATATTTTATAATATCCAATACTTTTGATGTTACTTTACATTTTAAAACAATCCTCCATCTATATTTATTCTTAATTTTATCAATTGGTGATGGTACTGGTTTGTAAATTAAAATATCTTCTTTTTTTATTTTTTCTATTTTTTTGTAAACAATATTTGAAATTTTTTGGATTTCTTCAATATTTTTCCCACTAAATCTGATAAGTATTATATCGCAAAATGGTGGATATTTCAACATTTTTCTTAAGTTTATCTCTGCTTCATAAAATAAATCATAATTTTGTTTTTGAGCATATGTAATTGCATAATGGTCTGGATTATAAGTTTGTATTATTACTTTTCCATTTTCTTCTCTTCCTGCTCTACCAGAAACTTGTACTAATGTTTGAAAAGTCCTTTCTACTGCTCTATAATCATCAAGATTTAAACTGCCATCAGCTGCTATAACTCCTACTAAAGTTACATTTGGAAAATGATGTCCTTTTACTATCATCTGTGTTCCAACTAAAATATCTATATTTTCATTTTTAAATTTATTTAATATTTCTTCATGAGAGTTTTTCTTTGTTACTGTATCTATATCCATACGAATTGTACTTGCATTAGGATATAGTTTTTGAATTTCTTCTTCTAATTTTTGAGTTCCTGTCCCAAAATATTTTACTTTTTTACTTTGGCATTCTGGACATATTTTTATAGATGGTGTTTCAAAACCACAATAATGACATTTTAATTTATTTTCTTTCATGTGATAAGTTAAACTAATATTGCAATTTTTACATTTAGCAACATGTCCACAATCTCTGCACATTATAAATGTAGAATATCCTCTTCTATTTAAAAATAAAATTGTTTGTTTTTTATTTTTTAAGTTTTTTTCAATTTCTTGTTGTAATTTATAACTAATCATAGATCTATTTCCAAGAGCAAGCTCATTTCTTAAATCTACAATTTCTACCTCTGGAAGTTTTGATTCATTAGCTCTTTTTGTTAATGTATATATAGCTATTTCATTTTTCTTAGCAGCATACATTGTACTCATTTCTGGAGTTGCACTTCCTAAAACTAAAGGACAATTATTTTTTTCTGCTATGTATTTCGCTATCTCTTTTGCATGATATCTAGGAGTCATTTCTGATTTATATGACATATCATGTTCTTCATCAATTATTATTATTCCTAGATTTTTTATAGGTGCAAAAACTGCAGACCTTGCACCTATTACTATTTTGCATTCACCATTTGCAATTTTTTGCCATTCATCATAACGTTCCCCTATTGAAAGTTTACTATGAAGAACTGCGATATTATCTCCAAATCTAGCTAAAAATCTATCCACCATTTGAGGTGTAAGGGATATTTCTGGTACTAACAATATTGCTGTTTTATTTTTTTCTATAACTTTTTCAATTAATTGTAAATATATTTCAGTTTTTCCAGAACCTGTTACTCCATATATTAAATGTTTTGAAAATTCATCATTTTCTATGCAAAAATTTATAGAATCAAAACATCTTTTTTGTTCTTCTGTTAATACTTTTGGATTATCTCTTTCAATATTTTTATTTTTAAATGGATTTCTTTCAATTTGTTTTTCTATAATTTCTAAAAAACCTCTTTTTTCAAGAGTTTGCACAATATTTTTGCTAACTTCTGTAATTAATTCAAAATCTGGTAAATATATTCCATCATTTTCTATTAAAAATTTTAAAGCTCTTATATGTTTTTCACTTTTTATTTCACCATTTTCGATTTTTTCTAAAATTTCTTGTTCATCTTTTTTTAAGAAAACAAAATTACCAGTTTTTTCTTTTGCTCTATTTTCTAATACTTTACCTCCTGTTCCAGGCGGTAACATTAATTTTATACAATCTGATATATTACAAAAATACTTTCTAGCCATCAATTTAGCTAATATTATATTATCTTCTGTTAAACTTTCTTCTACTACTATTTTTGAAATTTCTTTATTGGCAAATTCTGATTCTTTTTTTAAATTAATTACAAAACCATCTTCTATTTTTTTACCATTTCCAAAAGGCACAAAAACTCTAGCCCCAACTTGTATGGTATTTTCCATACTTTCTGGAACTATATAATCAAATATTCTATTTAATGCTCTAGCATTACTATTGATTATAACTTCTGCAAACATTTATACCTCTATATACATAAAAAAATCTATATATTTACTGCTTTTATAGCTTTATATAGATTTTTTATATCTTAAATATTTTCTACTAAAACTATACTAATTTTAGCAACTTTTTTCTTATGTATTAGGAAAGTTCGCTGAACTTACTAATACATAAAACCTTCGCTAATTTAAAGAATCTTTAAAATAAAATTTTCTTTAATTTGACATAGCTTCTTGTCTTATTATTTCTTCTATGATATTAACAGTTTTTTCTAAATTTTCATTTCTTAAAACATAATCATAAAGTCCAATTTTTGACTCTTCATAATCAAATCTGTTTAAACGTAATATTATTTCTCCCTCAGAAGGTTTATCAATTCTGTTTTCTAATCTGCGTCTTAATTCTTCTTTTGGTACTCTTAAAAATATTGTTACAACTTTAATGTCTTTTAAAGTATTTTTCAAAATTTCAGTTCCATTTACATCAATATCTTTAATTATAATTCCTGTTTTTGATTCTTCATTTAATATTTTTTTAGAAGTACCATAATAATTGTTGTGATGTATATCATATTCATATATTTCATCATTTTTTATTTTTTCTTCAAACTCTTCTTTAGTTAAAAATATATAAGTCTCGCCTGGTATATCTCCTTCTCTTTGTGGTCTTGTTGTTAATGATGGAATTGATTTCACATCATTCATTCTTTTTATTATTTCTTTTTTTATTGTATCTTTACCTGCCCCTGCAACACCTGATAATATTACTAACATAAATTTAATCCCCTTTATTGTTCGATTTATTTATTTTCAATTTCTTCGCTATTTTCTAGCATCATAACTTTTCCTTCTGCAATTTCATCAGCTGCTAATGTAACAACAGATCTATCTTTTTCTTTAGTTAAAATTGTTGCTCCTTCTGCAATTTGTCTTGCTCTTTTAGATGTCATTATTACTAATGAATATCTGTTATCATCAATTTTGTGTAACAAATCTGTTACTGTTGGTTTTACCATCATTTTAAAAATCCCCCTATAATTATTTTTGTTTGATTTGTTTATTTTCTTTATTTTTTAAATTCTACTCTTCTTCTGTTTCATCAGTATCTTCAACTCTTCCAGCAACTGTTTCTGGTTGAACTGCTGATAATATAACATGACCTGAATCCATTATAAGAACTGATCTTGTTCTTCTTCCATAAGTTGCATCAATTGCCATTTTTGAATCTTTTGCTTCTTGCACAATTCTTTTAATTGGTGCTGAATCAGGACTTACTATTGATATAATTCTTTCTGCTGAAACAATATTACCAAAACCAATATTAATTAATTGCATTTTTTCTCATCCCCTTCTTTTTATTTCTATTTTTTATCTATTCTCTAATGCTTTCATTCTATGTTTTATATTTACTCTCTAGTGCTTCTTATTCTATATTTTGAATTTGTTCTCTAATGTTTTCTATTTCTGTTTTTAATTCTATAACTCTGTTTGTTATTTCTAAACAATTCGCTTTTGAACCTATTGTGTTTACTTCTCTGTTCATCTCTTGTACTAAAAAGTCAAATTTCTTTCCTATTGGTGAATCTACTTTTAAGAAACTTTGAAATTGTGATATATGACTTTTTAATCTTGTTAATTCTTCTTCTATAGAAGACTTATCCGAAAATATCACAATCTCTTGAGCTAAACGTTCTTTATCTACTACATCTGTTTTTAATAATTCATTAATTCTGTTTTCTAGCTTAATAATATATTCTTCCACTAGATTTTTTGAAAATCCCTCTATCTCTTGTACTTTTGTTTCTACAAATTTTATTCTATTTTCCATATCTTGTATAAGTTTTTGACCTTCTATTTCTCTCATATTAATAAAATTGTTTAAACCATCATCTACTGCAATTAATAATTCTGTTAAAATTTCATCTTCATTATCATTTTCTTCAATTTTTAATATTTCAGGAAATTTTGAAATCTTCAAAACATTTACATCATATTTTAAGTCTGCCTCTTCTGCTAATTCTTTTAGTTCTTTTATATATTCTTTCGCTAATTCTTTATTTATTCTAATATTTGTTCCTTTACTACTATAATTTTCAAATGTTATATATACATCAATTTTTCCTCTAGATATACTATTAGATACTTTTTTTCTAATCTCATTTTCTATACTATTTAAAAATCTTGGAAGTTTTATACTTATATCACTATATTTATGATTTACAGATTTAATTTCTACTGTATAATTTCTTCCTTCTTTTTCATATTTTCCTCGTCCAAATCCGAGTCATGCTTTTTATCATAATTACCTTCTTTATTATTTATTTAAGTTTTTAGGATATACTTATAAACCTGTTTGTATGTATTGATTTAATAATGTATTTTATTTTTTTGTTTTATTCTTTGTTTTTGAACCAGTTTTTGTTTTTTGAGAATTATTTGAAGATTTTTTATTTTTTTCAACAGATTTATTATTTGTTTTATTTTTAGCAGTTTTCTTTTTATTTTCTTTTGCCTTTTTTTGCTCTTTTTCTAATAATTCCTTTTTAAATTTTTCTTCATTTGCTTTTGCTTCTCTATAAGATTTTTTGCTTTCTTCTTCTAAATATCCTTTATTTTCATCGTTTTTTAAAATTTCTTTTACATCACTTAAATTATTTTTATAACCTATTTCTCTACTTTTAAAAATAACAAAAGCTTTTATCATATAATATACTGCAATACTTAAAGGAAGTATTGTTGTAATCATTTTTAAATTTACATTTGCATATAAATATATGTAAGGAATATAAAGAGATAAAATACTAAATATTAATAATTCTATTCCTATTATACAAGTTCTTTTGCTTTGCTTTCTATATGATATTTCAAACATTATAACTGTTATGCTTATTAAACCTAAAGCAAAAAATTTCATCTGTTGCTCAAAAAAATTTTTTTCTATTTTATAAAATAAAATATTTATTGCACATAAATATAATATAATAATCGTTGCAATTAATAAATTATGAAATATTGATTTTTTTATTTCTTTTTTTAATTCTTCTGGTAATTTTCTTTTGTCTTCTATTTCTTTTTGCATTAGTTCTGCTTTATCCAATTAACTTTCCTCCTGCTTTTAAGTTAATTATTTGTTTTTAATTTAACTCTATATTAAAGTGGTTTATATTATTTTTCTAATTCATACATAATTATAGAAGCAACTTGCATAGCTACTGTTTCTGTTCTTAATATCCTTTTTCCTAAAGTAATTACTTTTCCTCCAGCTTGTTTCATTTTTTCTACTTCTTCTTGTTCTAGGCCACCTTCAGGACCTATTATAACAGCTATTTTATAATTTTCTTTTTGAATTAAACTTTTTAATTCGTTTTTTATATAATTACTTTCTTCTAATTCATATGCCACTAATACTAAATCATATTCATTTATATTATTGCATACTTCTTGCAAATTACAGATGTGCTCAACTTTTGGAATACAATCTCTACCACTTTGCTTAGCTGCTACTTCTGCAATTTTTTGCCATCTATCATTTTTCTTTTGTTCATCTTTTCCATCTATTTTTACAATACTTCTTTTTAAAGCAACTGGTATAAATTTTGAAACCCCTAGTTCTGTTCCTTTTTGAATAATAAGTTCTAATTTATCAGCTTTTGGAAGGCCTTGATATATATGTAATTCTATGTTTCCTTCTGCTTCATTTTCTGCAATTTCTAATATTTCACAAATTACATTTTGTTTTGTTATTTCTAAAATTTCACAAATATAATTTTTTTGATTTTCAAAATCGCAAATCTTTATTTTTTCTTTTTCTGTAAGACGTAACACATTTTTTATATGATTTACATCTTCTCCTATAATTGTAATAGTCTCATTATTTACTTGATTATTTTTTACAAA
>JAZROJ010000077.1:0-6415 GCA_045648625.1 Candidatus Scatovivens sp.
ATATCTTTCTATTTCTGATAATATGGTTCCTGTTGCTTTTCCTCCATAGAATGGGATTATTGAATATGTATTTGTTGTTGCACCATCTACCCATGATGCTGTTATATCTTTTTCTCCTGCTGTTGATACTGGTAATAATTCATTTGGCAATATTGCTCCTGCTCTTGTTATATATGGGTCTGTTGTTGTATCTGATGGGCTTGTTTTAAATGCACTTTGTCTTGTGGTTTGGGCTGTTGCAAATTTTGTTGCTGCATTTTTTAAGTCTATTTCTTGACTCCAAGTTTTTGCATCTAAAGATATTTCCATGTTTTCTGCTACTTCTACTGTTCCTCTTAGGTTTGAAATAGAAATATCTTTTTGTGTTGTAAACCATGCATATGTTGAGAATATTAATAGCATTGCCATTAAGCTCATTTTTGTAAATGCTACTCTTATTCTTCTTTTCCTTGCTTTATAATTTGCTTTTTTCTCATTTAAAGAATTTTCTATACTTGATTTTTCTAAGTTCTCTAAGCTTTCTAATTCCTCTTGCAATCTTTTTTGATTTGCTTCTACCATTTTCTTTGGTTCCTTTCATTTATAAATTTTATTTATATATAAATCTTAAAAAAGTGTATATTAAAATTAAATATACACTTTTATTATAACTTTAATAAGAGTTTTAAACAAGCAAATTTACGTTACATTTATATTACTTTTTTTTTACGAAAGATTGACTCTTTCAAATTCTTAAAATCTTAAATAGTTTTATTGAAATTCCATAAATTATCATAATTATCATAACAACATTTTAAAGTTTACAAAGCAGCTTACAATATGATATAATACCCCCGTAACAATAATTCGATTGTTGCCTAAGAAATAAAAATTTCGGAGGCACAGTCCTCCGAGCAATAACAGGAGGATATAACTTATGTCTAATACCAATGAATTTAAAGAAAAGCGGTTTATGGAATGTTACTTAAAATTAAAGGCAGCCGAACGTCTTTTTGAGGATACTATTACAATGTTTGAAAACATCAATTCTGAAGCGGATTATACTAAGATCATAGATGATTTTCTATCTACTACATCTAGGTATGACGTTAATGCAGAAGATTTAAATGAAGTAAAACAAGTTTTACAAAAATTTATTTCAAACGAATTATCCCAAAATGAGACACTCGCTTATTTGAACTATATCTATGACGTTACACTGTTCAAAGCCCAACAGTTATGGTTCATCCAAGATATATTCAAGTGTTATTTTTTATGGTAAAGACATTAAAAAGAGAAACTTCGGTTTCTCTTTTCATTTTATATGAGTACTTTACTCACATTTTATTCTCATTTTCGTACTTGTATATAATAAAATTATTATATACTATCTAAATCCAAAAAACAATTCTTTTATTTTATATTTATTCATTGTATAATACTCATCGTGAGGTGATTTAAAATGAATCAAAATTATGATTTAATTATAGTTGGAGCTGGCCCAAGTGGAGTATTTACAGCATATGAGCTTATCCAACTAGGTGTTACAAAAGATAAAAAAATTTTAATTATAGAACAAGGAAAATCTGTAGAAAAAAGATATTGTCCTATAGAAAAAGCAGGTAAATGTACAAAATGTAAACCATATTGTCATATTACAAGTGGTTTTTCTGGAGCTGGTGCTTTTTCAGATGGTAAGCTTACTCTTCCAAATGATGATAGTGATTCTATTGAAGTAGGTGGAATTTTACATCAATATTTAGGTGTAGAAAAAACAAAAGAACTTATGCACTATACAGATGAAATCTATTTAAAATTTGGTGCTGATACAAAAATAGAAGGTATCGAAAATTTAGAGGAAATCGAAAAAATCTCGGCTAAAGCCAAAGAAAATGGTATTATTTTAGCAAACTGCCCTATTAGACATTTAGGCACTGAAAAAAGCCATGAATTATATGGTAAAATAGAAAAATATCTTCTTGAAAATAATGTAGAAATTCTTTTTGAAAAACACGTAAAAGATTTAATAATAGAAAAAAATAAAATAAAAGGAGTTATTATTGTAGATTCTAATAATGATAATTCAGAAGACACTATTTGTGCTGAACAGGTTGTTTTGGGAATAGGCAGAAAGGGTGCTGATTGGCTTGCTTCAATGTGTGAAAAACATAATATTGAAAATCGTGTAGGAATTGTTGATATAGGTGTTAGATATGAACTACCAGATAGTGTAATGAAAGATATTAATAAATATATGTATGAAGGAAAATTTGTAGGATATCTTCCTCCATATAAAGATAAAGTTAGAACATTCTGTCAAAATCCAAGTGGTTTTGTTGCTAATGAAGTTTATGATAATAATCTAACATTAGTAAATGGACATTCTTACAAAGATAGAAAAAGTACAAACACTAATTTAGCTATTCTTGCTTCTCATCACTTTAATGATCCTTTCAAAGAGCCTATAAAATATGGTATGAATATTGCAGAAAATGCTAATCAACTTGGTAAAGGAAATGTATTAGTTCAACGTTTAGGTGATATATTAAATGGAAAACGTACTTGGGATAAAGATTTAAAAGAAAATAGTGTTGTTCCAACTTTAAAAACTGCTGTTGCAGGAGATATTACTTATGCTATTGGATATAGAACAATGGTAGATATTCTAGAATTTATTAAAACTATGGATAAAGTTGTTCCAGGTTTTGCTCATCCAGATAATCTTTTATATGCTGCTGAAATTAAATTCTATTCTAATGAACTTGTAATTGATAATAATTTTAAAACAAGTGTTGAAGGATTATATTCTATTGGTGATGGTGGAGGTCTTACTCGTGGTTTGATTATGGCTTCTGCAAGTGGTGTGCAAATGGCTAGAAATTTACAAAATATAATATAAAAATTTAAATAAAAAATATAAAATCAATTGACTTATACAAACATTTGTTTTATAATATCACCTAGATAATTTATAATAAAATATTAAGAAACGGAGATGATATTAATGAAACAAATAGATAAAAACAATAAGTCTTTTGAAGATATTAAACATATTGATGAAAATGGAATTGAGTTTTGGTATGCTAGAGAACTAATGCCTATTTTACAATATTCTAATTGGCAAAACTTTGAAAAAATAATACTAAAGGCAAAGATGGCTTGCGAAAATAGTAGTATTACAAAAATAGACCATTTTACTGATGTCAATAAAATGGTTCAAATCGGCTCAGGAGCTTATAGAGAGCAAATAGATTATAAACTAACTCGTTATGCATGTTATTTAATAGCACAAAATGGTGATAGTAGAAAAAAAGTAATTGCTCTTGCTCAAACATATTTTGCAATTCAGACTAGAAAACAAGAAATTAGTGAAAAAGAATATACCTTACTTACTGAAGATGAAAAGAGATTTTATCAAAGAAATTTAACAAGAAAAGGAAATTATTCACTTAATCAAACTGCAAAAAAATCAGGAGTTAAAAATTTTGATAAATTTCATAATGCAGGTTATAAAGGTCTATATAATGGAGAAACAGCTGATGATATTTCCAAAAGAAAAGGTTTAAGATATCGCGAAGATATTTTAGATAATATGGGAAGCACTGAATTAATTGCAAATTTGTTTAGGATATCACAAACAGAAGAAAAATTAAAAAGAGATAATGTAAATACAGAAAAAGAATCTTGTAAAACACATAATAAAATCGGAAAAATTGTTAGAAAAGCAATTAAAGAAGCTGGTGGAACTATGCCAGAGGACTTACCTACTCCAAATAAAAGTTTAAAACAGCTTGAAAAAGAAAAATTTAACCTATTAAAAAATAAAAACTAGACAAAAAAAGAGATTTGAAAAATTCAAATCTCTTTTTATTTTCACTTTTAGTTGCTCATATTTTTGGAAAATAGAACCGTCCCCTTTTCCAATTTCTACTATTATTCTATTATTTCTAATCCTGCAAATTTAGCCATTAATCTTTTGTGACCTGCTTTTTCAAATTGAATATCTACTTTTAAATCTTCTCCTTCTGCTTCTACTGAATTGATTATACCTTGTCCAAATTTTTTATGGAAAACTTTTACTCCAGCTTTATATCCATCTAAATTAACATTGTCTCCTTTTGGTTTATTCAAACTATTTAAAAAGCTTTCTGCACTTCTAAATTGATATGCTGGGGCTTTATTTGAACGTGCAGCAACTTCTATATCTCTATAATTTGTTACTGGCATATCATAATAACTATTTTTTCTAGAATTTCCATATTCCCATTCATAACCAGAATCATTAGAATATTGAGTTCTTCTTTCTTCTAGTTGCTCATAACCCTCTAACATACTCGCTGGTATTTCTTTTAAAAATCTAGATATGCTATTATAACTTGTTTGTCCAAATAAATTTCTTTGTTTTGCACATGTTAAAAATAGATGCTCTTTTGCTCTTGTTATTCCAACATAACAAAGTCTTCTTTCTTCTTCTAATTCTTTTGGCTCCCCTATAGATTTATATCCTGGGAATATTCCCTCTTCTAAACCTACTAAAAATACTGCTGGGAACTCCAAACCTTTAGCACTATGTAATGTCATTAATGTTACAGATTCTTGCACTTCATCCATATTATCTAAATCTGAACTTAAGGTAATTCCTTCTAAAAATTCTCTTAATGAATTATCAGCATTTTCTTCTTCAAATTCGATTGCTACTGATAAAAATTCGTCTAAGTTTTCTATTCTATTTTCTGCTTCTATTGTATTTTCTAATTTTAAAGCTTGTGTGTATCCTGTTTTTTGAAGTGTTGCTTTTATTAAATCAGATATAGACATATTATCTTTTTCAGCATGTAATTCTTCTATTGTATTTACAAATTCTCTTGTATTACCGTAAATTCTATTTAAGCCGTAAGCTTCCGCATTTTTAATAATTTCATACATAGAAATTCCATTTTGTGCTGATATTGCTTCTATATTGTCTAAACTAGTTTTTCCTACACCTCTTTTAGGCTCATTTATAATTCTTGTTAAACTTAAATTATCATTTGTGTTTTGAATTAATCTTAAATATGCGATAATATCTTTGATTTCTTTTCTTTCATAGAATTTTAATCCTCCTACGATTTTGTAAGGTATATTTTCTCTTCTTAATATATCTTCTATGCTACGTGATTGTGAGTTCATTCTATATAATACTGCAAAATCTGAATATTTATAATATTCTTCTGTTTTTAAACGATTAATTTCTTGTACAATAAAATTTGCTTCATCATAATCTCTTTCTCCCCTAAAAACTTTTGGTAATGAGCCATTTTCATTGCTTGTCCATAATTTTTTCTCGTATTTTGTTTCATTATTTTTAATAATTTCGTTTGCTGCATTTAATATATTTTGTGTACATCTATAATTTTGTTCTAATTTTATGATTTTTGTTCCTGGAAAATCTTTTTCAAAATTTAAAATATTTGTGATATCTGCACCTCTAAAAGAATAAATGCCTTGGTCATTATCTCCAACAACCGTAATATTTCCGTATTTTGATGCAAAAAGTGTTACTAATGTAAATTGTGCTTTATTTGTATCTTGATACTCATCTACTAAAACATATTCAAATTTATTAGAATAATATTCTAATAAATCTGGATTATCTAATAATATTTTAATTGTAAAATTAATAATATCATCAAAATCTATTGCATTATTTTCTTTTAATTTTCTTTGATAAATTTTATAAATTTCTGCAATTTTTTCTTTTCTAAAATCTCCACTTGCTCTTAATGCGTAAGCATCTGGCTCTAACATTTCATTTTTTGCATTACTTATTTCATATAATACAGATTTATCTGTAAGTATTTTATCATCAATATTTTCTGCTTTTAATATTTGTTTTATTAGAGTTTTTTGATCTGATGTGTCAAATATAACAAAAGATGTATCAAAACCTATTCTATCAATTTGTTTTCTTAAAATTTTTACACAAATAGAATGGAATGTGCCAATCCACATATCTTTTGCCACATCTCCTACAAGTTTTTCTACCCTTTCTTTCATTTCGTTTGCCGCTTTGTTTGTAAATGTTATTGCTATTATATTCCAAGGTTTTATCTTTTTTTCACCCATTAAATATGCTATTTTATGTGTTAATACTTTTGTTTTACCACTTCCTGCCCCTGCTATTACTAGACAAGGACCTTCTGTAGTTGTTACTGCTTCATATTGTTTATCATTTAAACCGTTTAATATCTCCATTTATTTCTCCCTTATATACAAAACTTATGTTTGTATTATATATATTTTATTTTATGCTGTCAATAACTTATTTCCGTATTTTTAAACCTTTTTTATTATAATAAACAATACGTATTTTTTCAATAATTATGTACTATTTTTATAAGTATTTTTCCTATTATAAAAAGCTGTTACTTTGCAAAATTTTATTTAACTTTTTAGC
>JAZROJ010000078.1:0-12297 GCA_045648625.1 Candidatus Scatovivens sp.
AAATATATAAATAATTGGAATAACTATTATTAATTTTCTTAATAATTTTATTATCAAACTATATGTTGCATTCCCCAAAGCTTGAAATACTGCTGCAAATACGATATTTATTCCTGCAAAAACAAAACCTAATGATAATATTCTTAAAGCTGGTACCCCTATTTTAAAAATATCATCACTCGCATCAAAAATGCTTAATATTTGTGTTGGCAATAATAATATTATCAGAGTACCAATTATTGTAAATATTGTAGCAGCTTTTAAGAAAAATTTTATTGATTCTGTTACTCTGCTATATTTCTTAGCTCCATAATTATATGCTAAAATAGGTATCATTCCATAATTTAGACCATATATGTTTATTAATACAAACTTCTCTACTTTTGCATAAATTCCCCATACTGACACTGCAAACTCTGAAAAGTTTATTAATATTTTATTTAACCACAATAAAATAAATGAAGTTAAAAACTCAAGAACCATTGTTGGAATACCAACTCTAAAAATGTTTTTTACAATATCTTTATCTAATTTTAAATTTTCTCTTGAAAACTTTATTTCAATTAATTTATTCTTTCTTATATAATAAATCCCTAATGCCATCCCAAGAATTTGTCCTACAACAGTTGCTATACCAGCTCCTACAATTCCTAATTTTGGAATACCAAATAAACCAAAAATCAAAATTGGATCTAATACTAAATTTATTACACAACCTGAAATTTGAACTAACATACTTTCTTTTGTTTTGCCATAAGCTTCTAATATTTTTTCAATAGTAATTTGAAATAATGTACCTACTGAAAAAATAGATAATATGTATAAATATGAAGTTCCTAAAAAAATTAATTCACTATCTGTTGTAAAAATTTGAAAAATAGGTTTTAAAGTTAATATCGAAAATATTAATATTATTAACCACATCAAAATAGTTAATAATATTCCATTAATTAATATCTTCTGAATTTTAGATTCTTTTTTTTCTCCTAAAGCTCTAGCCAAAAATGAATTCAATCCAATTCCAGTTCCTAATCCTATTGAAGTTATTATATTTTGAATAGGATAAGAAAGTGATATTGCGGTTAGTGCATTTTGACTTATATTAGAAACAAATATTGTATCTACAATTCCATATAATGCTATAGATATCATAGATATCATCATTGGTAATGAAGTTTTAATTGCCAGCTTTGGAATTGACATATTTTCCATTTCATTTACTTCTGTTTTATTCATTTCTATTCCTCTATTTCTATACAATGTAAATTATCTAATTCTTCTAATTTATATTTTCCAATAAATTGAGGTGAGTAATATGTGTCTAACTCATAAGATGGTTCGACAATAATTTTTCCTTTTTCGTTTACAATTCCCCATTTTCCATCTTTATATATCCCAGCAAAACCATATTCATTAAGTTCTGTTACTATGTCATATTCACATGGCACTATAATTTTTCCAGTATTATCTACAAATCCCCATTTATCTTCTTGGTTAATAGAGTATAATTTTAATTTTGGATAAACTTCTGTATTATTTGTAATTTCTCCATCTTTATTTAAATATACTAATTCACTTTTTGAGTGTACTACTAGAAAATCTTTTCCTATATTTTCCACAATTCCTTCACGCATTGTTAATATCTTTTCTATATTTCTTGAATAAATGTCTACAATGTTTCCTTTACGTGCTTCTAATGCATTTACTGTACCTGTTAATAATATAGAATCATATTCTGGCTCTATTTCTATTCCTGTATAAATGTTTAATACTCCAGATTTTCCTTCTTTATTAGTAAATATAAAGAAATTATCAAAAGCATATGATATATTGGTATATTGTTCATCTATCTGTATATCTTTACTAATTATACTAAAATAACCTGATTCATCTTCTGCTATAAAATATGCTGGATTTCCTGTTTCTATAATACTTTTATAATTATTACTATTTACCAAATTTCCATGTATATCATATAGCTCAGAGATATTATCTTTTTTTACAAATATGTAATTTCCTGCGATAGAATATGCCGAATATTTAGCACCTAAGATTTCTTTTCCTGAATTATTATAAAAACCATATTTACCATTTTTATTTACAATAAACATATCTGATGTATCATAATAGCTAATTGATTGATATCTATTTTTTATAATTTGCTTTTTATTTTTTATAACACCTTTTTTACCATTTTGCATAACTATCAAATAAATATCTTCGTCTTGATATTCGGTAGCTCTAGAAACTGATTCATATTTTGGTTTTATTAATATTTTTCCTTTATAATCGATATATCCAAATATTATTCCTGTTTTTGTTTTTTCAGATACAATATATCCTGTTTTTTCATATCCATCTATTTCTGATGAGTATTCATCACTTTTTATAGAATTATATTTCTCTGGTATTATTATATTTCCTTTACAATCTACAACTCCATATAATCCATCTTTTTTTACTAGTAGATTTCCTGGCTTATTTTTTAAACTTTTTATGCTTTCGTAAATTGGTTCTGTTAATTTTTCGCCTTTTAAATTTACCAAACCATATTTTTCGTTCTCTCTATATGTTAAAACATGTGGTTCTAATTCTAATGAATATTCAGATATTATAATTGCAGAAATATCTTCAAACTCTTGGAATAATTCTTTTTTATTATTGTCTAAAACTATATAATTTTCATCATCATAACATATAAAAACATCTTCTTCTGGATTAGGAATATAAATTTGTGAATATTCTGAATCTATAATAGTTTTTCCTTTTTTGTCAACTACTCCAACTTTTTCATCTCCTGTATATAATGCAAAATATTCATAATTAATATCATCTTTTTCTTGATTTACATTTTCTTTTTTTGAAAAAATAAATCCACAAATTAAAACACAAATTATAATAACAGCTATTGCTGAAAAAATTATTTTTAAATTTTCATTTCTTATATTCACTCTATCAACTCCTAATATTTTTTACTTTTATATTTTACATTAAATTTCTCATTTTTTCAATAAATTCAGAGAACTTTTCTATTACATAAAAATACTCTATACATAATCAAGAGATTCTTTATTATGTATAGAGCATTTTTGTTATTTTCTATGCATTTTCTGTTAGTATTGGTACAACTTGTTTTTTACGAGAAACAACACCTTTTAATAATGCTGTATTATCTTCTAATTTTACACCATATGCTTTTTCTATTAATGATGAATTTTTTCCTAAAGCTATTACTTGTGAATTACTATTAACTATATCTGTTATTAATAGCATAAATAAATCTAATTGTTCTTCTTCTATTATTTCATTCATTTTAGCTTCAAAATCTTTTTTCATAACCATAACATCTTCAATACTTGCTGTATTTACTTGATTTACTATAGATTTAATTTCTTTAAAATCTATTTTTTTTGCATCTAGATGTAATATTTCATCTATTGTAAATGAACTTAAATCTGTTCCTGCTTTTAACATTTCCATTCCGTATTTTTCATAATCTAATTCTGCTATTTTAGCAAGTTCTTCTACTGCTTTTTTATCTTCTATTGTGCAAGTTGGTGATTTTAATAATAAAGTATCTGATATAATTGCAGAAATCATCAATCCTGCTACTTTTTTACTAATTTCTATTCCGTTTTCTTTGAAAAGCTTGTACATAACTGTTTGTGTACATCCTACTGGTTCTGCTCTATAAAATAATGGATATGATGTTTCTATAGCTATTTTGTGATGATCTACTATTTTTAAAATATTTACATTTTCTAAATTGTCAATAGATTCTTTTGGACTATTGTGATCTACTAATATAACATTTTCTCCACTTTCTACATTTTCAATAAATTCAGGAGCTTCTATTCCTAAATAATTTAAAACATATTCTGTTTCTTTATTTATATTTCCTAATCTGCATGCTACAACTTCTGTATTTCCTAATGCTTTTTCAAATTCTGCCATAACTAAACTTGATGTAATTGAATCTGTGTCTGGATTTTTATGTCCAAATATATATGTTTTTCCCATTTTAATTTCTCCATTTCTTTTTTCTAAATTTAATTTATATTATACTATTTTTTATAAAAAATCAACATTTTTTGTCAATAGTCACAAAACTTTCAAATTCGTTTCTATTTCCATTCTTTTACTGCTTCTGTTATTGCTCTAATATATGATTCTTTTTCGTTTTTAATAATTTCTAAATCATTTTTTATATATCCTAATTCGATTTGATAACATTCTATTCCATAATTTACATTATAATAAATATTTTTTGAATATGCTTGGTTTCTACCATCAACATATGCATTTGTTGCTATTCCACCTACTTCTCTTATTGTATACAAATACGGTGTATCTACAGTAATATTATATGGCTCATATCCCTTCTTAATAGCAGTATTTTCATATTCTTTTATAATATTCTCTGTAAAATTTTTCACATATACACCATCATACTTTTTATATGATAAATTATTTGAATATGAAATTGTAGAATATTGTTTTATTTTTTCAGATATATTTTTTGCTAATTCTAAATTTGATTTACTAGGAGAATATATTTCAAACCCTTTTAAATCTTTTTCACCATTATTTATGTGCAAAGAAATCATTAATTTCGCTTTTGATTTACATGCTGATGTTATTCGTCCTGTTGCATCATACATATTGGTATCTGTATATAAATCTGTATTTTCATTATTTCTTGTAAGTTTTACTTTTAAACCAATATCTTCCAAACTTTGTTTTAATAAATTAGCATATTCCAAAGTGATATCAGATTCTGTATTTTTTTCTAATTTTACACCAAAATCTGTTCCACCATGTCCTGCATCTATTACTACATCATAAATTTCTTCTGGAAGGTCTATATCTTCAAAACTTATACTCATATATGAATATTTTTTATCATTATAATTTTTTTGTTTAAAACTAATTTTAGCCTCTCTATTACTTTTTTCTTTTGTTATCGTATAATAAGTTATATCTTTACATTCCGAAACATTTGTAAATGAATAATATTTTGGTTCATTGCTATTATTTAATTTTATTCTTAGAAATATATAATAAGTTTCAGTTCTTAAATCATCTATAATAATTGTATTGTTCATTTCTTGATTAGAATAAAAATAAATTTCATCATTTTTAAATTCTGCATTCATCTTATACATTTTTTGATAATCTTTACCATCTGATACAACAATACGAGCACTTTCAAAATTGTCTTTTTCAATATTTGAAATTTTACCACTAATATTTAAAGATTTCCCATATGTATAAAATTCTGTTACTTCTGCAGCTCTATTTTGAAATTTACCAAAAATTTTTTGCTCTACTTCTTTTAATTTAGCTTCTGGAGTATTATCTTGTGAATTTATATTAACCCCTACATAAATTCCAACAAAAAAACCAATTATTATTATCCAACTTAATAATCTTTTGAACATTAGGAAAACTCACTCTCCTTTATATTTTATATGATTTCTCCTATTAAATCATATTGTTTTACTTCTGTTATTCTACATTTTTTGAATTCGCCAACATTTGTTTTTCTATCATTAGTTATAAATATAACACCATCTTCATTTGGTATATCCATATAACTTCTGGCTATTAAATATTTTTTATCTTCTGTAAAACCATCTACTAGAACTTCATATATATTTCCAATTTTTTCTTCTAATTTTATTTGAGCAATTTTTTGTTGCATTTGCATTAATTTATCTAATCTACTTTGTTTTGTTCTTGAATGAACTTGTGTTTTAATTTTTGCTGCTGGTGTTCCATCTTCTTTAGAATACTTAAAAGCACCTAATTTTTCAAATTTTGTACTATTTACAAATTCATATAATTTTAAAAAATCGTCATTTTCTTCACCTGGAAAACCTACTATCATCGTTGTTCTCAATATTACATTAGGTATTTCTTTTCTTATTTTGTTAATAATTTTCTCTATTGACAAACTATCACTTTTTCTGTTCATCATTTTTAATACTTTGTCTGAAAAATGTTGTAATGGTATATCAAAATATTTACATATTTTTTCATTATTTTTAACTGTTTTTATTAATTCATCAGTAATACTTTCTGGATATGCATATAAGAATCTAATCCACTTAAAGCCTTCTATTTTACAAAGTTTTTCTAATAGTTCTGCAAGTTTTGGTTCTCCATAAATATCAATTCCATATTTTGTTGTATCTTGTGCTATAACAATTAGTTCTTTAATTCCTTTTTCAGCTAACAATTCTGCCTCTTCCAAAACATCTTCCATTTTTCTACTTATATATGGACCTCTTATATAAGGAATCGCACAATATGTACAATTATTGCTACAACCTTCTGCTATTTTCAAATAGGCTGTAGTATTTCCTGTTGAAATAACTCTTTGCAAATAATCTAAAGGATTTTTTGATTCTATTTTTTGATTTAGCAAATTTGAAACCTTTTCCCAAAAATCTTTATATTCGTCAATAGTTAAAAACAAATCCACTTCTGGTAATGCTTTTTGCAAATCTAATTTATATCTTTGTACTAAACATCCTATTACTATTAAATATTTGCAATTACCATTTGTTTTATATTCAGCCATTTCTAAAATAGTATTAATAGCCTCTTCTTTTGCAGATTCTATAAAGCCACATGTATTAATCACTATTATTTCAGCTTCTGCTGGATTATTTACTATTTCATATTTTTCTTTTTTAAAGATTCCTATACACATTTCTGTATCTACTAAATTTTTGCTACATCCTAGTGATACAAACCCTACTTTCATTTTTATACATTTTCCTCTCTATATAAACATTGTAATTATTAAAGATATTACTACTCCTGGCACTCCTAAAAAACCTGTTAATAATATTGTCCACCAATTTATTATTATAGCAATTCCAAAAAAGCTTAAAACAGTTATTACTATTCCTCCGATAATTGAATTTATTACCAATTTTATTATTAATTTAAATGGAAGAGTTAATAATTTTAATATAATAATTAATACTACTATTGTAGCAAAAAAAGATATTATCCCCATCTTTTATTCTCCTTTACTTTTGTATATATTATTGTTTTTTACTATTAATATGTTTTCTTGTTAGTTCCATTAAATTTAGTTTTGTAAATTCTTCAACTTGTATTTTTGATCTATCTTTTTTACTGTGAGTTAATAATTCTTGAATAACAGCTTGTTTATGTTCATCTGTTTTCATATCAATAAAATCAATAATAATAATTCCACTAATATCTCTTAATCTTAATTGTTTAGCAATTTCTGCAGCAGCTTCTAAATTAACTTTTATAACTGTTTTTTCTAAATCTTTTGTTCCTATAAATTTACCTGAATTTACATCAATAGCAGTTAATGCTTCAGTTTCATCTATTGTAATAAAACCTCCACATTTTAACCATACTTTTCTATTTGTCATTTCTTTTAATTGTTTTTCTAATGTATACAAAGAAAAACAATCTTCTATTACTTCTATCTTTATTGTTGCCCCAATTTCTTGAATTATTTTTTCAACTCTTACTTTAGTTTTCTCATTATTTACAACAATTCTGTCTAAATCATTATCAACTAAATCTACAATTGTCTTTTTTAATATTCCACCTTTTGAATAGATCTTTTGAGGATATTTTTCTATTTTTTTATTTTCAATATCCATCCATTTATCTAAATTATTTTTAATATCTTCTTTAATTTCTTCTTTTGTTGTTCCTTTAGCAACAGTTCTAACAATAGCTCCCATACCTTCTGGTAAAATTTCTTTTACTATATTTTTTAGTCTCTCTTTTTCTTTATCATCTTCTATTTTTTGAGAAACAGTTATAAAATCAGAATTTGGCATTACTACAACAAATCTTCCAACTAAGCTAATATGAGTAGATACTTTTGGTCCTTTGTATTCTGTAGATTCTCTTTTTACTTCTACAATAATAGGATCACCTGGTTTTATTATTTGTGTAATTGGAACTTCTTCTTCAATATTTTCTTTGGTTACATCTACTTTTGGCATAATATCT
Source organism: Candidatus Scatovivens sp. (assembly GCA_045648625.1). Classification (GTDB taxonomy): domain Bacteria; phylum Bacillota; class Clostridia; order TANB77; family CAG-508; genus Scatovivens. Next base: position 8,017 of record JAZROJ010000078.1, read on the forward strand.
TTTACATGTATAAATGCATTCTTTTTTTCTCCAATATCAACAAATGCTGACTGTAACCCACTTAAAACATTTTGAACTTTTCCTATATAAATATTTCCTTCTATTGATTGTTCTTCTTCATTTTCTTCATATTTTTCAACTAATTCATAATCTTCTAACAAAATAATTTCATTAAATTTATCTGTGTTTTTTATAATTAATTCTTTCATGTTCTCACTCTCTAATCCTATTTAATTATATTTATTCATTGCTTTGTCAATACCATTTTTTATAATTTCGACAACAGCTTCTTTTGCTTTTAAAATACCTTTTTTTAATTCTGTATATTCTTCTTTTGAAATTTTTCCTATAACATAGTTTATCATATCCTTATCAAATTTTGGTTTTCCTATTCCAACTCTTATTCTAGTAAAATTTGTTGTCCCCAAATGTTGGATAATAGATTTCATTCCGTTATGTGAGCCACCTGTTCCAGCTTTTCTTATTCGTATATTTCCTACATCTATATCAATATCATCATAAATTACTATTATTTCTTCAGTAGCAATTTTATAAAAATCCATAATTTCTCTTATAGATTCACCACTTAAATTCATATATGTTTGTGGTTTTAATAAAACTACTTTTTCTGATTCTATAATTCCATTTCCATATAGACCTTTAAATTTATTTTTTTCTACAGATATTTTATATTGTTCTGCTAATTCATTAATAACATCAAATCCCATGTTATGTCTTGTTTCTGAGTATTCTTTTTCTGGATTTCCTAAACCTACTATTAAATACATTTTACCCCTCACTTTTAACACAATTATTATAAGGTATTTTAGCTCAAATTACAAGCTTTTCATCAAATAAAACTTCATTTTTTAAATTTAAAAAGCCACTTTAAAGTTTGTATAAATACAACAAACTTTAAGTGACTTCTAATTGTGTTTTATTTTTGTTTTTTTACAGCAATTTTTATTTTGTTCCATATTTCATTAGTATCTAAAAATTCTTGATAATGCTCTTCAACATTTTCATCATACTCTTCTAAAATATGTGGTAATTGGGAAAAATCGCTATTTTCAAATAGTTTATTAATTTTTTGTGCTCCTTTTTCTAGTTTTTCTTGCACATTTTTTATTCTTTCTTTGTATGTTTCTTGATTTCCTATATACATTAATAATGGTTTATATTTTATCCAACCAATACAAGCTTTTAAAAATCTTTGTTCTATACTATCTTCATCTGATTCTATTTTACGTAATTTAGTTGGAAAATGATTTTTCATTATACTTGTACATTTTAAAAATCCATCATGAAAGTGATATAATGGTATTCTAAGTACTTTTGCTTCATCTAACATCATAGAAAAAAATGTATCTTCTCCTCTAGCTCCTGGTGGATTATAAAAAGCTGGTATTTTTTCTATTTCTTTTAAATTTAAACATAATGTAGAACCAGCAACCCATTTCTTTTCACCATTTTCTGCCAAAACCTCAAATGCACCTTCTCCATTAGCTACACTTTCTTCTGCAAAAGTAACTCCACCATCTTCTTCAAAGTTTTTCTTTATAGATTCCCAAGTTACTAATTCATTACTAATTGCTTCTATAAAATCTTTTAAATTTTCCTCTGAAACTTCTTCTGAAGATTCTATATAAGGAATTGGTGAAATATAACCACAATGATATGCTCTTGTTATATTAGCATTTTCTTTTTCTATATATTTTATATGATCTATAACATTATTTTGTTTTTTCCATTCAATTTTGCCGTTTTCATCTTTAAGGCAAGCGACTGGATATTCATCATCATCCCAAAATAATAAATAATCTATACCTTCTTTTAAAGCATAATACATAACAGTATTTCTGCCTTTTGCATGACCATGTCCTATAAGCAATTCTACATCATCTTTTGATAAACCATATTGTTCTGAAATTATATTTTTTTCAGATTCAATTTCTTCTGGTGTGATGTATCGTACATTAATATTTTTTCTGTATAAATCTGGAATTATATTATAAAAATCAGTTCTTTTTGTATATTGATAGCTCAAATCATATAAAATAAAAAAAGTTATATTAACTTTACCTTCATATTCTTCCATTTGTCTTAAAACATCATTATAATAGCTATTAATAACTCTACACACATTTGCTCTACCAGTTACAAATCCTATTCCTAAATTAATTTCCTTTTCCATAAACTCACCTTATACTTATCCTTCTATATAATCATATTCACAAGTTCTAAGTAGTCTATTCATAATAGCAATTCCTAGCCCTTCTTTTGGAATTCCCTCTATTAAGATTATTTTAGGTTTCATCTCGTCCGCTTTTCGAAGTGCTGTATATATTTTTTGGGCAATTTGTTCAAATTCACTTTTATTGCCTATTTCTATAATTTTTTCTTCTTCTAGCATAATTTTGTTTTTATGTTCTGAAAAACCTAATACTACTACATCCTTTTTATATTCTTCTATTAAACTATTTATTTTTTCTATTTGTTTCTTTTCATCTTTATAATAAATTAATTTACATTTAGTCTCTGGAGCATAATGTCTATATTTCATTCCAGGACTTTCTATTTTTTCTTTTTCTTCTACTTTTTCAAAAACTTTATTATCTACTTTAACAATTCCTATAACATTTTTTATATCATCTGGAGTTATTTTTCCAGGTCTTAATATAACAGGAATCTCTTCTATTACTTTTACTACTGTAGATTCTAAACCTATTTTTGTATTTCCACCATCTATAATTGCAGAAACATTATTCTCTAATTCATTTCTTATATCTTCTATTGTTGTTCCACTTGGCTTACCAGATATATTTGCACTAGGTGCTGCTATTGGTAAATTTGTATAAGAAATAATTTTTTGGGCTATTTCATTTTCTGGAATTCTAATAGCTACAGTATCTAATCCAGCTGTAACACAATCAGGTATATTTGATTTTCTCTGTAAAATAATAGTAAATGGTCCAGGCATAAATGCATCTATTAATTTTTGTTCAATTTCAGTTATATTTTTAGCTATTTTTTGTATATCTTTTTTGTCTGATAAATGAACTATTAATGGATTATCTGATGGTCTTCCTTTAGCTTTAAAAATTTTTTCTACAGCTTTTTCATCAAAAGCATTAGCTCCTATACCATAAACTGTTTCTGTAGGAAAAACAACTATATCACCATTTTTTATTAAATCACTAATTATATTTAATTCTTCTATATCTACCTTTTTTTTCCAATTATAATACATGAAATTAAAACCTCATAAAAAGTATTATACTATATTTTTACATTGATTGTCAAATTACATTTATTTTGCAGGTTCTACTGGTATTTTAAAATAAAATAATATCTTTTTAATTTTTCAAAAAAAAGACGTCTTTTATATTTATTTTAAGTAAATTAAAATCTTATTAATTTTATTATTTCCTTATATATAAGATTATATATTTTTTTACCACATTTTTTATTATACCATATTTTCTCAAAAAACGCAATATTCTACAATAATTGACATTTTTCTCTTTTTTAACTATATGTTTTTTGTATAATTCATTACTTCTCTCTTCTTTTCTCTGATATTCTTATTTTTTCATATAATAAAAGAACTCTTTTTTATGAGAAAGAGTTCTTAATATTTTCTTAAAATTATTATTCTAAAGATTTTTCTTTTTCTTCGCAACTTTCATCTATTAATTTCTGTTTAAACACTTCTTTATATCCCATTGCAACTATAACCATTATAAGTAGAGCAAATGAAAGAGCTTTCCATATACCACTTTCCATCAATATTATAGCAAACATTCCGAATATAGCACTAATTCCATATAATATTAAAACAGCTTGTTTTTGTGTAAAACCTTTTTGTAGCATTTTATGATGAACATGTCCTGCATCTGGTTCTATAACAGCTCTTAATGATTTACCTTTTATAATTCTTCTAAAAATTGCAAATATAGTGTCAAATAAAGGTAATGCAAATACTATTAAAGGTGCTACTATTACAATAGCTGTATATGTTTTTGCTATACCTAATATAGATATTATTGATAAACAATATCCTAAAAAATTCGAACCTGTGTCTCCTATAAATGTTTTAGCCGGATTAAAGTTATATGGCAAAAATCCAACAAGAGAACCACATAAAGCTGTTATTAATATAATTGATATTAAAGGTGAAGCATTTAAAGAAAAAATTATCAATAATGATATACAAGATATTATTGATATTCCTGTAGATAATCCATCTAATCCATCAATTAAATTTATAGCATTTGTAAT
>JAZROJ010000079.1:0-8282 GCA_045648625.1 Candidatus Scatovivens sp.
ACTTTTTATTTTACTCATTTTATTACTCAAATTTAAGCTTTTTTATTTAATAGGAAAGTTCTCATTTACTATTAAATAAATTTCTACACATAGCTATTGTATTACTGTCTATACCACTTTTCTATATTATTATATATATTAAATGTATTAGGTCTTATATTTCCTACTAAACTTTGATTATATACTATAGAATTTGTATTTCTATATAATCCTATATAAGGAGCCTCTTCTAAATATATATCATATAGTCTAGAATATTTTTCGTATAATATATTTTCATCTGTTGTATTTTTTACAGTGTTCATAATATCTGTTATTTCATAATTTTGATAATTAGCTATATTATTATTCCCAAAAAAAGTCTCTAAATTAGGCGAGAATCCAAGTTCTAACCCTGTTAATATTATTTCATAATTACGACTATTTAATATATTACTATAATTTTCTGCAGAAACTTGTTTTATTGTAACAGAAATTCCAAAACTCTGTAATTGCATTTTTATGTTTTCTGCAGCAGCTATTCTTAAAGTATTATTGTTATTTACCGTTATTGTAAAACCTAAATTAATATGCTGACCATTTACGTCTTTGCTCCAACTATTATTAGTTTGTACCCACCCATTATTTATTAATATTTGTTTCGCATATTCTGTATCTGAGCCTATATTAAGGTCTTTGGTATATAACCAATTTCCCATATCTAAACTAAAATTAGAAGATACAAAACCATTTCCTAAGCTAGATGCTACTAAAGTATCTTTATTTATTACTAAACTAATAGCTTTTCTAACATTAGAATCTGACAATATTGTATGGGCAGTATTAAATGCTAAAAAATCATATTCTCTTGCCTTGTATTCTATTTTATTGTATCCTAAAGTTCCTATATATTGTTCTATATCTGCATTTTTCGCAATTATTAAATCTATATCTCCACTTTTAAAAGCATTATATACTTCTCCCATAGATGAATATAAATTAATATAAACTTCTGTAACAGTTGGCTCTTTGGCTTCATTCCAATAGTTTTCGTTTTTAATCAGTTTTATTGTATTATTTGCATATTCTGCTATTTTAAATTTACCTGTTCCTATTGGAGCTTTTGAGGTTGTGGCAAAATTATCTTCTACATAGTGTTTTTCACACATTATAGGAAAAGTTAAATTATATTCAAAAAATGGAACCTCTTGTGATAAAACTATTTTAAATGTGTTATCATCAATTATTTCAAATGAAATAATATGTTTCAAATTTTCTGCATAAATCGATTTGATTCCTAAGCCGTGATAATCTCTTATCATATCAACTGTAAATTTCACATCATGTGATGTTAAATTTGAATTATCTTCCCACAATATGCCTTTTTTTAATTTTATTACATATGTTATTTCATCAATTTTAGCAATTTCTTCTGCTAAACAATATTCTAATTTATAGTTTTCATTTAATGTTACAAGTGGCTCATAAATAATTTTAGTGATTTCTTGCACATTTCTATTATGACTTAAAATAGGATTTATTGTGTCAAGTTCTGCTATTGCTAATCTTAAATCAGTTTGAATATTACTGGTTGTTGATGTTTGATCTAAGGTTTCATTTAAAATATCTTTATCGTTTTTGGCTAATACAAAAAACATGTATCCTATTAAAAATATAACTATAATAGCAAAAATATATTTTACAAAATTATTGTTTTCCATAAATTAACACCTTTCTCTTTTGCCCAATCATATATTATTTTTTGAGATTTTTCAATATAGTTTTTATGTTTTTAACTTAATAGCACATTGTTAATATTTTAGATTTATCACAATGTGCTATTATATATTTAAAATAATTTTATTTCTTTATTGATTATAAATTTTCTATTTTCTCTTTTGTTAAACCTGTTAATTCAATTATTTCTTCTATTTTTAATTTTTTAGATAATAATTTTTTTGCAATTTCTCTTTGATATTCTATTTTACCTTCTATTTTACCTTCTATTTTACCCTTCAAAATACCTTCTTCAAGACCTCTGTCATAACCATACGCTTCTACAGATTTTGTATCTCTAATATGCTTCATTCTTAATTCTGCAATTCTTTGTTCATATTCATCTTTTTGAAGTTTTTCCAATTCTTCTTTTGCCATTTTTATTGATTCGTTGTTTTCCATATCTTTTTCCTCCAACTCACTCGGCATTAATAAAAACTTTATCCAACTTATTAATTCTTTATTGTCCATATTTTGAGTTTTTATTAAATTCTTAATTTTTGGTAATTCTAGTATATGAATTTCTAACATTTCTGTCAATACGGTATTCTTAAAATCTTTTTCTCTTATTTTCCATTCAGTATGACCTTTTATTATTTCTTTTAAATTTGTAAGTTCAAAATTTGCTATTAAAATTGAAATTGTTTTATTTAATTTACTTTGTTTATTTTAAAATTGAAAAAATTGGCGACATGCCAGAGAATAATTGAAATAAAATTATTTTAAATTTATGAAATAATAACATGATTTAATTCATTGGTCAAGATTTTTTAGAACAAAATAAGCACTTTTAATATAATTTATCATTTAATCATATTTATATTTTTTGTGAGTAAAAAAAGAGTAACCCTTTTTAATAAATCGTATATTGTTCTTAACAATTCAAGACATTACTATTTTAGGTTACTCTCATATATAAATATAATTTAAAGACTATTTTCTAGATTCTATAATCAACTTAATACCAGTTCTATCCTCCCCTTCAACTTGAACTTCTGCAAATGCTGGTATACAAACTAAATCCACTCCTGCTGGTGCAACAAATCCTCTTGCTATTGCAACCGCCTTTATTGCTTGATTTAGTGCTCCTGCTCCTATTGCTTGCATTTCTGCTCTTGTGCTTTCTTTAACCAATCCTGCTATTGCTCCTGCAACTGAATTTGGATTTGATTTTGATGAAATTTTTAAAACTTCCATTGTTTTTTTCCTCCTATTAAAATTATTTTATCTTGTGTTTCGATAAAACAATTTTACACCTCAAAAGCCTTATATGTCTAGCAAATCTCATCTTCAAAGTTTGACCTTTAATTATCTTTTTTGACAACAATAGACAAACATTTTGTGCTTTTTTATCAAAAAAAGAATATTTATATTATTTTTTATCAAACTTTGCACACAAAATTATTTAATTTTTTTATATGTTATTAAATAAAAAAAGAGCACATTTAATATGTTTTATCATTTCAACATAATTATGTGCTCCGTATTTGCTATGTGTCAATTTTTTAGAATATTAATCCATTTTTATCTATTAATTCTTTTAATATCAATTACTGTATTTGTTTCATCATCTATTTCAAACATACAACTATTAAATTTAGCTTTTCCTTCTGCTATTTTATATTTTTCAGGCAAAGATGTTTCAAATCTTTTAATTGATGCTTCCACATCCATTCCAATAACAGATTTTTTAGGTCCTGTCATACCAATATCTGTAATATATGCTGTTCCTTTTTCTAAAATTTCTTCATCTGCTGTTTGTACATGTGTATGAGTACCAAATAAAATAGAAACTTCTCCATCTAAATAATATGCCATTGCAATTTTCTCAGCTGTTGCTTCTGCATGAAAATCTATTATAATTATATCTACAGTGTTTTTTATTTTATTTACGATTTCTTTCACTTTTAAAAATGGATTTTCAGAAAGTACTCCCATTGTTGTTCTTCCTATTAAGTTTATAACGGCTATTTTTTTATCATTGCAAGAATATATGCGATATCCTTTTCCTGGGTTATTATCTGTATAATTTGCTGGTCTTATAATATTTTCATCATCTATAAAATTAAATATTTCTTTTTTACCCCAAGTATGATTTCCCATAGTTACAACATTAACATTTAAAGCTAACATATCTCTATACATTTTTTCTGTTATTCCCATTCCATCTGCTGCATTTTCTCCATTTACAATAACAAAATCTATTTGATATTCTTTAATAATTTTTGGTAATGTGTCTTTTAATTTTTGAACTCCTACTCTTCCAACAATATCTCCTACTGCTAAAATTCTCATTTTATCACTCCTTAGTTTTATTTTTATATATTCTCAAACGTTTTATAATTAAATATGTTAAAATTAATTCGTTTCTATTTTAACACATATTCCAATAATTATCAACTTGTAGTAATGCAAAAAAGACAGACAAATAAAGTAAATATAAAGTTCACTTTAAAAGACTGTCTTTTCTTTCTGTTTATTTTAAAAATATTAATCGCAATTAAGCATTGTCTTGTTTTCTCCACAAAGATTTTCAAAATCTTTTACAAATACATCTACTGCATCTGAAATAATAGTGTTTTTTGTTAACCCTTCAATTATATCTGGTGCTACTGTAGAAGCTCCAACACCATATTCACAAAGTTCTAAAACTTGAAGTGAATTTTTAAAACTTGCTGCTAGAATTTGAGTTTTTAATCCATTGTTTTCAAATATATCATGAATTTTTCTAGCTACATCAATACCATTTGTACCCAAATTATCTATACGGTTTACATATGGTGCTGCATAATCAGCTCCTGCTTTTGCTGCAAGATATGCTTGCATTGGTGTATAAATTGCAGTAGCTGTAATTTTATAACCTTCTGAAGATAAAACTTTCATAGCTTTTAAACCTTGTGGTATTGTAGGAATCTTAATATAAGTATTTTTTCCTAATTCTTTAACAATTCTATGTCCTTCTTCAATCATTTCTTCTGCAGTAGTAGATACTACTTGAACATGTAATTCTGCATCTTCTCCAATAAATTCACGTATTTCTTTTAATACTTCATATGGATTTCTTCCAGCTGCAGCTAATATAGATGGATTTGTTGTAACACCATCTATAGCATAATATTCATAAATCCTTTTTATTTTTTCAATGTTTGCATCATCAATAAGTAATTTCATTTTAACTTCCTCCTAAAATTTTTATGTATTATTCCCACTCGATAGTTCCTGTTGGCTTTGGAGTTAAATCATATACAACTCTATTTACATTAGGAACTTCTGTTGTTATTCGTTTTGTTATATGTTGTAAAAGTGCAAAAGGTACATCTTCTACAGTTGCTGTCATAGCATCTACTGTATTTACAGCACGAATTATTACAGGATATTCAAAAGTTCTTTTATCATCTTTTACACCTACTGATTTAAAATCTGGTATAGCTGTAAAATATTGCCAAACTTTTCCTTCCAAACCATTTTTAGCAAATTCTTCTCTTAAAATTGCATCAGATTCACGTACAGCTTCTAATCTCTCTTTAGTAATTGCACCTAAGCATCTTACCCCAAGACCTGGTCCTGGGAATGGTTGACGAAATACCATACTATCTGGCAATCCTAAAACTTGACCTACAACTCTTACTTCATCTTTATATAATAATCTAACTGGTTCTACAAGAGAAAATTGTAAATCTTCTGGCAATCCACCAACATTATGATGAGCTTTTACTCCCTTGCTTTCTAAAATATCTGGATATATCGTACCTTGAGCTAAAAATTCTATTCCATCTAATTTACGAGCTTCTTCTTCAAACACTCTAATAAATTCTGCTCCAATAATTTTACGTTTTTGTTCAGAATCAGAAACACCAGCAAGTTTATCTAAAAATCTATCTACTGCATCAACATAAACCAAATTAGCATCCATTTGATTTCTAAAAACATCAACAACTTGTTCAGGTTCACCTTTTCTTAAAAGCCCATGATTAACATGTACACACACAAGTTGTTTTCCGATAGCTTTAATTAAAAGAGCAGCAACAACTGATGAATCCACTCCACCTGAAAGTGCTAATAACACTTTTTTGTCACCTACTTGTTCTCTTATTTTACATACTTGTTCTTCTATAAATTTTTCTGCTAATTCTTTATTATTTATTCTTAGCATATCATCAGGTCTTTTATTATTCTCCATTTAATACCTCCTTTGGAAAAGGGGACGGTTCTCTTTTCCAATTTTTTCTTTTTTTTGAAAACTTGGACAGTTCTTTTTTTCCATTTTTTTCTTTTTGGAAAAGAGAACCGTCCCCTTTTCCAAAATTATTCTCTTCCTGTGTCTACTTGTTTTAAAATAACATCATGTGCTCCGCCTTCTTTAATACTTACATTTGATACCATTGTTAATCTTGCTTTTTTATGTAATTCTGGTATTGTTATTGCTCCACAGTTGCACATTGTTGATTTTATTTTACTTACAGTTACTTCAACATTATCTTTTAATGGTCCTGCATAAGGAATATAAGAGTCAACACCTTCTTCAAATGTTAATTTATTTTTAGCAGCTCCACCTAAATCATATCTTTGCCAGTTTCTAGCTCTATTCGAACCTTCTCCCCAATATTCTTTTACAAAAGAACCATTGATCTTTAATTTTCTTGTAGGGCTTTCATCAAATCTTGCAAAATATCTTCCCATCATTACAAAATCTGCTCCCATTGCTAATGCTAATGTAATATGATGATCATGTACAATTCCTCCATCTGAACATATAGGAATATATACACCAGTTCTTTCAAAATATTCATCTCTTGCTTCAACTACATCTAATAAGCTACTTGCTTGTCCACGTCCAATTCCTTTAGTTTCTCTAGTAATACATATTGAGCCTCCACCAACACCAACTTTTATAAAATCAGCACCAGCATCAGCTAAATAATAAAAACCATCTTTATCTACAACATTTCCTGCACCAATTTTTACGCTATCTCCATAGTTTTTTCTTACCCAATCTATAGTATTTTTTTGCCATACTGAATATCCATCAGAAGAATCCATACAAACCATATCAACACCAGCTTCTACTAATGCAGGTATTCTTTGTTCATAATCTCTTGTATTTATTCCAGCTCCTACTATGAATCTTTTATTTTCATCTAATAAAGAATTGGGATTTTCTTTATCTGATTCATAATCTTTTCTAAATACTAAATTTTCTAAACAATCATTTTCATCTAAAATTGGTAAACAACTTATTTTATTTTCCCAAATCATATCATTTGCATCATGTAAACTAATGCCTTTTCTAGCAAACACTATTTTTTCTTTTGGTACCATATATTCTTCTACTGTAGAATTTAAATCTACTCTTGAAATTCTATAATCTTTATCTGTTACTAATCCTAAAAATTTTCCATTTGCAGTTCCATCTTCAGTTACCATAACTGTAGAATGTCCTGTTTCTTCTATTAAATCAATTAATTCTTGTATAGTTGTATCTTTTGTTACATTTGAATCACTTGTAATAAATCCTGCTTTATATTTTTTTACATTTCTAACCATTTGTGCTTGTGATTCTATACTTTGAGCTCCATAAATAAAAGAACATCCCCCTTCACGCGCCAAAGCTATTGCCATCTTTTCTCCTGAAACAGATTGCATAATAGCTGACACGAACGGAATGTTCGCACTAAATTTAGGATCTTCACCTTTTCTAAATTTAACTAGCGGAGTTTTTAAACTCACATTTGATGGTATACATCTTTCATCTGTTAAATTTGGTAATAAAAGAAATTCATTAAATGTTCTTGATACATCTTTTAATATTTCTGCCATTTTTTCCTCCTTATATTTATATATTTTTTTATAAGCAATATTTAATAAAAAACACGAATAGTATACTTACCATTCGTTAAAACAGTACTAAAACTTACCCCATTTGGAAAATCTTACTAACAAACAAGTTTATCTGTTTTTGTTTTATAGCTACACCTAAAGTGTAATACTAAAGGACATAATTTGTTTCTATCTAAAACTTCTCTTGTGTTACCTTGGTCAACACAACCACAGTTTTTTAGAAGCTACGGGCCAAGCCGCCAAGTTGTTGGTGCTATAGTCGTTGTTGTTCACATTGCCGTTGTAGTTCACGTTCAACACATTGTTAGTGTCGATCGCCGACGGAGACGCCAACCAATCAACTATGCCCTATGTGCTTAAATGTCTTAACCATATTGAAGTTTTTATAATAACTTCTGAAATCAGAAGTATATTATCTAATTTTCGGCTCACTAAAAAGCTTAGCTTTTCGCTGGCCACTTTAAAATTTCGCACAATCATGTTCGTTTCACTTTACATGATTGTGCGGTTTTATTAGCTCTGCTCTGTAGATTTTTAAGCCAACCTCTGTGGGCGCACCGCCAGATCGCCGACCCTGGCGGGGTGCGCTTTTTCTATACTTCAAACTTTACTATTCCCACTCTAGTTTCCGTAATTTCCACATTCCATCTTCCCATTTTGCTGGGATTCCAGATGTTAGAGAAACTACT
>JAZROJ010000080.1:0-13206 GCA_045648625.1 Candidatus Scatovivens sp.
CTAAAAGAATATAAAGATTTACTTGAGAAAATTGTAGAAGTTTCTGTTTTTAGTTATTTAGATTTAATCTCTTTTTAATTTTCTTGAAAAATAAAATGTATTGACATATAATTAATATGAAATTTAAGATATAAATAGGAGAAGTGTATGTCAATTTTCATTATTAAAATAATTGCGTGTGTTACAATGGTATTAGATCATATAAGATATGTATTTCCACAAATAAATAATCTTTTAATAATGTGTCTGGGAAGAATATCTTTTCCATTATTTGCTTTTTTAATAACAGAAGGATATATTCATACTAGAAATTTAAAATCATATTATAAAAGATTAATTATATTTGCTATAATATCTCAAATTCCTTTTATGTTATTTAGAATCTTGGTGGGAGAATATCTTTTATTAAATATTTTGTTTACATTATTGTTAGGATTATTAACTATTACTGTTTATGAAAAAATAAATAATAAATTTTTTTCAATACCTATATGTTTAATGTTAATTTTAGGTGGCGAGATTTTAAATGTTGACTATGGTTGGTTTGGAGTTGCAACAGTTTTTGTTTTTTATATTTTTAAAAATAATAAATTTTTAGAAATGATTTCTTTTTCATTTTTAACATTAGTATATTATTGGTTGGTCGGTATTTTAAAATATATAACTATACCAATAATAATGTTATATATATTTACTATTTTACCTTTGTTTTTTATATTTGCATATAATGGAAAATTGGGAAGAAGAATGAAATATTTCTTTTATTGGTTTTATCCAATTCATATGATTGTACTATATTTTATTAAGTTTATAATTTAAATAAAAAATACAGTGTTAAATAATTTTAAAAAAGTGAAATTGTGATTGAATAAAAAGAGCCACATAAATTCTTTAAATGATAAAGAATTTTAAATGTGGCTTTTTGTTTTAGTAATTTAAAAAGCATATGCTTATGCATATGCTTGACGATTCTTTTTAAAAGAAAGTAAATTTGTAATCTCATTAGATTTTTTAATTTGTTTTTGAGCTTCTTCTTGAGCGATTTGTTTTGCTTGTCTATCTGCCATTGTTTCACAAATAGCTTTTTGATAAGTGAAATGAGTATCTTGTGCTATTTTAGTCCAATTATATTCATTTTTTACTTTTAATTTTGCATTTTTTGTAACTGTATCACAAAGTTTTGGATCATATAATAAAGATAGGATAGAGTCAGCTAATGAGTTTGGATTTCCAGCATAACTTTTCATACCATTAACTCCATGATCAACTATTTCATTTAATCCACCAATATCAGAAACTACAACAGGAGTTCCAGATAACATTGCTTCTAAAGCTACAATACCAAATGGTTCATAAGTGCTAGGGAATACAGATACATCTGCACATTTATACATTCTTTGAACATCTTTGGAACCTAAATATCCTGTAAAGTAAACTTTGTTTCCTAAACCTAAAGCATTAACTTGTTGTTTCAATTCATCAATCATTCCACCTTTACCAGCTACTAATAATTTAGCATCGTGATAATTAGCTAGAATTTTAGGCATTGCTGCTATTAAATTTTGGATACCTTTTTCATAAACAAGTCTACCCATAAATAAGATAATTTTTTCATTATCCATAGCATATTTTCTTCTAAAATCATAATCTTTTTCAATACCATTAAATAAATTTAAATTAACTCCGTTAGGAACAACATTTATTTTTTCGAAAGGAAGACCAAATAATCTTTGCAATTCGTTTTTCATATAATTACTATTAACGATTACTTCTGAAGACTCATATGTAAGCATCCATTCTGTATCATTAATATATTTTTGCATTTCTCCTTGAATACCACTATTTCTACCAGCTTCTGTAGCGTGGATTGTAGAAACAAGAGGTGTGTTATAAGCGTATTTTAAAGTTTTTGCTGCATAGGCTGTTAACCAATCGTGGGCATGTATTACATCAAATCCACCTTTTTCAGCAATAATTTCTCCGGCTTTGGCTACCATATTAAAGTTTAGTTGCATAACCCAATCAATAAAATTGTTAGGTGAAATCATAAAATTGTCAACTCTATAAACTGATACTCCGTCATCATCCTCAACATAAGGAACATTACCATCTCTATAAGTTACAACAGTTACCTCATGTCCGTCTTTTATTAAACGATGTGATAAATCATGAACAACTCTTGATATTCCTCCTACAACCCTAGGTGGGTATTCCCATGATAGCATTAAAATTTTCATTACTAAATAGTACTCCTTTCAATCTTTTGTTTTGTCAAGTGTTTTAATTTTTGAAATAAAATCTTAAAACGTTTGGTATTTCTTTTTTTATTTAATTATTTACTTTATATATTCTATATAAAAACTAAACAAAAGTAAACATTTTTTTACAAAAAAATACAAAAAAATAATAAAAAAATATTACAAATATAGGTTTGAAATGATGAAAATGGTTTTGACAGTATATTAGCTGGTTTTTTAAAAATAAGAACATTTTAAAAATATTTTATGCCTGAAAACAAAATATATTCTTAAAAAAATAAATTGTAAAAAATATATATTTTTTTTAAAAATTCTCTTGTATTTTTATCAATTTATATATAAAATAAGTATTATTATGGAAGAATTATGAGAATATCATAATATTACTAAGGAGGAACGTAATGGCAAAGGAAAAAGAGGAATTGAAGAAGAAAGAAACAAAAGTGGTAAAAAATAGAAAAACAGATAGTAAGAAAAATACAAAACAAGCTAGTAAAAAAGAAGAAAAAACTAAAAGTAGTAGTGTAGCAGCAAAAAATAAAAAAGTGGCTACACCTAAAAAAATAACTTCTAAAACTTTAAACAAAAATGAAATTGAAAAAACAAAAGTTGCTAGCAAAGAAAATAATAAATCAAAAACCACAGTTATAGAAAATAAAATAGAAAAAATTTCTTCTAAAAAAATAAATTCTTCAAAAAAAGAAAATGAAATAAAAAAAGTATCTCCTAACATAGTTAAGGAAAAAGAAGAGAGTATTATAGAAAAAATCAAAAGTTTTATAGCAAAAATTGTAGCGATGCAAGAGGAAGCAAAAAAAGAAGATTTATTAAAAAATACTAAAAAAGTAAAAAATAAAAAAACTGAAAGCGAACTTGTATCAAGTCTTTTGGAAAATCCAGTATACTTGACAGAATACTATGATTTACCTTATCGCTATAATGAAACTGTTGTTAAAATATTAGCACAAACACCAAAAAGAATTTTTGTTTATTGGGATATAGCAGATGAAGATAGAATTCGTTATGAAAAAGCATTTGGAAAAGATTTTTTTGACAAAACATATCCGGTATTATTAGTTCACAATGATGATAAAAACTATACAACAGAGATACCAATAAACGATTTTGCAAATAGCTGGTATATAGATATTAAAGATCCAAAAACAAAATATTCTATACAATTAGGAAGAAAATTTAGAGAAATACCAACTAATATTGATTTACAAAAAAATCAAGAAGAATCTATTATATTAAAAAATGATTATTTACCTATAGCGCAATCAAATTTATTAGAAGTACCAAATGATCATATTTTATTTGAAAAAATTCCTTCAAGAATTATATATAGAAATGTAAAAACATATGAAGAAAAAGAAAAAGTAGTGTCTCAAATTAAAACACCTTTTGGTATTTTACACGACATTAAAGAATTTTATGAAAATAATTACAAAAACGAGATTGATGGAGTTACATTTGATTTAAACAACCCAACATCAGGTGGATTATCTAGCTCGTCTTTCAAATAAATAAAAGGAGAAGTTCATGAAAAACATTAAAGGCTATGTTAACTTTGTATTACATGCACACCTTCCTTATATTCACCATCCAGAAAGTGAAGATTATCTTGAGGAGGAATGGTTATTTGAAGCAATATCAGAAACATATATACCTTTGCTTTTAAATTATCAAAAACTAGTAGAAGAGCATGTGGATTTTAGAATTACAATGACCATAACTCCTACTCTTTTAAGTATGTTGGATAACAAATTATTGCAAGAAAGATATATTAAATACTTAGAAAAACATATAGAATTATGCGAAAAAGAAGTGAAGAGAACTGTTTATGATGCAAGATTGAACAGCTTGTCTTATTATTATTTAGATAGATATAAAAATGATTTACACATATTTAAAGATGTCTATAAATGTAATTTAATCCAAGGATTTAAATATTTTCAAGATATAGGTGTTTTGGAAATTATTACATGTGGAGCAACACATGGATATTTTCCAATTCTTTATGTTAATGAAAAAACAGTTAGAGCGCAAATCGCTGTTGGAGTACAAGTGTATGAAAAATATTTTGGAAGAAAGCCAAGAGGAATCTGGCTTCCAGAATGTGGTTATGTACCAGAAGCTGATAAATATTTAAAAGAATTTGGAATAGAATATACTATAATAGAAACTCATGGAATGCTTTATGCAGACCCAACACCTGTTTATGGAACGTATGCTCCAATCGTTTCTCCAAATAATCTAGTAGCTTTTTCAAGGGATTTAGAATCTTCAAGACAAGTTTGGAGTTCTATATGTGGATATCCAGGAGATTATAATTATAGAGAGTTTTATAGAGATATTGGATATGAGGCTGATTATGATTACATTAAGCCTTATATAGCATGTAATGGTGTTAGAGTAAATACAGGTATAAAATATTATAGAATTACAGGAAAAACAGAACAAAAAGATTATTATGATGTACAATGGGCAAAAGATTCTGCAGAAATGCAAGCAGGGCATTTTATGAATTGTAGAACAGAGCAGATTGAACATTTGTCAAGTTATATGCAGGTTCCACCAATTATCACTTGTCCTTATGATGCAGAACTTTATGGACATTGGTGGTATGAAGGACCATATTGGCTATATATATTATTTAAAAAGATTTATTATGATAAATGCAATTTTAAATTAATCACACCAGGTGAATATATTGATATGTATCCAGATATACAAGTATCAACACCTTGTCGCTCAAGCTGGGGGGCTAATGGTTATAGCGAAGTTTGGTTAAACCAAACTAATGATTATGCACATAGACATTTGCATAAAGCTGGAGATAGAATGTGCGAACTTGCTAAAATGTTTCCTAATGAAGGAGATACATTACGTAGGCAAGCATTAAATCAATGTGCAAGAGAATTGTTATTAGCTCAAACTAGTTGTTGGTTATTTATAATAACTAATGGAACAATGGTAGAATATGCACATAAGGCAATTAAGGAACATATTGGAAGATTTACAAAATTGTATTACCAAATCAAAAATGATAAAATAGATGCACGATATTTATTAGATGTTTTTGATAAAGATGATATTTTCCCAGAAATTGATTACATGATTTATTATTAATATAAAATAATTGCAATTATAATAAGTAAGAAACATAGAATTTAATTGGAGGAAGTAAGAATGGAAGTATATGATCAAGTAAATAATCTAGCAAGAGCAATAAAAGAATGTAAAGAATATAAAGAATATAAAGAAATTAAAAACAGTCTTTCTAGCAATCCGGAATTGAAATCACAAGTTGATGAATTTGAAAAAATCAGATATGAAGAACAATTACTAGCTTTGCAAGGAGAAAAACAAAGCGAAGAAAAAATGCAAAAATTGCAAGAACTATATAAAATTTTGGTGCAAAATCCAAGTGTAAAAGATTATTTTGATAAAGAAGTTCGTTTTAATGTATTAATAGCAGATGTAAACAAAATTATAGGTGAAGCTATTAAAGATGTATTGTAATTGAACTTTTAAAAGCTTTGTATAAATTAAATATGCAAAGCTTTTTTGTTTAAGTTAAAAAGATGGCATATATCGTACGTGCTTCTTCTATTATGTATATAAAGTTAAAAAAACAAAAAAATATCAATAAAAAACTATGAATTTACCAAAAAATGTTATATAATATTAGCGAATATTTTTGTTTAGGAGAAAAGGAATGAATAAAAAATGGGAGTTTTTTAATTCAGAAGAACAGCAAATTAAAAAAATTGCAGAAAAACATAATATATCTGAATTATTAGCAACAGTATTAGTAAATAGAGGAATCGTAAATGATGAAGAAATAAGAATATTTTTAAATCCAACCAGAAATGATTTTCATGACCCATATCTAATGCCAGATATGGAAATTGCAGTTAATCGTATTATAAAAGCTATCGAAACTCAAGAAAAAACATTGATATATGGCGATTATGATGTTGATGGTATAACAAGTATAACTGTTTTATCAAAATTTTTGAAGGAAAGAGGATTAGAAACAGGTTATTATATTCCAAATCGTTTAGATGAAGGATATGGTTTAAATAAAAATGCTATAAAGAAAATATATGAAGAAGGGTATAAATTAATTATTACAGTAGATTGTGGAATTTCTGGAACAGAAGAAGTAGCTTATGCTTATGAATTAGGTATGGAAGTTATAGTAACAGATCACCACGAGCCTTTAGATGTACTACCAAAAGCAGTTGCAATTATAGATTGTAAAAGAAAAGATAGTAAATACCCATTTAATAGTTTGGCAGGAGTTGGAGTTGCATTTAAATTAATACAGGCTTTAGGAATAAAATTGGGTATTGAGGAAAAATCTTATTTAAAATATTTAGATATTGTTTGTATTGGAACTATTTCAGATATTGTACCTTTAGTAGACGAAAATAGAGTAATTGCAAAACTAGGTTTAAAATTAGTAGAACAAACAAAATCCTTAGGACTTAGAGCTTTGTTAAATGCTGCAAATTATAAAGAGATTGATTCAAGTGCAGTATCATTTGGGATTGCTCCTAGGATAAATGCTTGTGGAAGAATGGGTCATACAGAAGATGCTTTAAAATTATTTTTAACAGAAAATATTGTAGAGGCTAATTCTATTACAGAAAAATTAGATAAATATAATAGAGAACGTCAAGATATAGAAAGAAAAATTTTTGATGAAGCTGTACAAAAAATAGAAAGAGATTCATTAGACAAAAATAATGCTATTGTAATAGGAGAAGAAAACTGGCATCATGGAGTTATAGGAATTGTAGCTTCAAAAATAACAGATTTATATTACAAACCAAGTATATTAATATGTTTTGAAGGAGAACATGGAAAAGGTTCTGGAAGAAGTATACCAGGATTTGATTTACATGAAGCTTTATGTGAATCAAGCAATTATTTAGAAAAATATGGTGGACATGAAATGGCTGTAGGGTTAAGCCTTCAAAAAAGTAATTTTGATAAATTTACTGAAAAATTTGAAGAAATAGCTGGCAAATCTAATATAGAAGATTTTGTTTCAGTAATACATTTAGATAAAGAAATTACTTTAAAAGATTTAAATGTAGAAAATATTAAAAGTTTAAAATTGCTAGAACCTTTTGGTGAAGCCAACAAAACACCTATTTTTATATATAAAAATTTAAAAATAGATTCTATTAGGGCTTTATCAGAAGGAAAACATTTAAAACTTACATTAAAAGATGGAAACACTATTATAAATGCTATAGGATTTAATATGGGAAAATATTCAGAGGACTTTTTAATTGGAGATAAAATAGATGTTATTGGAGTTCTAGAAATTAACAGCTTTAATGGAATAGAAATGGTACAAATAAATATGAAAGATATTAGAAAGTCATATTAATTCATGTTTGAAATAAAAATAATTAGTATAAATGTTACAATGAAAAAATCTAAAAACAAAGAAAAGGAGACTATGTATGTCAGAAGTAAAAGATGTAACAATTGAAGATATTATTAATAAGCAAAAAGAAAATTATCCAAAATGTGATGAAAATCTTATTAGAAAAGCTTATGAATATGCTAAAGTGAATCATGGAAATCAACTTAGAAAATCTGGTGAACCATATATGGTGCATCCTTTACATGTTGCCTATATTTTGGCAACATTAGAATTAGATGATGAAACTCTTTGTGCTGCATTACTTCATGATGTTGTAGAGGATACTCCTAAAACACATGAAGATATGATAAAAGAATTTGGAAATACAATTGCTGAAATGGTTGCAGGAGTTACTAAATTAGGAACATTAAGATATACAACAATAGAAGAACAACAAGTAGAAAATTATCGTAAAATGTTTTTAGCAATGGGAAAAGATATACGTGTTATATTAATTAAATTAGCAGATAGACTACATAATATGAGAACATTAAAATTTTTAACTCGTGATAGACAAATTGCAATTTCAAAAGAAACACAAGATTTGTTTGCACCACTTGCAAATAGATTAGGAATTTATTCTTTAAAATGGGAATTAGAGGATTTAAGTTTTAAATATTTACAACC
Organism: Candidatus Scatovivens sp.; assembly: GCA_045648625.1. Taxonomy (GTDB): domain Bacteria; phylum Bacillota; class Clostridia; order TANB77; family CAG-508; genus Scatovivens. Next base: position 8,335 of record JAZROJ010000080.1, read on the forward strand.
AGAAGAATATCATGAAATTGTTACAGGATTAGATAGAAAAAGAGAAGAAAGATTAAAATTTATTAATGAAATAAATAATGATTTAACTGATGAAATTAAAAATCAAGGAATAAAAGCAGAAATTACAGGAAGAGCAAAACATATCTATAGTATTAATAGAAAAATGAAAAGAGATAATAAAAATTTAGACCAAATATATGATTTATTTGCTTTAAGAATACTTGTAAATTCTGTAAAAGATTGTTATTCAGTACTTGGAATAGTTCATGAGATGTATACACCAATGCCAGGAAGATTTAAAGATTATATAGCTGTTCCAAAAAACAATATGTACCAATCTATACATACTACATTAATAGGTCCAAAAGGAACACCATTTGAAGTACAAATTCGTACATGGGATATGCATAGAACAGCTGAATTTGGTATTGCAGCTCACTGGGCATATAAAGAGGCTAGCAATAAAGGGACAAAACAAACTGTAGTTGTTACAGATGACAAATTAGCATGGCTTCGCGAAACTTTAGAATGGCAAAAAAATACTGAAAATCCAGACGAATTTTTAAACACATTAAAAACAGAATTATTTGAAGATGAAGTTTATATTTTTACTCCAAAAGGAACAATAAAAGTTCTTCCAAAAGGAGCGACACCAATTGATTTTGCTTATAGTATACATGAGCAAATAGGACATAAAATGATAGGCTGTAAAATAAATAGCAAAATGATGCCTATTATTACACCTCTTTCAAATGGTGATATTGTAGAAATTTTAACTTCAGATCAATCAAAAGGTCCTAGTAGAGATTGGCTTAAATTTGTAAAAAGTTCTTCAGCAAAAACTAGAATAAATCAATGGTTTAAAAGAGCTCAAAGAACCGAGAACATTGAAAAAGGTAAAGATGCTATAGAAAAAGAAGTAAAAAAACTAGGAATAAAATATTCAGATATTGTGAAACCAGAATGGCTAGAACTTGCAATGGAAAGATATAAATTTTCTACAGTAGAAGATTTATATGCAAGTATTGGTTTTGGTGGAATCTCTGTAAATAAATTAATGGCTAGACTTCTTGATGAATACAGAAAAGAACATGAAGATGAAGATTTTGAAGAAAAAATAGAAGAATTAGCTAAATCAAAACCTACAAATAATAAACCTTCTAAAACAGGTATAGTTGTAAAAGGAATAGATAATTGTTTAGTAAAATTATCTAAATGTTGTAATCCACTTCCAGGAGATGAAATTTTAGGATATATCACAAAAGGAAGAGGAGTTTCTGTTCATAGAAAAGATTGTGTAAATGTAAATGATTTATTTAATGAAGAAAACAGAATGATAGATGTATATTGGTTTGATGATGTAAATGGATCTTATAAAGTAGAAGTTGAAATATTAGCTAATGACAGAAATGGATTATTAAAAGATATTATTAAACAAATAGAAAATTATGCAAAAATTAAATTAATGGGAGTTAATACAAGAACTACTAAAGAAAGTATAGCGATTATGAACATCTCCTTAGAAGTTGAAAATATAGAAACATTAAGTAAATTATTAACAGCATTTAGAAATGTAGAAAGCGTATATGAAGTTCATAGAAAAAGAGGATAAATTAGGGGGTACAAATGATATTAAAAAGATTACAAGTGAAAACACCACAAATAGGATTACTTACAAATTCATATATAATTTGTGATGAAGAAACAAAAGAAGCTATGGTAATTGATCCTGGAGGAGAACCAGAGAAAATTGCAGAAGTAATAGATATATTAGGAGGAAATTTAAAATATATTTTTATTACACATTGTCATGCAGACCATATAGGAGCTATTTCTGAACTAAAGAATTTAAAAGGTGGAAAGATTTTAATTAGTAGAGAAGATAGTGAAGGATTATATAATGAAGATATTAATCTTGCATATTATATTAATTCAAATAATCCAGAATTAGAAGCTGATTCTAGAGTAGATGATAATGATTTAATTCATATAGGAAATTTGGAGTTTAAAGTAATATTAACACCTGGTCATACAAAAGGAGGAGCTTGCTTGTATTCAGAAAAAGAAGGTTTAGTGTTTACTGGAGATACTTTGTTTTCAGGAACTTGGGGAAGAACTGACCTACCAACAGGAAGCTTTGAAGATATTATAACTTCAATTACAGACAGATTGATGACATTGCCAGATGAAACTATTGTATATCCAGGGCATGGAAAAATTACTATGATACAAGATGAAAGAAATATATATTTAGAATTAAGAGAAAAAGATTTTTAGATAAGGAGAAAAAATATGATACAAAAACCAAAAGGAACAAAAGATTTATTACCAAATGAAAGTTTTATTTGGCAAAAAGCAGAAGCTAAAATAAAAAAAGTAATAGAAAGTTTTAATTTTAGAGAAATTAGAGTACCTGTATTTGAACACACAGAATTATTTCAAAGAGGTGTAGGAGAAACAACAGATGTTGTACAAAAAGAAATGTATACTTTTGATGATAAAGGTGGAAGAAGCATTTCTTTAAGACCGGAAGGAACAGCTGGAGTAGTAAGAGCTTATTTGGAAAGCGGTTTATCTAGTAAACCTAGTCCAACAAAACTATGGTATAATATGCCTATGTATCGTTATGAAAATGTTCAAAAAGGAAGATTAAGAGAATTTCACCAAATAGGTGCAGAATTAATAGGGTCTAGCAGTTATTTAGCAGATGTAGAAATAATAATGATGGCAAATGAGATTTTTAGAGAATTAAGAATCCCTGACATGCAATTAAATATTAATAGCATAGGCTGTCCAAAATGTAGAGCAAGTTATCAAGAAAAATTAAAAGAATATGTTGAAAATAATAAAGAACATTATTGTGATACTTGTAAAACAAGATTAGAAAAAAATCCTATGAGAATATTAGACTGCAAAGAGAGAAAATGTAAAGAATTAAATCAAAAAGCACCTGTAATGTTAGATTATTTATGTGATGAATGTAAAGAACATTTTGAAAAAGTTACAGATTTATTACGTGAAGCGCATGTAATATTTAAAATAAATCCTAAAATTGTAAGAGGTTTAGATTATTATACAAAAACAGTTTTTGAATTTGTTGATTATAGATCAGGTCTTACAGTATTAGGTGGAGGAAGATATGATGGACTTATAGAACAGTTTGGAGGAGTTCCTACACCAGCAATAGGTTTTGCAGCAGGAATGGAAAGACTAATGGAATTATATGTAGAACATAATCCAGGACTAAGAGAAAAAGAAGTACAATTATATGTTCTTTCAACTGGAGAAGAGGAAAATAAAAAAGCTATAGAATTGTGTAAAATTTTAAGAGAAAACGGATTTATCATAGAAAAAGATACTATGGGAAGAAGTTTTGCTGCACAAATGAAATATGCTAATAAATTAAGAACAAGCTTTGTTCTTATAATAGGTGAGGAAGAATTAGAAAATAATCAAGTAAGGATTAAAAACATGATAAATGGAGAAGAAATGGAAATGGACATAGAGACAGAACTTGCTTCTATTATGATGATAATAGATGATCCTGAAGATGAAATTATGTAAATAATGGTAAATGAATTAAAAGTATAGCTAACCTAATTTTGTGATGGTATAATTTCTTTAGAAAGGAGTGATACCAATATGCAAAAGAAAAAATTAGCTGTATTTTTTTTAATTGTTATAGCTTACATAAGTCTACTACCTTTAATAAGTTATACCTCTTCAGGCGGAATAATTACTTATCAAGCCCATGTAAAAGATTATGGTTGGCTTTCAGAAGTTTATGAAAATCAAATAGCAGGGACAACAGGTGAATCAAGAAGAATGGAAGCAATAAAAATAGATTTAGATGGAATAGATGGAACATTAAAATATCAGGCTCATGTTCAAGATTATGGATGGCTTAGTGAAGTAACAGAAGGGCAGATAGCAGGAACAACAGGGCAGAGCAAAAGATTAGAAGCAATTATTATCAAACTAGAAAATAGTAGTTATAGTGTCAAATACAGAGTTCATGCTAAAGATATTGGTTGGATGCAATGGGTAAGTTCTGGACAAGTAGCAGGAACAACTGGTCAAAGTAGAAGGATAGAAGCAATACAAATTGTATTAGAAAAAAACAATATTATTATCGAAGATAAAGTAATTAATTTTGGAATAGATGTATCAAAATATCAAGGCGAAATAGATTGGGCAAAAGTAAAAACTTCAGGAGTTGATTTTGCAATGATAAGAAGTGGTTATAGAGGATATACAGAAGGAAACATACATGAAGATGTACAATTTTTAAACAATGTAAAAGGAGCTTATAAAAATGGAATAAAAGTAGGAATTTATTTTTATTCTTCTGCAATAAATGAACAAGAAGCAATAAAAGAAGCAAATTTTGTATTAAATTTAATAAATAAATATGGTTTGAAAAATTCTATATCTTATCCTATAACTATAGATATAGAAGATTTTGAAGGAACAAGAAACTATAATCTTACTAAAACAGAAAGAACAAATGTTGTAAAAGCCTTTTGTAACACAATAAAAAATGCAGGATATAAACCAATGGTATATTCTTATACATATTTTTTAGAAAATAAATTAAATATGCAAGAACTATCAAATTATGATGTATGGATAGCTGATTATTATGGAAATACTTGGTATACAAGGCCATTCACAATTTGGCAATATACAGATAAAGGAGTGATAAATGGTATTCAAGGAAATGTAGATTTGAATTATAGCTATAAAAATTACTAAAAATATTATTTTACAATTATATTACAATTATACAAAAATAAAAAATAAATGATATAATGGGAAAAACAAAAGCACATATAAATGGATTTATGTGCTTTTATATTGTAGAATTCTAAG
>JAZROJ010000081.1:0-5192 GCA_045648625.1 Candidatus Scatovivens sp.
CTTTTGCCCCTTTTAATTTATTATATATTTTATCTAGTTTTAATTTCCAATTCTAACTTTTAGGTAATTACTTTATTCAACAATTCTTCTTGCTGTTACAAATCTTTCATTATAATATGAAAGAGTATTTAAATTATCACAAACTACTCCTCTTTCTGGATTTGCAGCATGTATAAATTCACCATTTCCAATATATATACCTGTATGACCTATTTTTGTTTTTGCTTCATTATAAAAAAGTATTAAATCTCCTGGCTTTAAATTTTCTCTAGTTATTTCTGTACCTACACTTGTTTGAGCATATGAAACTGTAGATAATTTATAACCAAAATTTTTATAAATATAATATGTAAATCCAGAACAATCAAATCCTGTTTCTGGTTTTTTCCCTCCTGAAACATATGAATATCCTAAAAACTTTTTAGCATATTCTACAACTTCGTTTCCAGAAGTTTTATTTACAACTTCAACAATTTCTTCAGATTCTTGATTTTTTTCAGCTTGATTTTCTGACGTTTCGCTTTCTATTTTCTCGTCTCTTCTTTCTTCTGTTAAACTTCTTGAAGATATTGTTTCTTTTTCATTTATAATTGTTATTAAATCTTTACTAACATATCCTTCTATATCTTTATGTTTTACTTTATACCATTTATCTGTTTCTTCTGAAATAGTTACAATATCACCTTCATCTAAAAAGTCTACTCTTTTTGCAGAAGTACTAGGCTCTTTTCTAACATTCGCAGTTTCTACATTAACTTTTCCTTTTTTAGATACGCTAGTAATTGAACTAGAATTTTCCACTTTTGAATTAGTTGTAGTATTTTCTAATTTATTACTAATAGTGTTATTTGTAGTATTATTTTTATTATTTGTAGTATTATTTTTGTTATTTGTAGTATTATTTTTGTTTGTAGAATTTGAAATTTGATTTTGATTTACACTGTTTGCATTTTTGTTATCACTTACAGTATTATTTGTTTGGTTATTTTCTGTTGAAGTATTTGTTGTAATATTTTCTAAATCTAAAGAATTGACTTTATCTGATACTTTTATATTTAATTTTGTTTTTAAAACCCAACCAATTACAGTTCCATCAGTTACTCTTACCCATTCGTTCATTGTAGTAATAATTGTTAATTTTGTATCTTTTTCAAATTGTTGTATTTGTTTTGACATAAAATTTGGCAATATTTTTAAAGAACATTTTTGTATAGTTACTGTTTCATTAGTATTTTGAGGTTCTTGATTTGTGTTCTCATAATTAGAAATATTTTCTTTTTTAGTGGTCTCTTCTTCTTTTTTATTAACTTCTTTATTCTCTTCTTTTATTGTCACAAATTCTTTTTTTATATAACCTGTTTGTTTTTTATATTTTACTTTTACCCATTCTCCAAGGTCTTCAAGAATTTCAACTTCTTCGTCTTCATATATTTTAGTTAAAATTTCAGAAGTTGTATTTTTCTCTTTTCTCAAACGTGTAGCTGATACATTAATTTTGCCTGTAGCCCCAAAAGCTTTTACAGTTAAAATACTTATCATAATTATTAAAATAACAATCACTTTTTTTATAATTTTCATTTTTTTCCTCATACTATAAACAATATTGTTTATTTATTAATTAATTTATTTTCTATATTTAAAAACGTATTGTTAAATTTTATTTGTTAATCTTTTTACTCATCTTTTAAATCTAATTTAATATGTACTTCTTCTATTTGTTTATCAAATACTTTTGAAGGTGCATTCATAAGTAAATCTCTTGCTTTTTTATTTTTAGGGAAAGCTATAACTTCTCTAATATTATCTTCTTTTGCAAGAAGCATTACTATTCTATCAATTCCAGGAGCCGCTCCAGCATGTGGAGGAGTTCCATAACTAAATGCATTAAATAAAGCACCAAATCTTCCTTTTACATCTTCTACAGTATATCCCGCTATTTCAAAAGCTTTTATCATAATTTCTTGGTCATGATTTCTAACAGCACCTGATAAAATTTCATATCCATTACATACAGCATCATATTGATATGCATAAATATCTAAAGGATCTTTGTTTTCTAAAGCTTCTAAACCGCCTTGTGGCATTGAGAAAGGATTGTGATTAAAATCTATTGTACCTTCATCTGATAATTCATACATAGGAAAATCTACTATGAAACAGAATTTGTATACATCTTTTTCTAATAAATCTAATTCTAATCCTAATTTTATTCTTATTCCACCTGCTATTTTTACTGCTTTATTATATTCATCAGCAATAAAGAATATTGCTGAATTTGGTTTTATATTCATTTTTTCAAAGATTTTTGCTTTTCTATCATCATCTATAAATTTGCTAATTCCACCATTTAAATTTCCTTCGCTATCAACTTTTACCCAAGCTAAACCTTTTGCTTCTAACTCTTCTACTGCATAATTTGACATATTATCAAAGAATTTTCTAGGTGTCTCTCCCATGTTTTCTACTGTAATTGCTTTTACAGTTTTATCTTTAAAAGCATTAAATTCTGTTCCAACAAATATTTCTGTTAAATCTGAAATTGTTAATGGATTTCTTAAATCTGGTTTATCTGAACCATATTTTTCCATAGCTTCTTTATATGGAATTCTAATAAATGGTCCTTCGTCAACTTTCCAATCTGTATTTTGTTTGAATACTCTTGGAAGAATTGTTTCTATTACATTAAACACATCTTGTTGTGTAACAAAACTCATCTCAAAATCTAATTGATAAAATTCACCTGGAGAACGGTCTGCTCTAGGATCTTCATCTCTAAAACAAGGTGCTATTTGATAATATTTTTCAAAACCAGATACCATCAATAATTGTTTAAATTGTTGTGGTGCTTGTGGAAGAGCATAAAATTCACCTGGATGCAATCTGCTTGGTACAAGAAAATCTCTAGCTCCTTCTGGAGATGAATTTGCTAATATTGGTGTTTGAATTTCTATAAATCCTAATTCATCCATAACTGTTCTAAAATCTTTTAAAATTTTAGAACGTAATATAAGATTTTTATGTATTTTTTCATTTCTTAAATCTAAAAATCTGTATTCTAATCTTAAATCTTCTCTAACATTTTGACCTTCTATATTAATTTCAAAAGGAAGCGTATTTTTACATTTCCCTAACACTTTTATATCTTCTGCTAATATTTCTATATCTCCTGTAGGAATTTTATCGTTTTTATTGCTTCTTTCTATAACTTTTCCTTTAACTGTTATTGTACATTCTTTTGTTATATCTTTTATTTTATCATCAAGATTAGAATTGTCTGAAATCACAATTTGTGTAATTCCATTTTCATCTCTTAAATCAATAAATAACATCTTACCTAAATTTCTAATTGTTTGAACAAAACCAGAAAGTCTTACTTCTTTATTAACATCTGATATTCTTAGTTCTCCACAACTATGTGTTCTGTATTCATTTATCATATACGTTTTCCTCTTTTCTTCCTTTTAATGTGGATATATTATATCTTATTTTCTATATATTTTCAATTATAATTATTAAATAATTTCTATAAAATAAGCATTTGACAAATTTTTATTTATCAAATGCTTTTATTATTTTATTTAATAGACAAATACTTCCTTTCTATTAAAAAAATATATATTCTATTTATATAATACCATTCTAAATCCCCAATAAGCTTCTGATGTATCTACTGGATAACCTCTATGCCCTTTTGGTGTTCTACTTAAATTGGCACTTCCACCTCTTATTACTCTATAAAGGACTTGATTTTTGTTATTTTTGTCTTTTTCATTAGTGTATACTGATTTGTAAATTTCAGTAGTCCATTCACTAACATTTCCGGCTATATCACAAATATTGTATATTATGTCTGTTTGAGTTGCTCCTGTTGGATATATTGTTCCACTATAATTCCCATAATTTACACTTGAAGAAAAATTACTTATCTTTTGATCAAATAAGTTTAATACAGTATCCCAAGCATAACTATTTATTATAGCTGTACTTACATCTTCATAACCAAATTTAACTCCAGAATCAGTTGCATATTCTGATGCTTCTAAATAAGTAAGATTTGTCCATGGAATCTTACCAGACATTGTAGCTGCTACTTTTTCACCATTTAGTTCAAATTCTGATGCTTCATATCTTCCTATATAAAAACCATAATTTTGAGCTACACTATTTACTAAAGCTGAGGCTGTATTTGTAGATTCTTCAAAATTAGCATCTAACATTGTATCTCTTTTTAATTGACCTTTTTCTACAGGTACCCACACATATTGATTACCATAAGTATCTTCTATAACAAAGCCACTTTCAATATCTGTATCTTTTACAGGTTTGAATCCATTTGGAATGTAAGGATTTGTAGATGATGCAATTTTGATGTTACTTACTTTTATAGAAACTGTCTCTTCTGCTCCATTTTCAGCTATTGCTTTAAAAGAATATTCTCCATTTTTTGTAACTTCATATTTTGCCTCAGATGATAAAATTTCTGATTTATCTGGCAATATAATTGTTGTAATTGTAGTTCCATCTTCCATACTAGCCTTTGCTGATATTGTAACACTTTCTAGATTTTCTTCTGATGAACTCAAACTTAATTCTAATGTTGGTTTTATTATGTTTTCTTCTATATTACCATGTTTATTTCCTTCATTCTTGTTTTCTTTCGAACCAAAGGAAGTAAAAGCAAAAATACCTAAAGCTACTATTACTAAAAAAATTACTAAAATTATAATAGGTGAAGTTTTATTTCTCATAATTGTTGTCTCCTTTTAAAATATTTCACACTATTATTAAATCATATATTTAATAATAATTCAAATACTTTTTTAATTTTATTATTCTAAATAATTTATTTATCTTTAAGAATAACCGAAATATTTATAAAAGAACAAAAAATGTATTTTAAGATTTTTATCTGGCTCGTCTTTGTTCTATGCTCCAATTTTACAAAGTAAAATTGTGTGCAAATATTGGCGAAGCCTTTGTATTATATGAAATCCTAAATGAATTTCTTATAATACAAAAAAAGAGGCCTATCTAGCCTCTTTTTTATCTATGCTTCTGGATAAACACTTACTTGTTTTTTATCTTTTCCTTTTCTTTCAAATTTAACTGTTCCATCGATTAAAGCAAATAAAGTATCATCACTTCCGATTCCAACATTTGTTCCTGGATGTACATTTGTTCCTCTTTGTCTT
>JAZROJ010000082.1:0-18563 GCA_045648625.1 Candidatus Scatovivens sp.
TGTGTTCTTTCATCTTCTCCTATATATATTTTAGAAGGTAACTCTATATGTTCTGTAGTAGTTTCATCTGAACATTCATAATTATATCTCATTCCTTTTACATTTTCAGTTAGTTCTAATTTTATTGTAGCTATTTGTAAATTGATATTATCTATTTTTATATGAGTTTCATCATCATCTTCTTCATCTTCATATTTTAAATGCTCAAAATCTTCTTTTCCAAACACTTTTTGGTTATAATCTCCAAATAAAGTTCTAAAAGAAGTAATATTAAATAATATTACTTCTAGTCCTAACACAATTAATAAGATTTTTAAATACTTTATTATTTTTTCTTTCATAATAATTCCTTATTTTTTAACAATTTTTATTAACTTAACCTAATTATATAATAGATGAACGAAATTTCGAATGCGACTGTAAGAGCAATAGAAAATATTAATTTAGAAAAATGAAGGAGCCCAAATCCCTTTGGGGAGTGTCATTTTTCTAAATTTAGATTTTCTTTGCAATGAAAGGAAGCCGAGAAATATAGTGAATCTATTATATAATTAGGTTAAGTTTTAATAAAATTAGTTTATATATAACAATTAATTTTATTTTTTCTCTTCATGGTATTTTTTTTCTGTATTAACATTCCAAATATTATCTTTTGTAGTAACATTATTTTTAATATTATATACAGCTTCCATAGCAGTAGCCATTGAGTGATCCATATTATTATATCTATGTTGACCATTTCTACCAATACAGAATAAGTTTTCAAATTTATTTAAATATTCTATTAAATTATCCATATGTTCATATGTATCAAAATAAGCAGGGTAAGCTTTTTTAATTCTTTCTCTATGAGAATCTAAAACATCTTCTTTATCAATAATTTGCATACTTACTAATTCATCAATAGCAAATTTTGAGAACTCTTCATCACTCATATTCCAGTATTTATCGCCTTCTTGACAAGTATATTCTAATCCTACCCATACAGTATTTTCAGCATCTTTTACTAAATAAGGAGACCAGTTATTAAATATTTGGAATCTTAACATTTTAACTTCTGGTTCTTGTACATAAATCCAACAATCTGGTACAATATCTCCTAAAGTTTTCATTTTGGTTTGATTTTTTAATTTTAATTTATTTACTAACACACCAACAGTTTGGAAATCCACATATGGTAATCCTGCTGCAATTTCTTTCATATCTTGTGGAACTTCTTGTCCTTTGAATCCTGCTACTAAATCTTTTACTGGCATAGTAGAAATAAATATATCTCCTTCGATTTTTTCTACTTTTCCATCAACCATACATTCTACAGCTTTTATTTTGCCATTTTCTATACAAATATTTTTTACACTATATCCTTTTTTTATTTTTCCACCCTTTTCTTCTACTTTTGTAGCAAGAGTTTCCCATAATTGACCAGGACCAAATTTTGGATACCAGAATTGTTCTATTAAAGATGTTTCTACTTTTTCTTTGTTCTTTTTACCAAATATTTTTGAAAAAGCATCTTTTATAACTGCTGTAATTGATAAACCTTTTACCCTTTGAGAACCCCAATCTGCAGAAATTTCTTTTGGATGTCTTCCCCATAATTTTTCAGTATATTTCTCAAAAAACATACTATATAATACTTTTCCAAAACGATTTATATAAAAGTTTTCTAATGAGTTTTCTTCTTTTTTTACAAAAACAGATTTTAAATAACTAAATCCAGCTTTTATAGTTCTTACTAATCCCATATTAGTAAAAGTTTGTAATTTTAAGCTAATAGGATAATCAAAAAATTTCTTTAAATAATAAATTCTAGAAACTCTTGTTCTTATAAGCATTACATGGTCTTCTTTTTCTGGATTTGGTCCACCTTGTTTTAATGGTTTCTCTCTTCCTAATTTTTCATCATCAAAAGAATTTACTCCTTGTATTGGCATTAATTCTTCCCAAAATTTCATTACATTTTGGTCTTTTGAGAAAAATCTATGTCCTCCAATATCCATTCTATTTCCATTATATTTTACTGTTTTAGAAATTCCACCTATATCTTGAGATTCTTCTAATATCAATACTTCATAATCTTTTTTTCCATCTTTTAATAATTCATATCCAGCTGTTAACCCTGCTGGTCCGGCTCCAATAATTATAACTTTTTTCATCTTTTCTTACGTGTTAATTTTTAACACTTTTCTCCTTCTTTTTTTATTTCATATATAAATTTAACATTGATATAATAGCATGCATATTTATAGTAATTGTTAATATATAAATATATTTCCAATCAATCTTTTTCTCTAATTTTAAAGAATTCATATTACATATCACTGCTAAAATTAATAATATTGGTATGTAGTATCTTGGTTGTACTCCGTTTACCCAGAAATTTCCAACTGGATTCCATGCAATATATTCACTTGTAAACAATAGTGCAATAACAGCTAGCATTATTACCCCAAAAAATATTTTTATTTTCCAATTTGGCTTTATTTTTTCATTCTCATCACATATAAAAGAAAATAATACTAATAAAATTAAAGGTAATTGCATTATCATTGACATATCTATATCTATATGAGATAAATCTTTTCCTACTAATCCCAATAGATAATAATCTAAACGCAAATGAATATCTCTAAAACACGTAATTACATATCTATAAGGGTCTTCTAAAACAAATCTTATTTGCTCTTGTGGATTTGCTTCATTATATGCTTGTCTATAATGAGAATTAGCATATTTTAACCAACCTAAATTTAATATTACAGATAAAATAAATATTGTTATTAAAATTATGTACTTTTTCTTTTTTGAGTCAAATTTATCATTAGGAATCATAAAAACTAATGCACATAGTGGTAAATAAATAATTTTTACTAAAGCTACAAATACAGAACTTATACCTAAAATTATATAATCTTTTTTACTCAATTTTTCAGCTGAATAAATTAGGTATAATATGTATGATACAAAGAAAATACATATTGCATTTGTTAAAGCATCTGGTGATAATGAAGCAGCTTCTTGTATTGTTATTGGTAAAAATGTAATCATAAATAAAGCAAATTTTTTAAATGGTATTTTCTTAATAGCAAAATATATTAAAACAACATATACTAATAAATTAACTATCCTAGCAGCATAAATTTGTGTAATTATATTAGCTCCAAATATTCTAGTTATTAATATTCCTATAGCTTGTGGCAAATAACAAATAAATGCATATATAGCTGTATTATTAAATGTTAAAAATTGCTTTTCTTCTCCATATTCTTTTTCTTTATTTTGTTCGAAAATATTATAAGTTTCATTTTCTTTTGTTACTAAATTTAACTCTGCAGGAAGTTCTCTTCCTACATCTCCTTCTTCATTTACTTTTGTAAGTAAATGTCCATAAGAAATTTCATACGCCCTTCTTATGTGAGTATCTTCATCTGGTACTCTTCCTAAAGGATTTATAATTGCATGTATAATTCCTAAAGGAATTATTATCATTAAAAATATTTTTGAAATATCAATTTCTTTTTTATTTAAAATAATAAATATAATACTATATAAAACAATGGCTATTATTGTCATCCAAGTGGCTATTGTTCCAAATTCTCCTTGAAACAAAGTATGTAACATTACTGTTTGCTTAGTGTTTTCTGGATTCAGCATTGTATATGCATCTGCTACTTGTATTAATAATAAGCTTATCCATAATAGTAATATACAGAAAATAATAAAGATACCATTGTTTTTTAAAAAATCTGTGATTTTTGTTTTTTTGATTAAATCTTTCATGTATTTCTCCTTTTAATTTATATATTCATATCCCAAATGTTCATAAGCAATTGGTGTAGCCATTCTACCTCTTGGTGTTCTAGTTAAAAAACCAATCTGCATTAAATAAGGTTCATATACATCTTCTATTGTTTCTACTTCTTCATTGATTGTAGCTGCTAAACTTTCTACACCTACAGCTTTGCCATGATATTTTAAAATAATAGTTTCTAATATTTTTCTATCAATATTATCTAAACCTAAATCATCTATTTCTAGTTTATCTAAAGCATCTCTGGCAATTTTTAAACTTACTTTTCCATCTCCTAATACAATAGCAAAATCTCGTACTCTTTTTAATAATCTATTTGCGATCCTTGGTGTTCCTCTTGAACGTTTTGCAATTTCACGTGATGCTTCTTTTTCAATTTCAATACCTAATATATCACTAGATCTTTCTACAATTGTTGTTAAATCTTTTTCTGAATATAATTCTAATCTTGATACAATTCCAAATCTATCTCTAAGTGGTGTAGATAATGAACCAGCTCTTGTTGTTGCTCCTACAAGAGTAAAGTGAGGTAAATCTAATCTAATAGATTTTGCAGTTGGTCCTTTTCCTATTATGATATCTAAATTAAAATCTTCTAAAGCTGGATATAAAATTTCTTCTATATTTTTATTTAATCTATGAATTTCATCTATAAATAAAACATCATTTTCTGACAAATTTGTAAGAAGTGCTGCTAAATCTCCAGGCTTTTCTATTGCAGGTCCAGAAGTTATTTTTATATTTGCTCCCATCTCATTTGCAATAATATTAGATAATGTTGTTTTTCCAAGCCCTGGTGGTCCATATAATAAAACATGGTCTAAAGCTTCCCCTCTCTTTTTAGCAGATTCTATATATACTTTCATACTTTCTTTTACTTTTGTTTGACCTATATATTCTTTTAAACTTTTAGGTCTTAGAGAATATTCCACTAGTTCTTCTGTATCATCTTGTATATTAGGATCTAATATGTTTCTATCTTCCATATTTCCTCCAGTTTTAATATTTATATTTTAAAATTTGTATTCAAAATGCTCCATATAATCAAAAATTTCTCTTACTCTTTTTAATGTGAGAACTGCATTTTGTTGATGCGCACATTTAGGTGGAGATTCTACTAATTCATTTTTATAACAATTTTTGCTTAATTTATAAATAAGATATTTACAATCCATATACCAATAATAAATTTCAAAACCATTATCTAAATCTTCCCAAAACATCTCAAAAGTATATTGTTTTTCCATTTTCTGTTTCCTTTTCTTTTTAGTTTAACTAAACAATCTTATTTTAATTTATAATTTTTATTTATTTCATTTAAAATATTATTTTATCATATCTTCAAAATCTTGTTCTGATATAATAGTTACTCCTAGTTCTTGTGCTTTTGTTAGCTTACTTCCACTATCTTCTCCAGCTAAAACATATGTTGTTTTTTTAGAAACTGAAGATGAAGTTTTTCCACCAAATTTTTCTATTATTTCTTCAGCTTCTTTTCTTCCATATTTATCTAATGCTCCAGTTAATACAAAAATCTTTCCTTCAAACCTTAAATCTGATATTTCATTTTCTTCAGATTCCATATTAACTCCCGCATTTTTTAATCTTTGAATTAAATCTTCAGTTTGTGTTTGTGAGAAAAATTCATATACACTTTGTGCCATAATTTCTCCCATATCTTCAATTTCTATTAATTCTTCTAAACTGGCTTTTTTTAGTTCATCTATGTTTTTATATTTTTTTGCTAATTGTTTTGCTGCTTTTACTCCAATATGTCTTATTCCAAAACCATTTATAACTCTATAAAATTCGTTCTTTTTGCTTTCTTCTATACTATCTATTAGATTTTGAGCAAATTTTTTTCCATTTTTCTTTAAACTTGCTATATCTTCAAATTTTAATGTATAAATATCTGCTATATTATGAATAAAATCTCTATTTAAAAATTCTTCTATCAGGCTATCTCCTAAACCTTTTATGTTCATTGCTTCTCTTGAAGCAAAATGCAATAAACTTCTATATTGTTTTGCTGGACACTCAATTCCTATACATCTAACTGCTGATTCTCCTTCTTCTCTTACTGCTTTTGCTCCACAAACAGGACAGGTTTTTGGCATTTCAAAATCCTTTTCTTTACCTGTTCTTTTTTCTTTTACTACATTTACTACTTCTGGTATAACATCTCCAGCTTTTTGTATTATAACAGTATCTCCAATTTTTAAATCTTTTTCTTTTATAAAATCTTCATTATGAAGAGTTGTTTTAGAAATTGTTGAACCAGCTACTTTTACAGGCTCCAATATTGCCATTGGAGTAATTGCTCCTGTTCTTCCAACTTGACAAATAATATCTTTTAGTATAGTAGCTTTTTGCTCTGGTGGATATTTGTATGCTATAGCCCATTTTGGTGTTTTAAAATTTGTCCCTAAAATTTCTCTTTGAGATAAATCATCTATTTTTACTACAGCACCATCTATACCAAATGATAGAGACTCTCTATTTTCTCCTATTTTCTCAATTTCTTTTATTACATCTTCTATTGTATTACACAAAACTGCAACTGGATTTATATTAAACCCTAATGCTTTTAAATATTCTAATGATTCTTTGTGAGATTTTAATTTTAATGAATCTGATTTTTGTACATTAAATATAAATATATCTAATGGTCTTTTGGCTGTAATTGTGCTATCTAATTGTCTTAAAGAACCTGCTGCTGCATTTCTCGCATTAGCAAAAAGTGGTTCTTCATTTTCCATTCTTTCTTCATTCATTTTATCAAAAGCTTCTTTGCCTATAAATACTTCGCCTCTTACAGTAATATCAACAGGCTCTTTTAAGTTTTTAGGAATATTTTTTATAGTTTTTAAATTTTCTGTAATATCTTCTCCAACTAAGCCATTTCCTCTTGTAGCACCTCGTATAAATTCACCATTTTTATATTCTAGAGCTACAGAAAGACCATCTATTTTAGTTTCTACAACATAATTGATTTTATTTTTATTAATTTTGTTTTCTTCTATATCTTTTTTATCATCAATTTCTAGTGTTTTTCTTACTCTTTCATCAAAAGCATATAATTCTTCAAAATCAAATATATCTTGTAAACTTTGAAGTGGAACTTCATGCTCTATTTTTTGAAATCCTTCTTTTACATTTCCTCCAACATGTTGTGTTAAAGAATCTTTTGTTATAAATTCTGGATATTCTTTTTCTAAATTTCTAAGTTCTAACATAAGCATATCATATTCGAAATCACTAATTTCTGGATTGTCATCATCATAATATTTTTTTGCATGATATGATGTTATTTCTTTTAATTCCTCAATTCTTTTTTGAGCTTCTTTTTTGTTCATAACGCTTTCCTTTTCTAATTTTCTATTTATGACGTTTTTCTTCTATCTCAAGACTTTCTAACAATTTATCTATTTCTTTAATAGATTTTTCTGTTTTATCTTCTTGTTCTAATTGTTGTTTTTTAGATTTTCTCTTTGACTTTTTCTTTGACTTTGGTTTTAGTCTATCCAGTATTAAATCTACAATACTCATTACTAATATGAAAATTAAAGCTATAACAATTAAAAGAGCTGTTCCTTCGTTTAATTCTACTTGTTCCATATTTCCTCCTTAGTATAAAAAAATATTTTTAACTTATAAATTATGCTAAATGTGGCTTTATGCATCTTTAAATAAATCTTTTCCGCCTTTTAAATAATCATATCCTGAAAAAATTGTAGCTATAACAGATATTGACATAAGTGCACTTGTTATTACATTAAAAATTATTTCTCCTTGAGTCATATAAATTTGAAAACTACTTATTGAAGCATTTGCTAAAGAAGTATTTGCTCTTAAAAAATCACAAAAAGCAAATCTATCTGCAAAAACTAATATTATAGCAATCATTTGTGTTACTGTTTTCAATTTTCCCCAAATAGATGCAGCTATAACTTTTCCACCTTTTTCTACAGCTATTAATCTATATCCTGAAACTAAAAATTCTCTTGCCAAAACTATAACAGGTATCCATGCAGGAATTTTATCAAATTCTACAAGCATTACAAGTGCTGATAAAACTAAAATTTTATCTGCTAAAGGATCTAGAAATTTACCAAATGTTGTTACTTGATTTCTAGAACGAGCTATATAACCATCTAATTGGTCTGTTATAGATGCAATAATAAATATTATATTCATTATCCATAAAAAAGTAGGTATTCCTATCCATTCTCCAGGTATAACTCCTAAAATTCCTAAATATCCTATTATTACAAATATAGGTACTAAAATCATTCTAAAAACAGTTAATTTGTTTGCTAAATTCATAATTATTTTTTGTAAGGAATATAAAAATATTCCTTACTCTCCTTTCTATTTCTACTACTAATTGTACTTAAATTATTTTTAATTTTCTACATAAGTATTAGTGTATATTGATACTTCATTTTCTAAATTTGTTACAATATTTTGTAATATACTATTTTCTATAGTTGTATTTTCCGAATTGTTATTATCTATTTCTACATCTTTATTTTGTTTTTCTTTAAGCTCTTTTTCTAACTCTAATTCTTTTTGTCTTGCTGTTTCTAATTGATTTATTAACATTTGAAGTCTAGCCATGTCTTTACCTATCATTTCAAAATCATTTACTTCTAAAGATTGTTTTAAATTGTTGTTTGCTTTAATTACAGAATCCATTAAAGCTTCTATATTATCTATATCAACAAATTCTAAATCTACAGAATACGCATCATCAAATAAATTATTTAATGCTTCATTTAGTGTATCTCCTATTGCTACTGTGTTTCCTGATGCTACAATTACTTTTTTCAATGTTGGTATTGCATCTTTTTCATTTAACATAGATTGATAAACAGGCTCTACATATAATAGTGTGTTGTTAATAGGAACTATAATCATTTCTTTTACTAATTTTATACCACTTTTGTTTAATGCTTCTAATTCTGAAGAAATTTTTTCATCTTGTTCAATTTGATTATTAAATTGTACTGGACCTATTATATTATTTTCTGAGTTAAATTTATATAATTGTAACTTAGATTTACCGTTTTCAACACTTCCTACTAAATAAGAAGTTATATTTTGCTTTCCTAATTTGTTATACATTAAAACTAAACCAAAAGTAGGCTTATCACTATCTTTTGTTTTTAGCATTGTATAATAAGGCTCCATTTCAATACCAGTTACTTTTGAATTAGTATTTGCAGATTTTGTTGTAATTTGCCATATATCATCTGCTCTATATAAAACATCTTCACTAATATCATGATATAAATTTATCATTTCAGCTTGAACTTTATATAAAAATTCTGGATAAACAAAATGTTCTGCAATATCTGCTGGTATTTTTTCTTTTTCGTCTGCAAATAAATCTGGATACATATTTCTATATGTCATTATAATTGGATCATTTCTGTCTGTAATATAGAATTTTACTGTGCCATCATAAGCATCTATTAATATTTTTACAGAATTTCTAATATAATTAATTTCTTCTTTATATCCTTTTATATCTATTACTGAAGTTTGAGAATATGGATATGAATTTGCTCTTGTATATCCATCTAATACCCATATTAATCTTCCTTCATCATTTACTACTAAATATGGATTTTCATCATATAAAATATTTGGTAATAGTTTTTTTGCTCTTTCTATAATATTTCTATTAGAAATAATTTTTGTATTTTCTGTTATATCAGATGAGAAAGCTAGTTTTAGATTTTTTTGATTAATTCCTAAAACTAATCTGTCCCAGAAATTCAAATTCAAACCTGCTTTTCCATCATATACATTTTCAACATATGTTGTAGCTGTAATTGGAATATCATATTCTTTTCCAAACTCAGTATTTGTCATAATTGTACTATTAGTTTGTAAACCAAAATAAATTCTAGGTTCTTTTATTTTCATAGCATTATCTGTATTAAAATCAGATAAAATATATTCAGCATATCCATCACTATTTGAATCTGTTGAAGAACTTACAACAGCTGAATATCCATGTGTATATTTTAAAGTTTTATTATTATAACTAATACTTGAATCTGTTAAAATTTCTCTAGGTGTTATATAAACTACTTGTTCTTTATTATTAACATTATATACACTTAAAAATGTATTATCATATGTATAATAAACACTATTTTCTTGATGTTCAGCTACAGATTTTAAAGTAATTTCTTCACTAATTAAAGGAATGTTTTCTATTACATTCTCATTATTTTTTACTTCTTCTGATGTGATTGTTTTATAAGAATCTATATTTTTTTGTTCAATATCTATACCATAAGCTTTTTTAGTATTTTCTATGTTATATCCTATATATTGTTTTTCTGTATCTAATTCATTATTTTGAACATGTACTAATTGAACATATGTTAAAACAGCAAATAAGCACACTAGATACATTGGAATAACAGAAGCACTTATTACTGCTTTTTTGAAATTCGCTTTTTTAGCATATTTGATAACAAATATAGATACTATTGCTATTACAACACTAAATATTCTATATCCCCATACTTTTACTGTTACATCGGCAAGTCCTGCTCCAATAAGTGTAGTTTCTGAAGTACCTTCTCCTATTGTTACCATATTTCCTGTTAAAACATTTTGAGCTCCAATAAAAATATAAGCACAAACTACTAATATTGTTAATATTATCATAAAAATTTCTTGTTTTAGAAAAGTATTTTTTCTAAGAGTTTCTACATCAACTCCATCAAAGTATTTGTTCAAAACAATAACATAATATAAAGCTATATAAATCATTAATACAACAAAAACTTCTATTGCAAACACCAATATTGCTTGAATAAATGGTAATTGAAACATGTAATATCCAATATCTGCTCCAAATATATTATCTGTTTGTCCAAAAACTGCTGCATTTGAAAATACTGCAAATTTATCAGCTAATGTATTTTGAGCAACAAAACCTGCAACTAAAGCTAAAACTAAGCTTAAACTTTTATTTGCTAATTTTGGAAATTCTTTTTTCTCTTCTTCAAAAAATTTCTTTAATCCCTTTTTTATAAATTTATTTGTAATATAAGACAAAATGTATACTATAAATACTGTTACTCCTAATACCATATATTTATTTTTTATTTTTTCTACAAATATGGTTTCATATTCTTGTCCTATTTCAATAGTATTTAAATATTCTGCTCTAATAGAGATATAGCTTACTATTACAAATATTAATAAAGCTATTAGAACAATCAATTTTCTTTTACCTATTTTTTTACTTTTATCTTTTGGAGCATCTTTTTTTTCTTGTTTTATTTCTTCTTTTTCCATATTTCCTCCTTTTTAAATGATTGCATTTAAAAACTCTTGTGCATCAAACACTTGCATATCTTCTATTTGTTCTCCTACACCAATAAACTTAATTGGTATCTGATTTTCTGAAACAATACCTATTACAACTCCACCTTTTGCAGTTCCATCTAATTTTGTTAAAACAATACCTGTAATATCTGTAGTTTCTTTAAAAGCCTTAACTTGAGAAATAGCATTTTGTCCTGTTTCTGCATCTAATACTAATAAAACCTCTTGGCTACACTCTTCCATTTCTCTTTCTATTACTTTTTTTATTTTGAAAAGTTCATCCATTAAATATTTTTTATTATGCAATCTTCCTGCAGTATCACAAATTAATACATCTGCACCAATTTCTCTAGTTTTTTGAATGGCATCATATACAACAGCTGCCGGATCTGCTCCTTCTTCTTTTTTTACAATTATACTTCCTGAACGCTCAGCCCATATTTCTAATTGTTCTACTGCTGCTGCTCTAAAAGTATCAGCTGCAGCTACTACAACTTTTTTCCCTTGTTTTACTAAATTATTTGCAATCTTACCAATAGATGTAGTTTTTCCAACACCATTTACACCTACTACTAAAATCACTGATGGTTTTGTTTCTAGATTTAATTTAGGCTCAGCTATATTTAATATTTCTTTCATAATATCTTTTAAAGCTTTTTTTACATCTTGTTCATCTTCTATTTTTTCTTTTTTAATTTTTTGCCTTAATTCATTTATAATTTTTACAGAAGTTTCTATCCCTATATCAGACATAACTAAAACTTCTTCTAATTCTTCTAATAATTCTTCATCAACTTTTCTAAAAATACTAAAAACATTATTGATTTTTTCATCAATTGAACTCTTTGTTTTTCCTAATCCTTGTTTTAATTTTTCAAAAAATCCCATGATTCCTCCTTGTATAATATATCTCTTTTTTTATATCATTAAAGCACTCAAAAATCAATACATTTTACTAAATCTCTACTTAAAAAACACACCTTTTATAAGTAAAAATAATAACCAGAAAATAAATGCAAAAATTTACTTTCTTTTTATCTTTTTATTTATAAGGTGTGTTCTTAATTTAAATTTTTAATGATAATAATTTTATTTTATAATTCTATTTTAGGCTGATATTTTTCAAGCCACATATTTACTTGAATTAAATAAGCCATAAGCTGAGGTCCAGTCATAAGTTGACCAAACCATGGTCTTGCAAAAGCTTTTCCTTCTGTTTCTATTATTTCTAAAATATATTCTCTATTTAATAAATCATTTATTGGAGATTTTGTATTTTCAATAATTTTATATAATTCTTGTTTAACAATTTTTGCATAATTGGGATTATGTGTTTTAGGATATGGACTTTTTTTCCTGTAAACAATTTCTTCAGGCAATTCTTTTTCCATCGCATAACGTAACAACCCTTTTTCTCTACCTTGATAAGCCTTCATTTCCCAAGGTATATTCCATGCATATTCTACTATTCTATAATCACAAAATGGAACTCTAGCTTCAAATCCGTTAAACATACACATTCTATCTGTTCTATCTAAAAGAGTTTGCATAAACCACTTTGAAGTTAAATAAATTAATTTTCTAGATATCTTATTTTGCTCTGAATCATTATCTAAAAATTCAACTTTTTTTAAGCTCTCTGCATATCTATAATCAATATATTCTTTCAAATTTATATTTTTAGAAATTTCTTTATTTAACAAATTTTGTCTTTCTTTTATAGCAATAGACCACGGAAAAGTGTTACTTTCTAAACTATCTTTTCTAAAATACCATGGATAACCTCCAAAAATTTCATCTGAGCATTCTCCAGATAGTGCTATTTTTACATCATTTTTTACTCTTTTAAAAAACAATAAATAAGAAGAATCCACATCTGCCATGCCAGGCAAATCTCTTGCAACCATTGCATCTTCTAAGCTTCCAAAAAGTTCTGGTGTATCTAAAATAATTTTAGTATGATTTGTATTTAAATTTTCCACCATCAAATCAATATAATTATTATCTGTATTAGGTTGAAAATCGTTTTTTACAAAGTTTTTTTCTTGGTCCACATAATCAACAGAAAATGTATTTAATTTTATTCCATATTTTTTTTGATAATAATCACTTGCATATTTTGTAATAATACTTGAATCTAATCCACCTGATAAAAGACTTCCAACAGGTTCATCTGATGAAAGTTGTCTTTCTACCGAATCTTTTAAAAGATATCTTATTTTTTCACAAGTTTGTTCTACATCTTCTGTATGTGGCTTTGTTTCTAATTTCCAATATTCTTTTTTCATAAAACCATTTTTATTATAAATTATAAAATGAGCTGGTTCTAATTCAAAAACATTTTTAAAAGGAGTAAGTCCAGGAGTATGGCAAGGTCCTATCCCTATTAATTCTGAAATTCCTGTTTTATCAATAATTTTATCCGCTTTTGGATGTTTCAACACTCCTTTTATTTCAGAAGAAAAAACAAACTCTCCATCTACACACATATAGTATAAAGGTTTTATTCCAAAACGATCTCTGGCCACAAACAATTCTAAATTTTTATTATCCCATATAGCAAATCCAAATACTCCGTTTAAATAATTACATATTTCTTTTCCCCAACATATATAACCTTTTAATAATACTTCTGTATCTAAATTACCTTCAAAAGAAAAACCTTTTTCTTTTAGCTCTTGTTTTAATTCTTCTATGTTATAAATTTTTCCATTATATACTATTGTATAAATATTGTCTTGAAAAATGAATGTTTTTGGCTGTTTATCTTTTTCAGTATTTTCGGTGTTAAAATTTTTATATCCTAAATTCACATGTTTTGCTAAAAACAAATCACTTTCTGCTGAATCAAATTTATCTAGTGCATCAGTCATGTTTTTTATAACTAGATACTCATTAGATATATCTTTTGAAAAATTTACACTACCTGTAATTCCACACATAAAAAACTCCTTACAAAAATAATATATATTTATTTTATGTAAGAAGTTTTTTTATATGACAAAAATTGGAAAAGAGAACCGTCCCCTTTTCCAATTTTTTCAATTATTTTAACATTTCTTTTAATTTCACAAGTGTATTTAATGCATCTATTGGAGTAAGCTCATTTACGTTTATTTTGTCAAGTTCATGAGATATATCAGCAAGCTTCATATTAAACAAATCAAATTGTCCTTCAACTTGTTTTTTATTTTCTGCCTCTTCTTTGATTTTTACTCCACCTTTTTCAAGAGATTTTAAGATTTTATTTGCTCTTGAAACTACTGTTTTTGGTACTCCTGCTAATTTAGCAACATGTATACCATAACTTTCATCTGTTCCACCTTGTATAATTTTTCTAAGGAAAATTACATCTTCTCCTTTTTCTTTTACTGCTATTGAGAAGTTTTTTACACCTTCTATTTTATTTTCAAGTTCTATAAGTTCATGATAGTGTGTTGCAAATAGAGTTTTACATCCTACTTTTTCTTTATCAGCAATAAATTCTGCAACTGCCCAAGCTATAGATAAACCATCATATGTAGAAGTACCTCTTCCAATTTCATCTAAAATTACTAAACTTTTTGGAGTAGCTTCTTTTAGAATATTTGCAACTTCATTCATTTCTACCATAAAAGTACTTTGACCACTACTTAAATCATCTGAAGCTCCAACTCTTGTAAAAATTTTATCTACAACTCCAATACTTGCTTCTCTTGCTGGTACAAAACAACCAATTTGAGCCATTAAAGTGATTATAGCTACTTGTCTCATATATGTAGATTTACCAGCCATATTAGGCCCTGTAATAATTGCAACAGTAGTATCTTTGCAATCTAAGTATGTATCATTTTCTACAAAGCTACCTTTTTCTATCATTTTTTCAATAACAGGATGGCGTCCTTCTTTAATATCAATTACATTTCCCTCATTTACATTTGGACGTACATAATTGTAGTTTTCTGCAACAATAGCAAAACTTGTAAGCACATCTATTGTTGCTATTACATTTGCAGATTTTTGAAGTCTTTCTATATTTCTTGCAATTTCTTCTCTTATTTTTGTAAATTCTTCATATTCAAGAGCTACAACTTTTTCTTCTGCTCCTAATATTTTATTTTCAAATTCTTTTAATTCTTCTGTAACAAATCTTTCTCCACCTGTTAAAGTTTGTTTTCTAATATAATTATCTGGTACTTGTTTTAAGAAAGATTTTGTAATTTCAATATAATAACCAAAAACTTTTGTATATCCAACTTTTAAATTTTTTATTCCTGTACGTTCTCTTTCTTTTGCTTCTAGTTCAATCATCCAACTTTTGCCTTGTGTTGAAGCTTGTTTATATTCATCTATTATAGGATTATATCCTTTTTTTATAATTCCACCTTCTTTTACACTAATTGGTGGTTCTTCTTCTATAGCATTATCTATTAATACTTTTATATCTTCTAATGTATCTAATCTTTCATATAAAGTTTGTATTAAATTGCTTTTAGATTCTCCTAATATCTTCTTTAAACTAGGAAGATTTGATAAAGAATTTTTCAAAGATATCATATCTCTAGCATTTGCATTTCCATAAGAAATTTTAGCAGATAATCTTTCTATATCATAAACTTTTTTTAGAGTATCTATTATATCTCCTCTTAAAATTATATTATCTTTTAGTTCAGAAACAGAATCTAATCTTTCATTAATTTCTTGGGTATCTAGTAATGGGTCATTCATCCATCTTCTTAATAATCTTCCTCCCATTGAAGTTGAAGTTTCATCTAATACCCAGATTAAAGTTCCTTTTTTAGATTTATCACGCATTCTTTCTGTAATTTCCAAGCTTCTTCTTGCATTAATATCTAAAGCCATAAATTTTTGTACTTCATAAATTTTAATTTTATTTATATGTTCTAATTTTACTTTTTGAGTTTCTGTAAAATAATTTAGCAAACCATTAATAGCTTCTACAACAAAACTTTCATTTTCAAAAGAATCTTTTTCTTTTTCAAAACCATCTACTATAGTATATAATTTTAGCAAAAATTCTTCATCTTTAGAAAAACATTTATCTTCTCTAACTGTTACAAAACTTGTTAATCTATCTCTTAAGATATTAAGCTCTTTTTCAGAACTTCCCATAGCTGGATTTACTACTAATTCAACAGGAGCATACCTAGCATATTCATCTAATAATTTTTCAAAATTATTTTCTGGAAGTTTTATTTGTGTTGCATAAAAATCTCCTGTACTAATATCACATACAGCAATACCATAATACATTCCTTTTTTTACAATACTCATTATATAATTATTTTTCTTTTCTTCAAGCATATTAGTTTCTATAACTGTACCAGGTGTTACAACTCGAATAACATCTCTTTTTACTATACCTTTTGTTTTTTTAGGATCTTCAAGTTGTTCACATATAGCAACTTTATAACCTTTTGCAATTAACCTAGAGATGTATATTTCTACTGCATGATGTGGAACTCCACACATTGGTGCTTTTTCTTCTAAACCACACGCACGTCCTGTTAGAGTAATTTCTAATTCTCTTGATGCAACAATAGCATCATCAAAAAACATTTCGTAAAAATCGCCTAATCGATAAAACAAAATGCAATCTTTATATTGTTCTTTTGTTTCTAGATAACTTTGCATCATAGGGGATATTTGTTCTGCCATTTTTACTCCTTTTCTTATTATAAATTTTTCTTCAATTCTTCTATTTCTATTTCATCTTCTTCTAATTCAAATATTTCAATTTGCATTAAAATTAATTTTCCTATTTTCTCTTTTAATCCATTATTTACTAAAAAGGCTAATCTTTGAGATAAATAATCTGTATTGTAAGTAAATAGCTCTATTCTGTCTCTTAATAAAATTTTTATTTTATCGTCAGATACCATCATTTTTATAAGATTTACATTTCTGTTTAAAGTTTCTGCTGATACACTAAGGATTTCTGGATTTACTTCTATCAAATTTACTATATATTCTTCTAAATCATTAGCTTTCAAAAAAGAAATTACTTTTTTCATTTCTTCTAATTCTGTTGATAAAAATAAGATATTTTCTTCTATTACAATTCTAATTACTCTAGCTTCACAGCCTATTTCTTTTAGGTATTCCACTTTTTTATATAATTCTTTTGTGTCTATTTCATTATTAACAAGTTCAGAAATATCTTCAATATCTTCTTTTTCAAAACCTATTTGTTTTAAAAAAATTTTTAAATCTTCCATATTAATTTTATTCCTTTCTAAACCTTGATTTATTTAGTTTAAATAAAATTTTTACTATCTATCAAAATACGGTTCTTCTCCATATTTTTGTTTAATATCAAACTCTTCTAACATTTCTTCTGGATTTACTTCATACTTTTTTTGAAGTTTACTTTTTGTAATAAATATTTGATTATCTTTTACTCCTCCGGCTTTATGTAATTGAATTAATGCATATATCATTTCTGGAGATGTTCTAAAGTTTCTAGGCTTTTGCAAAAACTTTTCTAATAATTCATTATCTTTTAAAATTCTAATTTGCAAATTTGTTCTTTCAATAGAAGAACATAATATAGATGCATCTGTTTTTATTATTTTATTAGCCATACTTATACCAATATTTTCATTATTATCCAAATTTTCCATAGCTGGTATTATTCTGTTACTTAGTGAACTAGAAAGAAGTGTAGGTGTATCGTATAAAATTTTGAAAAGTTGTTCTTCAGATATTTTTTCATCATCTTGCATTTTTTCATTTCTTGTTTCTAAAAAATATTTCTTTAATCTCTCATATTTTCTCTCTAAAAAAGTTTCTGAATATTTTTCTCTATTGTTTTTTTCTCTTCTTCTATTTAATTTTTCAAATAATACTTTCTTTTTTTCTTCTTCAGACATTTGTAAAAAAACATCTTTTTTTATAGGATGTTGATTTGATTTTAATAAATCTAAAAACTCTTTTTCTTCTTCTTCATCATTAATATATTCTATTATTCTGTTTTTAATAAAATCTCTAGTTCTACCATGTACTTTGGCAATCTCTGTTAAAGTTTTCCCTTCTTTAATATCTTCATAAGCTTGTTTAACTTGTTCTTCTGTCAAATCTTCAAGCTCTAAAGAATCACCATCTTTTTTATGGTATCTATTTTGAAAAAGTCTTTTTTCCATAATATCTCTAATTTGTGGATAATTTGAACAACATTTTTCTATTAAATTTCTAATTCTTGTTCTACCAAAATTTTTGTTTTCTTCTGCAATCTGTCTAATAGATTTCCCACTTAAATATTGTTCTATAATCTCTATTTCTTTTTCTTCATAATTTTCTTCTAATAATTTTCTAATATCCATTTTTCTTTACCTTTGCTTTTAAGTTTTTTCACTTCTAGTAACTTTTTATACTGTTTAGTTACTATGTATTATTC
>JAZROJ010000083.1:0-10704 GCA_045648625.1 Candidatus Scatovivens sp.
CTTATTTTTTATTTTTTATAATTTTATTTTTAAATTTATATACTCTGTAATACTATTACAAAACTATATAATAAATATAATAAAACTAAAAAGCTAATGCTTGTACTAAAAATCAATAAACTTAACCAAAATTTTTTCATAAAATCCTCCACAATATTTTCTAATATTACTATATATGCTTAAGAAAAAATTTTATGATTAATTTTTATAAAATTTTTAATTTTCTTTATAATATTTTAAATTAATTATATCTTATATTTTATATTTTATATTTTACATTTTACTTTTATATCTTATATTTCATATTTTATATTGTATATCACATAATTCTACAACTCTTTTTTTAATTTTTCTGCTAAAGATAAATTTATTCCTTTTACCATCATTAAATCTTCAATACTTGCTTCTTTTATTTTTGAAACACTACCAAATTTCTTTAATAAAGCAACTCTTTTCTTTTCCCCAATACCATCTATTAAATCTAATTTTGATTTTGTCATTTCTTTATCTCTTACTTTTCTGTGATATTCAATAGCAGTTTTGTGAACTTCATCTTGCAAATTTGTAATAAAATTAAATAAGTTCTCTGAAATTTCAAATTCATTTCTTTTTTCATCAATTAAAGCTCTTGTAGAGTGTGTATCGTCTTTAACCATTCCAAAAACTGGGATATTAACATCTACTGTTTTCATTGCTTTTTTTATTGCTCTTATTTGAGTAATTCCTCCATCAGCTAAAATTAAATCTGGCAATTCTCCAAAACCACCTTTTGGATTTTCTATAGAATGTTTTAATCTTCTAGTAACAACTTCTTCCATACACCTTGGGTCATCTTGTCCATATACTGTTTTAATTTTAAATCTTCTTGATAAATTTCTTTTTATAACACCTTTTTGAGCAACACACATTCCAGCAACAATAAAACTTCCTGAAATATTAGAAATATCAAAACTTTCAATTTTCATAGGTAAAACTTCCAAATTTAAAACTTCTTTTAATTCATTCAAAAGTTCTGATTTATCTTGAACCTTATTTTCTAAAGTGATTTTGCTATTCATTTCTGCCATTTCAACAAAACGTAATTTTTCTCCTTTTTGAGGACTCTTTAGCTCAACTTTATGAGACGCTTTATCTGAAAGCCATTTTTCTAAAACTTCTTTTTCTTCAAGCAAATATCTTATCATTATTTTGCTAGGAATTTCTTTTAAATTCATATAATATTGTTTTATAAAACCAGAAACAATTTCTGATTCTTCCATATCTTTTAGCTCATCAAAAAAATAATTTTCTCTACCAACCATTTTACTTCCACGAACAAAAAAGATTTCTATACAAACACTAATATCATTTTTATAAATACCAATTACATCTATATTGTTTTCCGATACATTTGATACTTTTTGCTTTTCTGCAATTCTTTCTATTGAAAAAATTCTATCTCTAATATTAGCCGCTTTTTCAAATTCTAATTTTTGAGAAGCTTCTTCCATTTCTCTTTCTAAATCTTTTACAATTTTATCTGTTTTTCCATCTAATAATAACATTATCTGGTCAATTTGTTTTCTATACTCCTCTTTAGATACATAGCCCATACAAGGTGCTAAACATTTTTTTATATGATAATTTAAACAAGCTCTATCTTGGTGTTTAAAATTTTTACATTGTCTTATTTGGAATTTTTCTTTTATAAATTCCATCATTTCTTTTGCACTACTTACACTTGGGTAAGGGCCAAAATATTTTGCCCCATCATTTAATAATTTTCTTGTCATAAAAACATTCGGATATTCTGATTTTATATCAACTTTTATATAAGGATAAGTTTTATCATCTTTTAGAAGAACATTAAATTTAGGACGAAATTTTTTAATTAAATTACATTCTAAAATTAAAGCTTCATCTTCACTTCCAACAACAATATATTCAAAATGATCTATTAATGAAACCATTTTTTCAATTCTTGCAGTTTTATTATTTTTTCTAAAATACTGTCTTACTCTATTTTTTAAAACTACAGCTTTACCAACATAAATAACATTATTTTGTTTATCTTTCATTAAATAAACACCTGGTTTATCTGGAAGCTTTTTTAATTCTTCTTCAATATCAAACATACCTTTTCTCCATCCTTTAGAGATTTCTATTTACATACATAAGATTTATTCTATATAACCTATGTATGGCAAATTTCTTTCTTTTTCGTCTATATCAAATCCATAACCTACTACAAATTTATTAGGAATTACAAAACCTGTGTAGTCTACTTCTACATTTACTTTTCTTCTTTCTTTTTTATCTAATAATACAGCTATTTTTAGACTTTTTGGATTTTTAGAAAGTAAATATTCTTTCAAAAATTTAAGAGAACGTCCTGTATCTACTATGTCTTCTACTATTAATACATCTTTACCTTCTATAGATTCATCTAAATCCTTTTTTAGTTTTATAATTCCTGTACTTTCAGTGGTTCCTTCATAACTAGAAAGTTGTATCATTTCCATTTTCATAGGAGTTTTCATTTTTTTTACTAAATCTACTGTAAAAAATATAGCACCTTTTAAAACAGATATAACAACAATTTCTTTTCCTGCATAATCATTGTCGATTTCTTTTGCCATATTTTTAATTCTTTCTTGAATCTCTTTTTCTTCAAATAAAACTTTTATATTTTCCATCTTTTCCTCCAATGAATAATCATTTGTAAAACAAATTTATTTTACTATAATAATTTATTTTTTTCAATATTATAATATTTACTTCATTGGATATAATAAAAAAATATAGCTCTTAAATTCTTCTTAAGAAAATTTTAATTTGACAAAATCGAGTTTTTCGCATATTATATAGCAGTGTTAGCAAATTCAAAAAGAGTTTTTAGCTCTTAAATTACATAGCGCCAGGACTATATTTTATAGTTGACGAGGTCTAGAGTTATCGAAAAATTCGGCGGATGCTCTAGTGGTATGATTACTACCAAATATTAAGTAAAAAACAAATAGCAATATTTGAACAAATCTTAATAAGTAATTTTTGCTTACACCTATTTTTATTATTTAAGAAAGGTGGTTTCAAATTATGTGTGGAATCGTAGGATATATTGGTAAAAAACAAGCAAAACCAATATTAATTAATGGTCTTTTAAGACTAGAATACAGAGGTTATGACTCTGCAGGAATTGCTACTATGGAAAATAGTGGTATCAAAACAGTAAAAACAAAAGGGCGTGTGGCTGAACTTGACAGTATGGAAGAAATTCAAAATTTATCTGGTACTATAGGTATCGGTCATACTAGATGGGCAACTCATGGAAAGCCATCAAGCACCAATTCTCATCCTCATATGGATAATAGCAATTTATTTGCAGTTGTTCATAATGGAATTATTGAAAATTACGCAGATTTAAAAGATTTCTTAATATCTCGTAATTATCATTTCTTATCTGAAACAGATACAGAAGTAATACCAAATTTAATACATTATTATTACTCAAATTCAGAAAAAACTGGTGAAGAAAAATTTTTAGAATCAGTTGTAAATACTTGCAAAATATTAAAAGGAAGTTTTGCTATAGAAGTTTTATGTAATGATTTTCCAGAAACTATGATAGCAGTTAGACAAGATAGTCCAATGGTTATCGGAAAAGGAACAAACGAAAATTATATAAGTTCAGATATCCCAGCTATACTTTCTTTTACAAAAGATTTTTATCTTTTAAATGATAAAGAATTTGCAATATTATCTAAAAATAACATAACATTTTATAATGAAAATTTAGAAACAATACAAAAAGAAATTAAAAATATTACTTGGGATGCTGGAGCTGCTGAAAAAGATGGTTTCGCAGATTTTATGTTAAAAGAAATTAATGAACAACCAAAATCAATTAGAGAAACTATTGGTTCTAGACTTCAAGCAAATTTACCAACTAATATTTCAGATTTAAATTTAAGTAAAGAATACTTATCTACAGTACAAAAAATATATATTGTAGCTTGTGGTACAGCTATGCATGCTGGTTTAGCAGGAAAAGGATTATTAGAAAACTTATGTAATATCTGGACAGAAGTAGACACTGCTTCTGAATTTAGATATAGAGATCCTATAGTTGATGATAAAACATTATGTATTTTTATTTCACAATCTGGTGAAACAGCAGATACAATAGCAGCATTAAAATTAGCTAAAGCAAAAGGTGCTAAAACTATTGCAGTTTCAAATGTAATTGGTAGTTCAATAACTCGTGAAGCAGATTATACAATATATACTCATGCTGGTCCTGAAATAGCAGTAGCTTCTACAAAAGCTTATACTTCACAAATTGTATTATTAGCTGTAGTTGCAATTCATTTTGCTGAAATATTAGAATTAAATGTAGAAAAAGTTAATGAACTTAAAAATGATATTTTAGAATTACCTTCACAAATAGAAGAAATTTTAAAAGATACAAGTAAAATTGAAGCTTTTGCAAAAAGAATTTACAAAGAAAAAGATGCTTTCTTTATAGGTAGAGGAATTGATTATACAGTTGCTCTTGAAGGATCTTTAAAATTAAAAGAAATTTCTTACATCCATTCCGAAGCTTATGCTTCAGGAGAATTAAAACATGGTCCTATAGCATTAATTGAAAATGGTGTAACTGTTATTTCTATTTTAACAAATCGTATGTTAGTTGAAAAATCAATTAGTAATATTCAAGAAGTTGTAACTCGTGGTGCTAAAACTTTTATAATCACAAATCAAGAAATTGGAGATAAATTTGATGAGATTATTCGCATTCCAAAAACAAATACTCTTATCTCTCCTATCTTATCTGTTATCCCACTTCAACTTCTAGCTTATTATATTTCAAAAGAAAAAGGTCTAGATGTAGATAAACCTAGAAACCTTGCAAAATCAGTAACAGTTGAATAGTCTATAATAGTGTATAAATTTTTGAGTTTAATCAAAAAATTATACACTATTTTTTACTACACAAAATATACTCTTAGAAAAAAACTAAAAGAAGTTTTTAGAAGGAACTAGGATTGTGTGTTTGAATTTGGATAATTATTGTAATTTTACATAAAATGTAGTATAATAATTAAAGTTTAAAAAAGAAAAAGGAGCAAAATATGGAAATTAAAAATCCAAAATTTGAAATATCAGCAGTAAGCAAAAAACAATATCCAAAAGGAAATTTACCAGAAATTGTTTTAGTGGGAAAATCTAATGTAGGAAAATCTTCATTTATAAATACTATGTTAAATAGAAAAAGTTTAGCAAGAACAAGTAATGTTCCAGGTAAAACCAGACAAATTAATTTTTACAATATGGACGACAAATTTTATATTGTTGATTTACCTGGATATGGATATAGTAAAATGTCAAAAGAAGAACAAGTTATATCTGGTAGATATATTGAACAATATTTAGCAGAAGGCCAAAATATATCATTAATAATATTCGTTTTAGATATAAGACACAAACCGACTGAAGATGATATGCTTATGTATGATTTTATATTAAGAAGCAATTTACCTTTTATGATATTAACAAACAAGGCAGATAAAATAGCTATAACTAAGGTAGATGCTGAAGTTGAGATAATAAAAAACACTTTAGGAATATCTTATAGTACTATCCTACCTTTCTCAGCAGAAAGAAAAATATATACTCAAAAAGTGTGGGAAGAAATAGAAAAATATGTAAAATTTGAATAAATTTTTATCATTATGCATAAATTAAAATATGAAGATATAGGAGGCTTTTTATGCATAGTGAATTTATTAAAGAATTTAAAATTACAGATAAAAGTGACTTAGAAAAAAACATAGAACTTCTTGATAGTATTAAATTTGTGAAAAATAATTTAAGTAATATGTATAATAATTTACAACATGCAGATAGTGATTTAGTTGACTATTATACTTATCAAATTAAAGCAGAAGAAGCTAAATATAATTATTTAATAAAACAAGCTAAAAAATTGAAACTTAAAATAATATAAATTTTTAGAGAGCCTATCAGGACTTAATGCCTGAAGGCTCTCTATGTTTTTGTATATCTCTGGGGGCGCACCTTGAGAATCGCCGACCCTGGCGGGGTGCGCATTTTCTATGCTTCTTATTGCACTACTCCCACTCTATTCTCCGCAATTTCCACATTCCATCTTCCCATTTTGCTGAGATTCCAGATGTTAGACAAACTACTGGACGGACCCCGTAGTAAGAGTCGTCATAGAAGTGGCTGCCGCTCACGCTGCCGCTGCAGCTCACGTTAAGCACATAGTAAGTGAGGTTCGCAGACGGAGACGCCAACCAATAGCCATCGCAGTTACTTCCTGTATTGTTTATATTTGTATATGTCGTATGTGGGAAATACATTGGCGCGCTTCCATAGCCTGTTACGCTTACATGAGTTGAACTTGCACTTGTTGTTCCTACTTTGTACCCTTTTCCATCACTTTCACTATCAAATGCATAACTTAAACTTGTATAGCCACTTTCTCCTCCATACTTTTTATTCCAGCTTTCCATCCACATTTCTACTGTTGGGGCTCCTACTGCTGCTTGGGCATATCCACTTATTGCAAAATTGCTCCAATTTTCTGTTTTTAATAATGTTGCTGATGCTTTATAATTATAATTATCTGTTGATGTTGTTGGTAATTCATTCATTAAAAATAAATTTCTTACTCCTGTTGCTATGCTGTTTTCTGTTAACTTTAATTGGTTTACTCCATAAGTCATATAATTTCCACTTGTATGTTTATTTACTGCCGTGTCACTTATTTTACTTGTTTCTACATAATCTTTTGCTATTAAATATACATTATCTCCTGATTGATAGAATACTAACCAATCATTTTCATTATCACTTATTCCATCTCCATCTGTATCTCCTATATCAAATGGATAATTTACTTCTGCTCCATATCCATAGGCTTCTTTTTCATGTCCTGCTATTTGACTTGATAGAGATTGACCTTCATTTTTAATATCATTTCCAGCTTTATCATATACATTTCCTAAAGTTGCTACTTTTAATTCTCCATTATCTCCAGATGTTATTGTATATGTATATGTTACTACATTTCCACTTACACTGCTCTTTGTTACTTTTCCTTTTGCATCTGTTCCTCCAAAAGTTAATGTTATATCTGCTGCTTCATTTGCTGAATCTATTTTATTTGAAGTAGTTCCTGGTATTGCTGTGTAAACAGCTTCACTATAAGTTGCTGTTATTGTAACTACTTGACCTTCTTTATATACTCCTGTTTGTCCTGCAGAAGGTATTGGGCTAGTTACTGCTAATGCTACTGTTGGAGCTGTTGTATCTGCTGTAATGTTATATCCTGCTGTTGTTTTAATTTCTGTTTTAGTTGTTATTTCTTTAGCATTTCCGGCTCTATCATATACTTTTCCTAAGCTTGCTACTTCTAATGTTCCTGTATCACCAGCTTTTATTGTGTATTCATAAGTTATTACACTTCCACTTACTCCTGTGCAAGATACTGTATTTTTTGCTGCAGCTCCTCCAAATAGTAATGCTAAAGTTGGTGCATTAGATTTTGTTATTGCAGTTGTTGATTGTTCATCTTTGTATATTGCTTCATCATAAGTTGCTGTTATTGTTATTTTGTTTCCTGCTTTATATGATTTAGTTTCGCTTGCTGATGGTGTTGGACTTGTTATTTTAAAGCTTACATCATTAAATGTGTTATCTGCTTGTATATTTACATTAGTTGTTAATGCTGTATTTATGTTTGTATTTCCAGCTTGGTCTGTTAAGCTTCCACTTGGTATTGATACTGTTAAAGTACCATCTCCTATTATATCTTTAATTGTCAATGTGCCAGTTACTTCTGTTGTTCCATTATTTGTTATATCTAATGTTTTGTTTGTAATTGCTGTTCCATTTACTGAAACTGTTATATTTTCAGCTGTTAATGATGAAGTAACTATGTTTCCATCACCATTATTTTTTCCTTTAAATGTGATTACTGCTGTTCTTGAAGCATTTGCATAATTATCATTTCCTGCATCATTTGGATTTGTTAAATATATATCTTTTGAAGCATATTCCCATTTTGGTATTGTGTTATCAAATACATATGTTCCAAATCTGTGATATTTTGTACTTCCTATTGTTACTAATGTTCCATTTGCTGTACTTGCATTTGTTGCATTATCATTTACTGCTTCTACAAATAAGTAGTAAGTTCCTGTTAAGTCTGTTCCTATTGTAAATGCTGTTCCATTTGTGTAATTTGATGTTGTTCCTGTAGAGGTTGGTTTTGCATTTGTTGATATAAAGTATTTTCCTGTTGATGAACTTACATTTGCTCCGCCCTCATCTGCTAATGTAATTGTTACATCTTTAGTTTTAGTATAAGTACTTGATTCTGGGCTAACACTTACTGTTGGTTTTGTTTTATCAATCTTAGTTATATCTATTTTAGAAAATGTTGTTATGTTTTCTAATTTGTCTCTTACTTTTATTATTATTCCACTTGTATTTTCTGTATATGTTTTTGTGTTTCCAGATTGCCATGTTACTCCATTATCAAAACTGTATGGTTTTGTGTGTAATCCTATACCCGCATATGTTGTGTAATCTGCTTTCACTATTAAATCTTCTGCATTTATTGTTAATGTTACATCTGTATTTACCCAATCTGTTGG
This sequence comes from Candidatus Scatovivens sp., assembly GCA_045648625.1. Lineage (GTDB taxonomy): Bacteria > Bacillota > Clostridia > TANB77 > CAG-508 > Scatovivens. The sequence continues at coordinate 8,664 of JAZROJ010000083.1, forward strand.
ATTTCCTGTTACACTTGATATTGTTGGTACTGTATTATCTAGGAAGAATTCGTTGCTTCCTTTTATTGTTACGTTTCCTACACTATCTTTTGCTAATATCCATAAGTACCAGTCATTTCCTGAATCTGTATTTTTTGTTATTGTTTCACCATTTGTAAAAGTACTACTAAATGTATTTTCTTCTGGTGTTGTTGTGCTTTGTGTCCATAAGTATTTTAAAGTTATTAAAGCATTTGCTGTTACATTATCTGTTGATGTTACTGTTGTACTTTGTGATTTTTTATATGTAGTATTTCCATTTGTTCCAAATGTTACTGTTGGTGCTGTTTTATCTATTTTTGTTATATCTATTGTAGAATATGTTGATATATTTCCTACTGCATCTTTTACTTTAATTATTATTCCACTTGTGTTTGCTGTATATGTTTTTGTTGTTCCTGTTTGCCATGTTGCTCCATTATCAAAGCTGTATGCTTCTGTTGCATGTAATCCTGCTCCTGAATCTGAAGCTGTTATTTCTAATATTACATCATATTTTGTCCAATCAGTTGGATTTCCTGTTACGCTTGATATTGTTGGTGCTGTTGTATCTGCATTTATGCTTGTGAATGATACATTTGTTGCTGATGCACTGTTTCCAGCTTTATCAAATACTTCTTCTAACTCTGTTACATATAAGCCTCCGTTATCTTCTGATTGAATTGTGTAAGTATATGTTATTGTTACTGAAGTTGAATTTGATGTATTTGTTGTTATTTCTGTACATGTTGCTGTTCTTTCTGTTCCAGCTGCTCCAAACTTTAATTTAAGTGTTGGTGTATTATTATTAGTTGAACTACTATAATAAATTAATGTATTTGTTGTGTTGTCTGCATATATCGCCTCTTTATATGTTGCTGTAAATGTTATTATTTTTCCGGCTGCATAATATTTATTTTCTTTTAAATTTTTATAGTCTATTGCTTGGCTATCTGCATAAGTTACTGTTAAGTCCACATTCTCCATTGTGTTATCTGCTGTAATATTTAAGTCTGCAACTGTTAATGTTTTTGAATCACTTGTGTTTCCAACTGTATCTTTTAATACTCCCTCTGCTATTGCTACTGATAAAGAACCTTCTATTTGTTCTTTATTTATTTCTTTTTGTATTCCATCTAGTGTTATTACAAATCTCTCTCCATTTGTAATTGAAGAACTACTTATTGTTACTACTACATTTCCAGCATCTATTTGTGCCTGTTTTTGTTCTGTTGTTAATGAGCTTCCATCTACTAATGTTAATTTTTCATCTTTTCCATTGTTATTTATATATGCTGTTAAATTACTTACTAATAAATTGTTGTTGATATCATATCCTGCGTCTTCTCCTATTAATGTTAATTTTACAGTTCTGTATTTATTTACATAGTGTGTGTTGTCAGTATTTGGACTTATTTCTGTTGTATTGTATGTTACTTCTTTTCCTTCATATTTCCATACTGGTTTTGCTGTATCTGCTGTTATTGCATTTCCTGTGTTTCCTGGATTTGTTGCTGTCCAGTAGTTTCCAGCCGTATCTGTTAAGGCTATTCCTGTGAATGTATCTACTGTTAATACTCCATTATCTCCTGATGTTATTGAGTATGTGTATGTGATTGTGTTTCCACTTATTGTTCCATTACTTACTGTTCCTTTTGATGCTGTTCCTCCAAATTTTAATGTCATTGTTGGGGCTGTTCCAGATAATGCTTCATTATATGTTGCTACTATTGTTACTTGTTGTCCTGCTTTATATTTTCCTTCTGCCGGACTTGTTACTTTTATGTGGGCCAATGTTGGAGCTGCTGTATCTGCTGTTATTGCATTTCCTGTATTTCCTGGATTTGTTGCTGTCCAGTAGTTTCCAGCTGTATCTGTTAAGGCTATTCCTGTGAATGTATCTACTGTTAATACTCCACTATCTCCCGCTGTTATTGAGTATGTATATGTGATTGTGTTTCCACTTATTGTTCCATTACTTACTGTTCCTCTAGCTGCTAACCCTCCAAATTTTAATGTCATT
>JAZROJ010000084.1:0-2506 GCA_045648625.1 Candidatus Scatovivens sp.
ATGGGAACCATACGCTTATGACCACGTAGAATATATAGTAAACAATAATAATAAATTAACAGATGGAAGTGGAGCAAAAACAGATGCAGAGTTAAAATTTGCCCATGGAGAAGCAGTAGAAACATATGGCTTAAAAAGCACTGCAATAGGAACAACAATAGAAAACGTATATGATATAGCAACAACTGGTTTAGATAATCCAAGCACATTTAAAACAGATAATAATAAAGATGCAAGCACAGGAAAAGTAACATCATACAGAATAAAAACAACAGATAATAAACCAATAAATATAACAAGTATAGATAGCACAGAAGCAGCTACAGATTATTTTATGCTAACATCTAATACAGTAAGTAGATTAAGAGTATATATATGGTTAGAAGGTCAAGACGTAGACTGTATAAACCAAGCATCATATGGTGGAGGTATAGAAGTAGACTTAGGTTTAACAAAAGATGACTTTGTAGGAGAAACAGGTGAAGGAATAGCAAATAATACACCAGCATCACCAAGTTTAGCAAGTCAAATACAAGGACATGAAAAAGAAGCATATGGATATGGAGCAGAAGTAAATTATCCAATAGATATAGGAGATACAGATGGAGATGGAATAAGCGACAATGATAATGACTGGTTAGTATTTTATCAATCAGATGAAAATGTATATTTAATAGCGAAAGATTATGTACCAAATAGTTATTTAAAATCAGGAGTAATGACAAATAGTACATATAGTGAAGAGATAGAGCCAGGAGTAAACTTATCATTTACAAAGTATTGTGTATTTTGGAATACAGATGGAAGTAATTTTACAACAAATACAATATCAACAGCAGTAAGAAATAGGTATATGTTAACACAAGCAACAGCAACAGAAAATGAAAATTATAAAGCAACAGCGAGTTTATTAAATACAAATAATTGGGATAATTTTTTAGATACAACATATGCGCACAGTGTTGTAGGAGGACCAACAGTAGAGATGTGGACAGCAAGTTGGAATAAGAAGGGATATACACAATTAGAAACAGAAGCAGATGAAGAAGGGTATTATATAGGAGAAGCAGGAGAAGATTTAGCAGGAAATCATTCATGCACTATAAACTTATCAAGTGATACAGAGGGATTTAGTGATAAATTATATTTTATAGATTCAAGTGAAGAAGAAGCAATGGACCATGATGGAGATGGAAGTATGAATGCAGTAGGAGGCTATTGGTTGGCGGCTCCGTCTGCGGACTTCACTTGCGATGTGCTTATCGTGTACTGCAGCGGCATCGTGAACTACGACAACTATGCCAGCGCTAGCTGCGGGGTCCGTCCAGTAGTTTCTCTAACATCTGGAATCCCAGCAGTTTGGGAAGATGGAATGTGGAAATTACGGAAATTAGAGAGGGAGAAGGAAATAAGAATCCAAGTAGATGCGCACCGTGCCAGGGCCTATGTGATTCTCAAGGTGCGCCCACAGAGATATACAAAAACATAGAGAGCCTTCAGGGCATTAGTCCTGATAGGCTCTCTAAAATTATTGAATATTCCAATTACTATTGACTATCAAAAATAAAAGTGTTACTATAACATAAATTTAAAATAATTTTATTTCAAATTAATTCAAAAGGCGAATCGCCAAATTTTCCAAAAAAACAAAAATAAAATAAACAATATAAGGAGTGATACTTATAACAAATAAAGAAAATGCAGTAGTACCAACAAATGATTATGTGTTCAAAAAAATATTTGGACAAGTAGGAAACGAAGAAATAACAAAAGGATTTTTATCAGCGATACTAAATCAAAAATTAGAAAGTATAAGTTTAGATGGAAACACAATATTAGAGAAAGAATTGTTTGATGAAAAAATAGGAATATTAGATATAAAGGCAAAATTAGATAATAAAGTATTATGTGATATAGAAATGCAAGTTTTAAATCATAAAGATATAGAAAAAAGAATATTGTTTTATTGGAGTAAACTATATTCTTCTGGAATAAAAAAAGGAGAAGATTATAGCAAATTAAATAAAACAATATCAATTCTAATAGTAAATTTTGAGCTTCAAAATTTAAAAGAGATATTAAAAGGACATACAGAATGGAAAATACGAGAAAAAGAATTTAAGAATACCGTATTGACAGAAATGCTAGAAATTCATATAATCGAGTTACCAAAAGTAAAAAGATTAATGGGTGAAAAAGACAGAATAAAGGAAAACGAAAGTTTAACAAGATGGATAAAATTTTTAATAACCCCAAACGAATTGGAGGAAACAGAAATGGATAATGATGAAGCAATAAAAAAAGCTAAAGAAGAATTAGAAAAAATTCAAAATGATGAATATGAGCAAAGAATGGCAGAATTAAGAATGAAACATATTAGAGATTCAAAAGCAATAGAAGCTTTTGGGTATGATAGAGGGCTAGAAGATGGTATAGAAAAAGGTGTTCAAAAAGGTATCGAAAAAGGCTTGGCAGAAGGAGAAAAAACAGCTAAAAAGAAACTTGC
>JAZROJ010000085.1:0-3970 GCA_045648625.1 Candidatus Scatovivens sp.
ATAACTAAATATTTCATTTCTATCAGAATATCTTATCCATTAAATAACTTTCCATAGTTACTTATTATTAATCCAATTATTTATTCTTTCATTTCTAATTTAGCTATTTCTTTTTTATACTATTATTTATTCTTTCATTTCTTTATTATAATATTTATTTCTACAATATTTTTTTGCTAATCCGCCTTCACTAGTTTCTCTATAATGACTTTGAAGATCTTTCCCTGTTTCATACATTGTATCTACTACTAAATCAAAACTAATCTTTTTATTTTTTCCTAATAACTTTGATAAATTTACCGCATCAATAGCTCTCATTGCTGCAACAGCATTTCTTTCTATACATGGGATTTGTACATAGCCATATATAGGATCACATGTTAATCCTAAATGATGTTCCATAGCCACTTCAGCTGAATTTTCTATAATATCTATATCTAAATCCATAATATAGGCTGCAGCCGCTGCTGCCATAGAACAAGCAGTTCCAATTTCTGCTTGGCATCCACATTCTGCCCCACTAATAGAAGCATTTTGTTTTACAATATTTCCAATGATCCCAGCAACTGCCAATGATTTAACAATCTTTTCATCTAAAATATTTTTTGTTTCCTTCATATAATATAATACTGATGGTAATACACCACATGCTCCGCATGTAGGAGCAGTAACAATTGTTCCTCCACTAGCATTTGTTTCTGCAGTAGCATAAGCATATGCACTCAATAATCTTACTTGTTTCATATTTTCATTTTCAAATTGGTCTTTTTGTTCATAAACTTCTTTTGCTCTTTTACTTAGTTTTAATTTTCCTGGAATTTTTGTTTCAGATTTCAAACCATATTCTATAGTTTTCTGCATAGATTCCCAAATTTCTTTTAAAAACTGAGTTATATTCTCTTTTCCTTCATATAAACAAACATACTCATATAAATCAATATTTTTTTCTTTGCAAAATTTTTTTATTTCTTCAAAATTTTTATGGAAATATACATCTTCAAAAACAACATCTTTTTTTCCTTCTATTTTAAAAGTCCCCCCACCTATAGAATACACTCTCCATTTCGCAAGTTCTATATTATCTTTATATGCAATAATATCAAAAGTATTTGGATGTACTTTACATTCTGTTTTTTCATCAAAAATAATTTCTGTATTATAACCTTCCAAAGTTTTTCTTATAATATAATCTGTTAAATGCCCTTTTCCAGTCAAAGCTAGAGAACCATATAATATAACTTTAAAGCTATCTGCATCTTTATATTTGTTTTTAAAAATTTCTGTTGCCCTTTTAGGTCCCATCGTATGTGAACTTGAAGGTCCATTTCCAATTTTGTATAGTTCTTTTAATGATTGCATTTTATACCTCCTACTATTGATAAATAATATAACATCTCGATTATATCATATTTATAAACCTTGTAAAGTAATGGTTTGCATTTTGTGTTGTCGAATTTTGTAAAAACCTGATACACGAAAGTACCTTGATTTAAACAAAAAATATTGAAATTCATTTTTCATAATATTATAATTCGTTTTGTAAATATTTACACATTTTATGAAGGAGGATTTATTTTGAAAGAGAAAATAAAAATATTAATTGCTGATGATAACTTAGATTTTATTTCTAATCTAGTTACATATTTTCAAGACCAAAATGATATGGAAATAATCGCAACAGCTAAAGATGGGTTTGATGCTTGCGAGAAAATTATAAAAGAAAAACCTACAGTTGCTTTATTAGATGTTATTATGCCACATTTAGATGGATTAGGTGTTTTAGAAAAATTAATTAGCACAAACGTACCTCTTCCTCTTTGTATTATGCTATCAGCTGTTGGACAAGAAGCTATCACAGCAAAAGCAATTAATCTCGGAGCACAATATTATGTTTTAAAACCCTTCAATATGGATGTATTAGCACAAAGAATTAGAGAAATAGTTAATAAACCAGTAGCTTCTACTCAACCAGCTATCATACCTGTAAGTACTAAACCTACTTTTATTGATGTTGGAAATCAAGCTAGTAAAGAAGAAATTTTAGAAATAAAAGTTACAAATATAATCCATGAGATTGGCGTACCTGCTCATATAAAAGGATACCAATACTTAAGAGATGGCATAATGATGGTAGTTGATAATATTGAAATTATTAATCAAATTACTAAACAACTTTATCCTGATTTAGCTAAAAAATATAAAACAACTCCATCTAGGGTTGAACGTGCAATCCGTCACGCTATAGAAGTTGCTTGGAATAGAGGACAAATAGATATAGTAGAAAACATTTTTGGATATACTGTAAATTCAAACAAAGGAAAACCTACTAATTCTGAATTTATAGCAATGATAGCAGACAAGCTAAGACTAGATTTAAAAAGTGCTTAATCCAATTTAAGCATATAATTATACCACTTTTTATGCATTATAAATATCATAACAAAAATCAATCTTTTTTGTTTACTGAAAAATATAATCTACTTATTAAAGTAAAATAAACCTTTCTATATAATTTATAGGAAGGTATATTTTATTATAATATATTTTTCTTTTATTTTTCTCTTGCTTAAAATTTTAAAATTCAAATTGTGCTCATTTTCTTCTATTTTTTTAAATTGTTCATCTGTAATATCTATATTAACTAATATAGTTTGTCCATATTCAATTTTTGAAATCTCAATTAAATTTTGTTTTAAATAATATTTACATTTTTCTAAATCAGAATAGATTAATTCAATTTGTATTTCATTACCTATATCTTTTTTTACTTCTTCTATGTTTTTTAAAGCTTCTTGAACAGCTCCTGTATAAGCTCTAACTAATCCCCCAGTTCCTAGAAGTATTCCACCAAAATATCTAGTTACAACTACTAATATATTTGTTATTTCTTTAGAATTAAGTATGTTTAGCATTGGTGCTCCGGCTGTTCCTGAAGGTTCTCCATCATCACTAAATCTATTTATGATGCCATCTTTAGTATAAATACTAAAAGCAAAACAATTATGTCTAGCATCAAAATATCTCTTTTTTATTTCCTTAATCCTTGATTCTGCCTCTTCAACAGATTCAACATGAAATATATTTGCTATAAATTTTGATTTTTTTTCAACAATTTCAGCAGTAGAACTTTTTTTTATGGTTTTAAACATTCTTTTTCTCCCACCATTTTCTTATTACTTTCAAAGATAATGTTGATAATGTAAAACCAATTACTGGTACAAGAGAACTTAAAAACACATTGCTAGTTTTACTAATTATAGTTGAATATATAATTACAACTATATATGTTAAAATTGCTATACATATTTTTCTTGTTGAACTTGTTTCCCATTTTTTGTCAAGCTCTACCCTTTTATTTCTTATTTTGATTTCTTCTATTTCTTTTACTAATTTTGATATTTTTTCTTCCATATTTTTCTCCTTAATATATATATTAATTAATCAATCCGGCAGTATATCCTGTTGAATAAGCTATTTGTAAATTAAAACCACCTGTATATGCGTCTACATCTATGATTTCTCCTGCAAAATATAGTCCACTTACTATTTTTGATTCCATTGTTTTAGGATTTATTTCTTTTATTGAGATTCCGCCAGCTGTAACTATAGCTTCTTCTACTGTTCTAAAACCATTTATATTTATTTCAAAATTCTTTAACACTTCTATTAAATTATTTCTTTCTTCTTTTGTTATGCTATTTACTTTTTTATAAGGATCGATTTTAGATGATTCTATTATAGTATTTATTATTTTTTGTGGTAGCAATTTTTCTAAACTGTTTTTAAATTCTTTATTTTTGATTTCTTCAAAATCTCTTCTAATTCTTAAATCTAATTCTTCATTCGAAAGCGCTGGTTTTAAATCTATATATAGTTTAATTTTATTTTCACGTAGAAGATTATCTATATCTTTATATCTTAAAAGATGTGCTGAAGAACTTAAAACCGTAGGACCACTTACTCCAAAATG
>JAZROJ010000086.1:0-8133 GCA_045648625.1 Candidatus Scatovivens sp.
AGCAGGAAAAGAAAATGATTCAGTGAATCATTTTCCCCACGCGGCTCGCCAAGTCCAACAAGAGGTGCCAAAAAAAAAGAAGTTCATAAAATGGACTTCTTTTTCTATTATTTACTTTTCATCATTTCTTATATAAGTTACATATTCATATTTAAAATTATTTTCTTCATCTTTTGGTCCTTCGATTCTTTCAATCTCTTTCCAGTCTTCTTCTTTTATTTTTGGAAAAAATGCATCACCTTCAAAATCTTTATCTATTTCTGTAACATATAATTTTTCTGTATATGGCATTAACAAATTATAAATAGTTGCTCCACCTATTACAAAACATTCTTCTTCTGAATTTACATATTCTTTTAAATCCATAACATCTTGTACTATTTCTACATTTTCATCATCTATTCTTAAATCTTTATTGTGAGTCATTACAACATGTTTTCTATTTGGCAATACTCTTCCAAGAGATTCAAATGTTTTTCTTCCCATTATAATAGTATGGTTTTGCGTTAAATTTTTAAATCTTTTTAAATCATCTGATATATGCCATATTAATGAATTATTTTTTCCTATTATATTATTTTTTGCTTTTGCAACAATTATACTTAACATCTTTTATTTTCGCATAATTTGTTTATGCGATTCTCCTTTCTAAATAGCATTAATCTCTTTTGTTTATTACTTTTTTTGGGCTTATATAATATTTATTTTATAATATATTCTAATTATATTGCTACTGGTATTTTACCTAATTTAATATCTTTATTATAATCATAACCTTGAATTTCAAAATCTTCTACTTTAAAATCATAAAAATTCTTAGTTGGGTTTTTGATTATTAATTTTGGTGATACATCCATAGGTTCTGCTGCTATTAATTTTTCAATTAATGGAATATGTCTATCATAAATATGACAATCTCCTATATTATGTGTTAATGTACCCACTTCTAAACCAGCAACTTGTGCAAACATACATAATAAAGCTGCATATTGCATTGTATTCCATCCATTTGCAGCAAGCATATCTTGTGAACGTTGGTTTAATATTAAATGTAATTTTCCACCTTTTACTAACCATTGTGTCCCAAATGCGCATGGCTCTAAAGCCATATCTTTTAATTCATCATGAACAAAAAGATTTGTCATTATACGTCTACTTGATTTATCATTATTCAATAAATTCAAAACATAATCTACTTGGTCCATTTCTTTAATTCCTTCTTTGGTTTTGAAATTATATTTTCTTGCCATTTGATATCCATAAGCTTTTCCTATGCTTCCATTTTCATCTGCCCATTGATCCCATATATGTGAATTTAAATCATTAACATTATTAGATTTTTTTTGCCATATCCATAATATTTCATCAATAGCACGTTCTACAGTTTTGCTATTATTACGTAAAGTTATCATTGGAAATTCTTTTCCTACATCATATTTGTTACTTACTCCAACTATGGAAATATAGTTTGCTTCTGTTCCATCTTCCCATCTTGTTCTAACATTTGTTCCTTCTGAAGAATATCCATTTTTGATAATTTCTTTACAAGTTTCAATAAAATTTTTATCTGCTTCAGTCATTTTAAATTTTGCATGGAATTTTTAAAATAAAAATACCATACACTCCTTTCCACATTTCTTTACTAATAAATTTTATATCACAATCTATATTTCTTTTCAACAAAAAAGCGATAAAAAACGGAAGAAAATAATATTTCCTTCCGCTTATATTTTATTAATTATTAGTATTTGTATTTTGATTATCTATATCGTCATCATCATCTTCTAATACAGTTCCTACAGAATCATCTTTAGTTAAACCTAAATCTACTTCTATACCTCCACCTAGTGAAGCTAAATTGATACAATCAACATCTTGTCCTTCTAACCAAACATATACTCTTAATCTGCTTATTGTATTTGTTGGAATTGTAAAATCATCACCATCAGTATCTTTTAAATTATATGGTTTTCCATCTGTTGATAATATTCTGTAATCTTCATCACCTTCTGTTTGGCTTGTCATTTCTGTTTGTAAAGTAACTTGTTCTCCTAAAGCAGAATCATCTGTATTAAAAACATTATTTATTGTTTGTTGTGTTAAAGCTGTTGATGTTAATGCATAAGTTGTTATTGCATCTCCATCTTCAAAAGTTACAGCTTTTGAACCTGTTAATTTATTATTATTATCTACAACATATTGAACATGGTGTGGAGCATTTGGCTCCCAAATTGCTATTTTTTCAATATTTGAAACTTTGGTTGCATCTAATACTTCTTTTTGTGTTGCAATAGATGGTGCATTATCTTCATATAAAGCTAATGCTACTCTTACTGAATTTTGCACTCCTGAAAACGCTTGTCCTATATACTCTCTTACTCCAGTAACACCATTCTCTATAATATTTTTTTCTACTGGTTCTGTTAAAACTTGTACTGCTGAGTTTAAGTTTAATTGTAATACATCTGGCTCATCATCTCTTGAAGTATTTTTTATATATATATCAAATGCAAAATAACCATTGTCTTTACCTGTATTATCAGCATTTATTTCTACACATTCTCCAATACTTCTTAATCTAGTAGAATTTGCTCTTGATGTAGCTTCACCTTTATATAAAGGCATATATGACTTACCAATTCCACCTACTGTTGATACAGGTAATAATTCTGTAGGTTCGATATTTGGTGCAGTAACCTTATTTCCGCCATATGCGTTATCTCTACTTTTTACAGCTTCTTGTAAAACAGTGCTTCCTTCTATTACTTCTGCTAAATTAATTTTGTGGTGCCAAGACTTTGCGTCTAAAGAAATTTCCATACTTTCTACAACTTCTACAGTTCCTCTTAAGTTGTAAATTGTAATATCTTTTTGTGTTGTAAACCATGCATATGTAGACATAATACATAACACTCCAACAATAAACCCTTTGGCAATCATTCCTCTTATGTTACGTCTTTTTTCTTTTATGTATGCATCCATTTGACTTTTTTGAACACTTTTAGCTTTGCCTTGTAAATTATTCTTTTTATCCTTTTGTGCCATTTCACTTCTCCTATTTATTTAAAACATACTTTTTTTGATTAATAATTGTCATCTCTTCCTTCTGGTAAAGCTGGATAATCTAAAACTACTCTTATTTGCATAATAAAACGTATTGTTCTTACAAATTTACTATTTTTAATTCTTTGCCATAGTGAAGGTTTTACTTCAAATCTTGTTTCTTCAAAATAGTTATCTGTTTCTGGAACATTTTCTGCTGGCGCTACAGTTGTATTTTTTACTGGCTCCGCAACAACTTTTTCTTCTTCTTTCACAATATTAGCAACTTCTGTTTTAGCACTTTCTTTTACTATCTTTGTTTCTGCTTCTTTTTCTTCTATTTTAACTTCTTGAATTTCTGTTTCTTCACAAGTTTCTGCTTCTGGTGTAACTCCAAAACCTTCTGCAGGAGCTGGGATATATTTTAAAGCTTCTGCTATTTCTATACCTATATAACTTAAGGCTTTAGATCTGTCTTCGATTCTTTCCATATCAATTTCAATATGTAAATTAGACTCTAAATTATTAATTTTTGCTTCTAATAATTTAATTGCACTTTCATACTCTTCTGATTCAGTATTTTTAGTTTTGCCCACAATTACTAAAGCCTCTTTTACATCTGAAGGATATTTTTTTTCTATTTTCTTTACTATTTCTTTCCAATTTTTAGCTTTAGCTTTCACTACACTTGTAGCTTCTCTTAAAACACTGGCTAATTTTATATTTTTTTCTCTTTGTCTAATTAATTCTTCTACCTTTTTTGTATTATCTTCAAATTGATTTGTAGCATATTCTACTAAATCATATGCCGCTTTATAAACACTTATAGGAAAGTTCTTTTTCTTTGGATATTCCAAAAGGTATGTTTTAATAGATTCAACTAAATCTTTAAAATAAGAATCATCATCTAGTTGAACTATTTGTTTTTTACTATTTGGATTTATCAATTTTTGAACCTTGTCTATATTAGATAAAATTTTTTCTTCCGTGATCACCATTTTCACGTTTACTATGCCTGATTTCTTGAAAAATGACATTGTAAACTTACCTCCTCTGTATCAATTTATTAAATACTATTGTAATTATATATGTTTTTTAAAAAAACTACAAGTGTTTTTTCGACTTTTTTTGATTACATTTGTGTTACATTTTTCATTAATTTACATTTATGTTAAAATTTTACATTATAATACTTTGTCATTATATTATTCTTGACAAAATTTTGCAAGCTTTTTTTATTATCGTACATACTTTTGTCTATTTTTATACTTTTATTTTATAAAAAAAATGTTTTTGTAATATAAATTGTTTTTTTGTAAAATGCCGTATTTTTTTATGTAAATTATTTTAATAATTATGAAAACCTTTTTTTATTTTCTTAATCATTGTGGAAAATGTGGATAACTCTGTGAATAACTCATTTATTAACACTTTTTCGACATCTTTTATACACATGATATTTTTTTAAAATAAAAATAATTTTTTTAGCATTTCTTATGTGTACAGTATAAATGTTTGGTATTTTTCCGTTTTAAGTGTCACTTACGAATAGATTTAGGTGTTTTGTCTTTAAAACAACATAGTATTCGACTTTTTCATTTTTACTATTCACTTTTTTTATTATTTATGTTATATTATAATATTATTGAAAGGATTATAGTAAAATGAAACAAGATATGAAACAATTAGTAGAAAAAACAAAAACTCCAACAAAAAATTTAATAAATAAAATTAAACAAGGATATGCAAAATCAATTTCATTTATAAAAAATATATCAAACATAATTGCAGAAAAATTACATCTAAACACATTTTGTAAAAAAACTGGATTAACTTTTATTGGAGAAAAATTGAAAAAAGTTGATAAAAACATTTATATAAAATTATTTGCATTAATCTTATTTCCTATTCTAATATATTTGTATGGTCAATTCTTTTGTAATGGTAAATTAATTTTTGAAGTCCCTAGAATGTTACTAAACTTTATTTTTATATACTTAATTATAGGAACATTTTATTGTTTAATAGGAAAATTAAAACCTAGTTTATATTGGGCAATGATTTTAGTTTTTATTATAGGAATTATAAATCATTTTATAACAGTTTTTAGAGGAACACCTTTAGTACCATGGGATATATTTTCATTAAATGTAGCACTTACAGTATTACCTACTTTTAAATTCACTCTTACAAAACAAGCGATTTATGGGATTGTAATTTTTATAATAGGAATACTTATACTAAGAAAATTAAAATTAGATTCTTTTGAAAACAAATTACTTAAAAAAATTTATAGAATATCTGTATTAAGTATAGCATTAATTTTCACAGTATGTTTCTTAACAACAGACTTGATAAAACTTTTTAACTTAGATGAAAATTGGGATCCAAAAGAAGAATATCATAATAATGGTTTATTAGCTAGTATCTTTAAACAATCACGTAATTTAATTATAGAACAGCCAGAAGAATATGATTTAGAAGCAATCAAAAAATTAGCATCAACAATAGAAGTTCCAATCGTAGAAACTTCTGAAAATTATCAAAAACCAAATATTATAGCAATTATGAATGAATCTTTTGCAGATTTATCTGTAATTAGTGATTTTTCTACTAATATAGAATATATGCCATTTTTCAAAAGTTTAAAAGAAAATGCAATAAAAGGAAACTTACATACATCAATTTTTGGAGCTACAACTCCTAACAGCGAATGGGAATTTCTAACTTCAAATTCTATGGCCTTTGTACCAAAAAGAACAGTACCTTATCAACAATATGTACTTAGAAATTCTTATTCTTTAGCAAGTATATTAAAAGAACATAGATACACAACATCAGCAATACATTGTTATTATCCTCAAGGTTATAATAGAAATTTAACTTATCCAAGACTAGGATTCAATTCATTTTTACACATAAATACTTTAAAAGATTTAACATATATAAGAGAATATCCTAGTGATTTAAGCACATATCAAAATATTATATCAATTTTAGAAAATAAAGAAAAAGATGAAAAAATATTTAACTTTACTCTTACAATGCAAAATCACGGAAGTTATACAGATGAAAACTTCCCTTCAACTGTTATAGCTGAAAATGGTGAATACCCAAGATTGAATCAATATCTTTCATTAATAAAAATAGCAGATGAATCACTAGAATATTTAATTAACTATTTAAAGAATTTTGAAGAACCAACAGTCTTGGTTTTATTTGGTGATCATCAACCTTATGTTGAAGATGAATTTTATAACACATTACTAAAAAAAGAATTTGAAGATATCACATCAAAAGAAGCTGCAGAAAGAAAATATATTACACCTTATTTAATATGGGCAAATTATGATATAAAAGAAGAAAATTATTCTGATATTACAGATATTAGTGCCAATTATTTAGCTTCTGTCGTTTTAGATGTAGCAAATATTCAAAAAACACCTTACCTACAATTTTTAGATGAACTTCGTGAAGAAATCCCTATAATTACAGGTAATGGTTATATGGATAAAACTGGAATATATCATAATTTCCAAGAAGAAACTGAATATTCAGATTTAATAGAAAATTATCATTACTTACAATTTAATAATATGTTTGATAATTCTGATAAATTAACAACCTTATTTACTGTACCAACACAAGTAAAATAAAAAATAATAATTGAGCCATATTTTAACATATTTATGTAGCCAACATTATTAAATACGCCAATTTTAAAAAGTAAAATTTAGCACACAATATTATATATTATAAAACAAAAAACTTATTGAAAATTTATTTATCAATAAGTTTTTTATTTATTATTTAATTATTAATACTTTATATATCATACTTAAATTTATACATTTGATTATAAACACTTTTCTTTTTAGCTTTTTTCTTAAGCTCAATTTTTCTTTTTCTTCTTATATAAAAATATGAAAAAACAGCAATAAAGATTAATATATATTTTATAGAAAATCCACCTTTTGATTCATTATTTTCTGCAACCTCAAATTCTTCTAAAACATCTTCGCTTAATCCTATAATACTGTCTCCAGTATCTCTATGATTATATCTACTGCTTATAGTATGATTTAAATTTGAATAATCAAAAAAATCATTTTCTTCTTGTATTTCTTCCAAATTGAAATTTTTATATCCATAATTAAATAAATTAATAGTATCTAAATATCTAGCACTTAACCCTTCTTCTGTTGTTTCTGCATGTAAAACAACAGCTATTAATTCAAAGTTTTCTTTATTAGAAGTTGATATCAAACAATTTCTTGCAGGTGTTGTATATCCTGTTTTTAATCCAGTACAATAAGGATAATAATATCTACTATTTGTATTCATTAAGCTATTTGTGTTTTTAAAATTTCTTTCTTTTTGCCAAATTTCTGTTGTTGGTAAACTGCATTCCATCTTTTGAGCAATCTTTCTAAAAGTTTCATTTTTCATACAGTAATTTGCAATTTGTGCCATATCATAAGCAGTTGAATAATGATTTTTATCATGAGCTCCATTAGCATTCACAAAATTTGTATTTTTGCATCCAATTTCTTTTGCTTTTTGATTCATTAATTTAGCAAATTCTTCTATTGAACCAGAAACATGTTCTGCTAGCATATTGGCGGCTTCATTTGCAGATTGTAACATCATAACTTCTAATACTTGTTCAACTGTAAATTCTTCACCTTCTTGAATATCTGCTATTGAATAACCTGGTTTTACAGAAAATACAGCTTTTCTTGATGCAGTTACAATTTCATTTAAACTACAATTTTCTATTGCTAATATTGCAGTTAAGATTTTAGTTGTACTAGCAGGATATTTTTTATCATACGCATTTTTTTCGTATAATATTTCTCCTGTAGTTTGCTCTAGCAAAATTGCTGATTCTGAATATATTTTTAAATTCCCTTTTTCATCTATATCTTGGTATTGTAAATTTGTTTCTTTATATAAATTTTCATTTGCTCTAACAATAGTTGTCAATATACTTACAATCATCATTATTAAAATGATAATTTTTCTTATGTTTTCTTTTTTTAGCATCTATTCTCCTTTTAATTTTTACATAATTTATTAGTAATATAATTA
>JAZROJ010000087.1:0-29533 GCA_045648625.1 Candidatus Scatovivens sp.
TAGAATTGATGAACAAAAGAGATAAAAATAAATTAAGGAATAAAGGAAAAAGAAAAAATTGTGTAAAAACAATAATGGGAGAAGTAGAATATGAAAGAAGAGTTTATGAAATAGAAGAAAATAAAAAAATGAAATGTAAATATTTATTAGAAGATTTTATGAAAATATTTTCAACAGGAAAAGTATCAGAGAATTTGATGGAAAAAATTTTAAATACAGTAGTTCAAACAACGTCATATAGGAAGGCAGAAAAAGAATTAGAAGAAATAAGCGGAATAAGATTAAGTCATGAAGCACTAAGGAATATTACCAATTATGCAGGAGAAGAAATAAATAAACAAGAAAAAGAAATAGTAAAATTAAAGAAAGAAAAAAAGCTTAAGAAAGGAAAAAAAGAAATACCAATATTGTTTGAAGAAGCAGATGGATTATGGATAAATTTACAAGGAAAAGATAGGAAAGAACAGATAGAAAGAAACAAAAAAGAAAAAGAGAAGCAAGGAAAAAAGTATGTACCGAAAAAGAGAATAAAAGTAGAATTAAAATTACATGAAAGTTATGAAGGATGGAAAAAA
Source organism: Candidatus Scatovivens sp. (assembly GCA_045648625.1). Taxonomy (GTDB): domain Bacteria; phylum Bacillota; class Clostridia; order TANB77; family CAG-508; genus Scatovivens. Next base: position 576 of record JAZROJ010000087.1, read on the forward strand.
GATAGTAAAAGACATGAAATAGTAAATAAAACATATATAGCAGGATTTATGACAACAAATGAAATAATAAAATTGAGAGAAGCAAAAATATATAATAAATATAATGAAGAAAAAATACAATATAGAGTGATAAATGGAGATGGAGCATTATGGATAAATAAATTAGGAGGAAAAAACATAATAAGGCAAAAAGATAGATTTCATATACATAGAGAAATAACAAGAAAAATAGAAGATAAAGCAGAACAAGAAAAAGTAAAAGAAATGTTTGAAAGAAAAGAATACAAGAAAATAAATGGGTACTTAGAAGAGTTAAAATATAAATTAGGTGGAGAAGAAAAAATAGTAAGAAAATTAGAGAATTTACAGACATATATGGAAAGAGATTTAGAAAGATATACAGATATAATCAAAGAGTTACCGGAAGCCCCAAAAGGAATAGAATATCGAACATTAGGAACAATGGAAAGTCAAATATATACAGTATTGAGTAAAAGATTAAAAGGAAGAAAAAGTTTCAGTAAAAAAGGAGCAACAAATCTAGCAAAAGTATGTGCAAGATATAAAGAAAAACAAGGAAAAGTGGATTTAGAAGGATTAGAAAAAGAAATAAAGATAGATGAAGAAAAAGTTAAGGAAGAAGAATATATAAAAGAACTAGAAAAAAGATATAAAGAGAATTATGAAGCAAATATAACAAGTCCCAAAAATAAAGATGGAATAGAAGAAGAACATACAATAAGAAATATAAATGTAAGTGGATTTGAAAAATATGTTGAGAAAAAGGTAAAGGATATGATAAGATATGAAAGAACTAGTGAAATGACAAGTTGGGCAACATTTTTTACAGCATATAAAGGTTATAAAAATAGAAGATATATCTAACTAAAAAAAATCGAAAAAAATTGCCAACGATTACTTGACACATACTAAAATATTGATTTTTAATATTTTGATTGACATAATTCGATTAACATAATATAATATATAAGCCAAAAACAATATTATACGCAACTAAGGAGGCGATTCTTATGGCAATTTTTGAGCAAAAGTTAACAGCATCTTCAACAGACATGTTTAAAGACATTCTTGAAGAAATGCAAAACCGGAAATTTACGTCGGTTAATTTTCCTATTTTGCTCTGGGGGGTGCTAAATTCAACTGATGAAAATTCAGTTTATAGTGCCCTAGAAAACTATCTTTTTGGACTTGAAGACAACGTTCTCTCTACTGAAATCGAAGATACCATTTCTATGTTGGTAAGCGAACTGGAACCTAAAAAGACTGATGCAAAATCTGGCAAGACCAAGAAAGTCGTTAAAGGTGAGGCAAAAGGAACTGAGGAAGTTTCTAGCGAAGCAAAGTCTGATACCATTTTTGAGAAGTCCCATGAGGATAAAAAAGATGGCAAAGAACTTAAAATTCAAACGGTTTTTACATTTACGACTTACGATGGTAAGAAATTGGAAATCACGGTAGACCCCGAAGTTGAAAAAGTATTTGAAGAACTAATTAAGATTATTGAAAGATTTGGTATTACTGATATCAACCCCATGCATATCACGTCAGCTATGTTCATGACGGACAATAATCATTTTATTCAGTTTTTTAGCGAACTTAATTCCAACTACGACGAGGCCAAAAAGTATTTCCACCCTGAACGCATTCTTGTTTACGGTGTCATTCCGTTCGAACTTTCTGGATTCTTAAGCACTCTTAATGAGAAAATTGATGGCAAAGCTCCTTGTGAGATTCTTTGCCGTGACAAAGAGGCTGATACTCTTTGGAATATTATGCTTAAGAAAAACAAGCGCAATGCAGTTATCGTTGGTGAACCTGGTGTGGGTAAATCAGCTTTAATTGAAAAGCTCACACACGATATTAACAGCGGTAATTGTCCGCCCGAATTCAAGAAATTCAAAGTGGTTGTTCTTGATGTTAATGCACTTATCGCAGGTACATCTTTTCGCGGTGATGCAGAGGAAAGAATCAAAGATTTGATTCAGTTCCTTCAAGAGAAAGATGATGTCATTCTGTTTATTGACGAAGTTCACACTATTTTGGGAGCTGGTTCCTGTTTCGAAGGAGAAATGGATCTTGCTAATGCACTCAAACCTATTCTTGCTCGAGGAGAAACTATCGTCCTTGGTGCAACAACACAAGCAGAGTATGAAAAGTACTTCCAGAAAGATGGAGCTCTTTCAAGGCGTTTTGAAAAGGTCGTTGTTAAAGAACCTTTGTCTGATAAGATTTATCCAATGATCAAGAATAAGCTTGTTGGACTCTCTGAATTCCACAAGGTAAGCATCTCTAAACAGATGGTCAATTATTCCATTATGATTGCATGCTGTTTTGCTTTTGAAAAGAAAAATCCTGACAAAACTTTGGATTTGATTGACAGAGCAATGGTATATGCAAAACGTCATGGTAAATCGAAGGTCGATAAAGAATGCATTTTGAGAACTTTTGATATCTTCTTTGAGATGTGGGACAAAATGAGTATTGATTCTCGAAAGGAAGTGGCATATCACGAAGCAGGTCACTACATTGTTGGTAAAGCATCTGGCAGACTCACTACGTATATTTGGCAAGCAATATCAATTCTGCCTGCACAAGATTATTTAGGGATTACTGTTGCAGAAGATGATGATACCATCATACCGTTCACAAATACAGACTACTTTATCGATGATATGGCATTTGATCTTGGTGGTCGTGTAGCAGAAAACATGTTTAGGCATGATTATACTAGTGGTGCCAGAGTAGACCTTGAAGTTGTCACAAAACGCGCTCATTTTCTGGTAACAAAACTCGGAATGGGTAATGACTCTATTAAAAATAGAATTTACCTAAATGACACCTGTTATCCAATGTATTCTGAAAAAGCAATTAACATCATTGACGAAGAAGTCAATAAGCTTGTAGAAAAAGCTATGATACGTGCAACTGAGCTTATCAATGAAAATCTTGATATTTTGGAAGCTATCGTTGATGCATTGCTTAAGAAGAAGATTATGAGTGAGCATGAACTTGACAAGGTTTGGAAAGAAACTGTAGCCAAACGAAATCCATAAGTTAGCAAAACTTTGCAATCGCAAAAAAGTCAGCAAGGGAATTCCCTTGCTGGTTTTTTTATTAAAAAAATAGAAGGAGCGAGGATAAATCTTCGCTCCTTGATGCTTGGTTTAGTATTTCGTGTAACTTTTTTTCTTATTTTGTCCACCAAAATGTTGACGTCTTTTCTTTTCAACATTTCTTTTTTGATTAGACTTTTTGTTGTTTGAAGTTTTCTTAGATTTGCCTTTGTGATGAGTCTCAACTTCACGTCCGAAAAGAATTCGGCTATTGTTGATTAGTCCTGTAGGCATTGCTTTTACAATTATATTTTGCCCAACAGACTCATTTGTGTAACCAACTCGATAGAAACAGTACATATGCTCTCTATCAAAGATTCCAATTTCTTCAACATTTGTACATTCTTCTGCAACAACACTAGCAAATACTTTCTTGGTGTCAGTATTTCCGTGATTGATACCAATGAACTTAACATTGTTGAATAGATTGATAAACTCAATGAGCTGATCTTGTGTGGCATGAGAAGATTTTTCTCTGGTTGTCTTAACTACTGCATTTTTTTGATAGTAGTGACCGCTAATCTGAATTGTATCTTCTCGTTTTGCATCAAGCAATGTTCGAGCAAGAGTTTCTTCTGCGGCATAACCAACCAGATGAATAAGCGAATTTGTGTGTTCCAAGAATAATGGAACATATATGCGTGCTGGTCCGTTTGATAACATTCCCGATGTCGTGATGAGAATCTTCGAAACTCCATCTGAGAGAATCTTGTCACGAGATTTAGGATTAACAAACTGAATACCTTCAGGCATAAAATTTTTCTTTGATGGATTAAACCACTCGAGAATTCGCTGATACTTAAACGTGGTTTCAATTCCAAGTGGACCATCGATATAAATCTCGTAGTCCTCAGGAATCAAACCTTCATCTTGCATGAGTTTAAACTCATAGAGCATTTCCTGCATTCTTCCTTGTGCAAATGCACCAATTAAGATATTCTGCTTTTTAGCAAACGCCTCAAGAATGTTGGGTTTGAAACAGGTTTTAATATCTTCTAATCTGGTTGAACCATATGTTGACTCGCAAATCATGATGAGTTCCATGTTGCGGAACCACTTTGGGAATTTTGGAACATTAAAGAATATATTCTTCATCTTAACGTCACCAGTGAACAGGAAGTTCATAGGTTTCATGTTCGGATAAGAACATTGAAGCAGTACGAGTGCTGCTCCCAGAATGTGTCCGTTTTCCCAAAAGGTAAGTTTAACACCAGGAAGAATTTCGATAGACTTGCGATACGGCAATCCAACGCAAAGCTTCAGAGCACAATGAATATCTTCTTCGTGATAAAGTGCATGGAACTTGTCCGCTTCTAACGGAAATTTCTCCCGCATTTCTTGTGCGTTACTTTCTTGCTGCTCAGCACAGTCTTTCCAAAATCCATTAATGAGTTCTTGAGTAATCTCAGTCATGTAAATCTTGTTTCTGTAGCCGTTTTTTACATCCTTAGGAATTAGTCCAGTGTGATCGATGTGATTGTGTGTTACAATTATCGCATCGATTTTTTCAGGATTGAGTTCGTCAACATAGTTCAAATACCTATAGTTAGGTTCCTGATAGTAACCATCATCTATTAAAATTCGGTATACATCACCATCAGGCCGCTCAAGTACGAGCAAATGTTTAGAACCAGTTACTTCGTTTCCGTATGCACAAAGATAGCCTTTAAATACATCTTTCATATCGTACACTCTCTTTCTGTCAAATATTTTAGTGGGGTGTAGTATCTTTTGATACTCTTACAAGATTAAATTGAAAACCAAGCCTCCTTTCATAAAAGCTTTATTCAAAACTTAAAATTGGGTAAAAAATCCTTTTATTATTATAGCACGAATTAAGGCTAGTTTCAAATACTTTCTAGCTTTTTAGTAACGAATATGCCAATATATTTATTTTTTGTACAAAAAAAAAAGAGTTGCTTAAACAAGCAACCCTTTAAAATTGAGAATTATCTCTTTAGTAGTACGGTCAAAATTACGAAACTTGGTATTTTGTTAATTAGTTGCTTCAACAAAATTGAAGTGTTCGCAATAAGTAATGATAATTTCCTGAAGAGCTTCGGTTATAGATTCATCAGGTTCTTCGAAGTTTTGTTGTTGTTCGATTAAAGAAACCAAATATGTATTTATTTGCTCTGAAATCGTTGCATTTTCGGTAAGTTGGAATTCATCAAAGTTTGCATTCTCTAAAATCTCATTTAAATGATCTTCAAGATAAAAATTATCATCTTGAAGAAGTGTAGAAATGAGTTCAGGATTTGTAGATATTAGCTGGTTACCTATTACATCTACCGCATTTAAATAAAGCGTATCTGGATAATAAGGTTTGTTCATCCATTCTAAAAGTTGCAAATTTACAGATTCAGCAACAGTTTCATACAAATAAGTATATGAAGTGTCTGTAAAAGTGATACCTAGATAATGAATGACTTCATGGCACCAAGCATATGCAAAATATTCCGTCTCATGTCTGTAAAGATTTCGGTTTATAAAAACCTTATCTTCTCCAGGAATATAACAACCCAAGCGAGTATCATTATAATCAGAATTTCTAAACAAATAAGTTTCAAGTTTTTCAAGTTTTTCTGTAACATCAACGTTATATGTTGTCTTAAAAAATTCGATTGTTTGTTTTTCCAAATCCTTTATTTTTCTTTTACTCAAATGTTCCAAGTATTCCATAGAATAATGATTAGAATAAAACTCAGCATCGTTTTCTACTTCTGAATAATTTTTAGAGTATAACGAATCAAAGTCATAGTCCTTTAATGAGGGTTCGTTATAACATCCAGTGAAGAGAAAGAGTACAGCAAGTACCGACGAGATAATACAGATAATCGAGATAATTTTTTTCATAGAAATTCTCCTTTTCTTATGTGACATTGAAATAATTTAAATTCTGTTTTATACCATTACTTATTTTATTTGACTATACCTCCTAATAAAAATGAAAATTCTTTAAAATTTTCAAAGTACTACTTATTATTATACCACAAATAGCTAGAAAAATCAAGTTTTCAAGTTTTTTACATATGAAAGTTAACATAATTAAAAGATTTTCTGAATTGTTATTGTTGTAAAAATAAAATGTTATTGATATAATAAAACAAAAAGAGCTCATTTTATATATTCTATCATTTTAATATATTTTTGGGCTCCACATTTGTTTGTGTGCCAAATTTTTTATATGTACGCATTTAATTATTTAATAAACGAAAGAGGAATGTTATATGAAAGAAAAAGGAATTTTATTACCAATATTCTCACTTCCAAGTAAATATGGGATTGGAGATTTTGGAAATGAAGCATATGAATTTATAGATATTTTACATGAAAATAATATGAGTTATTGGGAAATTTTGCCAATAAATGCTTGTAATAGGTTACCATATTCTCCACTAAGTTATTATGCATTAGAAGAAGACTATATTTCTTTAGACAAATTAAAAGAAAGTGGTTTAATACAATATGCTGATACAAGAGAATCACAAGATAGAGCAAAATATGATGATTTTAAAGAAAAATACTATAAAGAGGCTTTTAATAATTTTATTCCAGAGCAAGAATATGAAGAATTTATAAAAAATCAAGAGATTAACGAGTATGCAGAATACATAAGTTCAATAAAAGGTGAGAGTAAAGAATATTATTTGTTTTTACAATATATATTATATAAACAATGGATGGAATTAAAAAAATATGCTAATTCAAAAAATATCCAGATAATAGGTGATATGCCAGTATATCCTGTTTTTAATTCGGCAGAGACAAAATATCATCCAGAGTGTTTTGAAATGGAAAATGGGGAATTTACTTTTGAATCTGGTACACCTCCTGACTATTTTAATAGTGATGGTCAAAAATGGAACAGTCCTGTTTATAATGTTGAAAATATGAAAAAAGATAATTTTTCATATCTTATAAAAAGGTTTAAATATCATTTAAAATTGTTTGATAAAATTAGAGTTGATTATTTTAGAGGATATGATTCATTTTTTAAAATACCTATTGGAAAATCAGGAAAAGAAGGTTTTTATTCAGATGGTGTAAGTTATGCTTTTTTTGATGAATTACTTAAAAATGAAGATATAAAAATAGATAGACTAATAATCGAAGATTTAGGTGATATTAGAGAAGAAACGATTAAATTAAGAAATCACTATGGTTTTACAAGACAAAAAATATTACAATTTACAATAGATTTAAATTATTTTTATGACAAAGATAATGATTCTGAAAATGTTTTAGTATTTCCAGGTAATCATGATTGCCAAACTATTCATGGTTGGTATAAAACTTTAAATGATGAGTATAGGGAAAGATTAAAAGAGTTTTTAAGAAGAAATGAATGTTATGATATTAATGTTAATATAGGTATTATGCAATATTGCTCTAAATGCAAAGCTAAAATGGCAATAATAACTGCTCAAGATATTTTAGGTTTAGATGATAGTGCAAGATTAAATTTGCCTGGAGTAGATAACGAAAAAAATTGGTCATGGAAACTTATTGATTTCAATGATTTTAAAGAAAGAATAAAAGATTTTAGATAATAAATTTATTAGAGATTTTGAGTAACAAATCATAAATTTATTTTATGGAGATTTTGGAAAATAGATAATAATTTATTTGAGAATTTTTTTAAAAGAAAATAATTTATAAATTGAAAAAATGGTACTTATAAGATATACTCTATAAAATTTTTATAGAATGAATATCATATAAGTACCATTTATATTTTTTATCTTCCATCATCATCTACATCAGTTGGGAAAGAAGTTGTATTTTGTTGTTTGGAAGATGGAGTAGATGAAGTGTTTTTTGAATTTTCTTCCATATATTTGCTTTTTAATAAAGAAACTATAAAATCAGAAGGAACTTCAAGAATTTGAGAAACTTCTGTTATAAAATCTTTTAATTTTTGCTGAGGATTATCAAGTTCTTTGATAAAATCCATAATATAGTCATATATATTGTTTTCTAAAAAATCTTTAATAGAATCTATTTTCTTTGTATATACTGATGAAGCAAAATCAGAATCAATTCCTGTGATATTACAAAAATTATTAAGAAGAGTTTGAATTTCTTTTTCTTTTCCTATAGCATTATTATTAGTAGCATATTTAAAAAAGTTTTTTTCTATTAAAGCAGATTGTTCTTCTTTCTCATTAGGAACAATAATATCTTTTTTTACTTTGAAATTATATTGTAATAATGGATTTAATTTTTCTAAAGTTTCATCAATAGATAAATTGTGTTTTAGACAAAAATCCAAAATGTAATTTCTTATGTATTGTTCTCTTTTAGGAGATTCTAATCCTTCTAAAAAAGCATTTATAACAAATACTAAATCAGTTTCTATAAAAATTAAATCTTCTTGTGTCATATTAAAATCCTCCTAAATTTATTTTTAACAAAATGGTCTATCAATTTCTATTACATAATAATAAAGTTCTTTTTCTGGAACTATAAATTTTTCTAAGTGTTTTACTATATCCTCTAATGTGTGGTTTTTCTCATGAGGAACTACGCAATCAAATAAAATATTAGTATGAGTAATTCCTTCAACTATTCTAAAATCATGTATTTTTAAATCAGTATCTAACTTTTTTAAAGTTTCTATAACTTGTTTTTGAAGGTTATCTACTTTAGAATTACCAACAACTATGGGATCCATATGTATTGTTAAATCTATACCTAATTCATCTTTAAAATCTTTTTCTATATTATCCATTAAATCGTGTGCTTTAATAATTTCCATATTTGAATTTATTTCTACATGTACAGTTACAAAATCATTGTGAACTCCATAATTATGAATAACTAAATCATGAACCCCTTCAACATATTCATAAGATAATATCTTTTCTTTAATTTCATTAACTTGTTCTTCTGTTGGAACTATTCCTATAATAGGCTCTAAAACTTCTTTTATTGCACCAATAGCGCTATAGATTGCAAATCCAGATACTGCAAGCCCTAAATATGCATCTATATTAATATTAGAAATTCCCATAATAATCATAGAGATTAAAATTGCTGTAGTTGAAATTATATCATTTCTTGTATCTATAGCATTTGCTTTTAATGTGTTGGAATTAATTGCTTTAGAAAAATCTAAATATACTAGCATTTGTAAGCCTTTTCCTAAAATTGCTAATATCAAAATAATGTAAGTAACTTTATTTATTATTAGTTCTTCTGGATGTATTATTTTAGTAATAGATTCTTTAGCAAATAAAACACCCATAATAAGCATAAAAAGAGATATTACAAAACCAGAAACATACTCATAACGAGCATATCCATAAGGATGCTTTTTATCTGGCTTTTTATTAGCTAATTTGAATCCTATAATTGTAAGAATTGAAGAAGCTGTATCTGAAATATTATTTACAGCATCAGCCATAATACTAATACTATTAGATATTGAGCCAATAATTAATTTTATAATTCCTAAAATTAAGTTAGAAACAATTCCAAATATTCCTGCTACTTTTCCATAATTATTTCTAACCTCGGGATCATTTGTGTTAGTATAATTTTTGATAAATAATTTTTTTAACATATTTTATTCCTTTTATAAATTTGATTTCAATAACAGTTTACTATAATTGTTTATAAAAATCAAGGAAATAAGAATTTTCTTAATAAATCTTATAATTTGTAAAAAAGCTAAGTTTTAAATAAAAAAACTAGAATTTATAAAAAATGTGTGATAATATACTATAAAAGTTACAAAAGATAATCAAGGAGGAAATAAAAAAGTAGGAGAATCATATGGAAAAAAGATACAAAGAACCAAATAAAACAGAAGAGGAAACAACAATAAATGTTTTATACAATGAACAAGTAATTTCTTTATATACTAATAAAGTTGATTTACAAAGAAAGTTAAATAAAACATTAGGCTCTCCGAAAAAAGAATATATTATTGGAAAATCGGTTGCTGGAAGTAGATGGGAAATACCTTTTAATGAAAAAAGTAAGATTTCACAAATGATTTTAAAGGCAAATATTTTTGAATTATAAACATATTAATTTTTGATAAATCAAATAATAAAATATTAGAAAAATGCAATATTTTTACAAATAAAATATTGCATTTTTTAATAAGAAAATGTTGTTATTTTTCCTAATTATATATATAATATGTAAAGAAAGAGGGATGAAAATGAATAATTCTATAGAAGATATTATAATAGATAAAGATTATAATAAAAACAGTAAACAAGGCAAACCGTTTTTGGTTGTTTTTATGTTTTTTATAATATTAGCTAGTTTAGCATTTGGAGCATACACATATTATATAAATATAAATAAAGAAACTAATAAGGAATTGTTTTTAAAAGGTATTTCTAATGCGGAATTCAAATTTTTTATAGAAAATGAGATATATGAAGCAATAATAAAAAAGATATCTGAAAAAAATTTTCAAATGGATAATGAAGTAACAGTTTCAAATGCAATGGAAATTGAAGAAATTGAAAATAGTGTAGATTTAAGCAGATTTTTATTAAATTCGACAACTGTTAGAAATAAAGAAGAAGAAAAACTTTATAATGAATTAAATTTATTTTATTCAGATAATAAACTGTTAAATTTAAAACTTCTTGACGAAAAAGATAAAATCGCAATTATGTCTGATGAAATTGTAAATAAGTATTTAGGAATTTATAAAGAAAATGCTAATGTCTTTTTTGAAAAATTTGGAGTATCATCAGAATTTCTAAATAAGTATAACGAATTAAAAGATAATTTAGAAAATAAAAAAATAAATTTATTAGATGAACAAACGAAAAAAGCAAAACTAGAAGAATATGCTAATTTTTTGATTCCACAATTAGCAGAAGAAAAATTTACAAGTTATGAAAATCAAATATCATTAGTAAAACAAGGTTCTGAGGAATTAACTGTTAATGCATACAAATTAATTTTATCAAAAGATGAGTTTGCTTTAATTTTTGAAGGTTTATTAACAAAATTAAGAAATGATACAGAGCTATTAGAAAAACTGGTAACAAATAGCGATGATATAAAAGAAATTCAAGAAAAAATTGATAAAAAAATAGAAGATATAAAAGATTATGAAAATGGTCTTGAAATAACAGTATATGTAAGTGAATTTGCTACTGAAAAAATAAGTGTCACATTGCCAAACAAAGATACAATAGATATTGAATTTAATCCAATAGCAGATAACGAAAAAAATGTTGCAATAACATATTTATACGAAAAGAAAAATCAACAACAAAACGATGTAACAGTATATTCTGCTTTAGAAAACACTATTGTTGAAGATTCTGTTTCAATAATACCTAAAACAAATGGTATAAAATTAGAATTATACAAATTGCAAAACACAGCAAGTACAACAATAAAAGCTGTATGTAATATTATAGAAGATAAAGAAATAAACAAAAAAATCCATGTAAATATTACTACTAAGGGAACAAAAAGTTCTAAAACAATAAGTAATGATATAATATTAACTTATTCAAACAATGATGGTGAAGTAAGTGCAAATATTAAAAGTAAAATAAATTTCGATAAAATTTCAGATATAGAATATTTAACAGATGAAAATTGTTTATTTTTAGATATTTTAAGTGATGAAGATTTAAATTTAAATATAGAAGCTATAAGAAATCAAATTTTAAAAGTATATATGGAAAAACTTCAAAATTTAAATTTTATAAATATTAATACACAAGCACCAGATATAACAGAAAATAATGTAAACAGGGATGAACTTAGAAATTTATTAATTAATACTGTTTCTTTACAAATGGGTGAAGCTCAAATGAATGGTGAAGAGTATACTATACAAAATTTACAAAACTTGCAAATAGAAGGACACATGGTTGGTGTATTTATAATAGATAATGTTGCTAACATAAATATAGATGGAGTAAAATTTAAAATAGACGAAAACTTTAATTTAACAGACGCATAATATTTTGGAAGGAATATAGAAAAAATGGAAGCAAAAGAAAAAAGAAAAGTAAATAAAAAATTAGTACTTTTAATTGCAATTACTCTTATGTTATTACCAGTTATAGCTGGAATTGTGCAATTAATATGGGTATGTTCAGAAGAAATGTCTGTTGGAAATTATGCAAATATGGGACTTGCTATCAAACAAGATAATGTTGTTTTTTATAACAAATATGAAAATGGGATTATTAAAGTAAAAAGTGGAAAAGAATATCAAATAACAGATGAGACAGCATATTCTATGAATGTTGTAGGAGATACAATTTATTACTTAACAATTTCAGATATTAATACAATTGATATCAAATCTGTTAAAACAAATGGAGATAATCTAAAAAAAATAAAAACAATATCTACAGTAATAAGTAAAATTTATGTTCAAGATGGATATATATATTATGCAACCAATAGAGACATAAGTGGAATTGTTAAAATAAACATAGAAACTGGTGAAGAAACTCAAATATTAAAAGCAAGTATTCAAGATTTTGTTGTAGATAAAGATACTATTTATTTTACAGATAATTCAAACACACTATCTTCTGTATCAACAACAGGAATAAACATGAAATTACTTACAACTACTGGAAGCATTAAAAAAATTCAAATATTAAAAGAGTGGATTTATTTTTATGATTCTGAAGAAAATGCATTATGCAAAATAAAAAAAGATGGAACATCAAAAAAAGTAGTATCAACTTTTGTAAATAATGAGATGTACAATATAACAAATAAAAAAATTTATTTTTTTGATGAAATAAATGGACAAATTTGTAGTTCAGATTTAAATGGAAAAACATCTAAAGCAATTGTTTCTGTAACAGCTCCGAAACCAAAAATAAATATAGTGGACGGAACAATGTATTATTTAGATAGTAGCAAAGATGAAACTCAAATGTATCAAATGTATAGAATAAAAACAAATGGAAGAAAAACAAATTCTATCGAATATTAAAAAGTCATTGACAAAAAAATGGTTTGAATATATAAATATAATATAATTTTATAGGAGGAGCCCCTATGAATTTAGGAACAGTAGTTTATAAAAATAAAATTTATAATTTAGATTATATGAAAACTGAAGAACTAAAAGAACTTTTAACTCAAATAGAAGATGAGAAAAAGAAAAGTTTTCAAGAAGTAAAAAAAATGTTAAAAAAATAGTTTATTAAAAGGATTTTAATTTAGGGGGTGCCGTTTTGGAAAACGAACAAAACATAAATTTAGCATTAAAAAAATTGTATCAAGAATCTGAAAACAGAGTTAAAACAAATGCAATTATAAGTAGAGCTTATACAGATAAAATTTCTTCTGACACAATAAAAGAAAAAGTGGATGCTCAAATGAATGCTATAAGAATAAGTATATATGATATTAACCCTAAATTTAAAGAAGGTTCTAAAAATTATGATGCGACAAAAGAATCTATTGTAAAAGCTATGACAGAATATGAAAAATCTTTAAAAGAATTAAGCGAATTTTATGATGGAAAAATAGAACAATTAATAATTAGAAAAGTAGAGCTAGAAGCAAGTTTAGTAGGAAGCTTAATTAATGAAGAATATTTACATAGAAATTTAGAAAAAAAGCAAAAAGAAAAAGATAATGACGAAGTAAAGAAAAGTGTGTCATCAACTTTAAAAAAGGTTTTTGATAAAATAAGAAACAAAAAAGAAGAAAAACAGGAATTAGATGTAAGGTTATTGCAAAATATGCAAGATGGAAAAGATGTTGAACTAGAATTAGAAGTAGACCTTGTAAATAAAGTAGAAAAAACAAAAGAAGAAGAAAAATCAAACAAAATATTTATAGAGAAAGTAGAAAAAGAAGTAAGATTAATTGATGAAGAAATCAAAAGAATTAACGAAAGAAAAAAACAAGCTTTATATGAAGCAATGGAAATAGGAGAAAAGCATATAGCTGTTACTACAATAAAGAAACCAAAAATGTTCAAAAATATTACTCGATTTTTTGTTAGCAGATTTAATACTGCAAAAGTGGTTGAAAACACAGTAATAGCACCTTTAAACCAAAGAATAGAAAATTTTAAAAATAATGAATTATCTAGTATAAAGGGGTAAGATATGGGAAGTTTTTTAGAACAAATAGGAAAAGCATATAAAAAAGGGATAGAGCCATTTTCGAAAGCTATTAATGAAATAATAATAGAACCTGAAAAAGAAGAACTAGCACACAAAAAAGAAATAGAAAAAGAGTTAGATGGTGAAGAAAAATAAATTTATTTATATAATACAAAAAGAAATAAATGTATTTATATAATAAAAAAGCAAGAAACGTAAACTAAGTTATATAAAATAATTAAAGTTTAAAGATTACTTTTTAAAATGAGAGGAAATTTAATGAAAAAAATTTTTGATAGTTTTAAAGCTCTTTCTATTGGATTAAAAATATTGATTGTTTTTACAGCAGTTGTTACAGTTTCAGGTATATGTTTAGCAACATATATAATAATGAACAATGAAGATACTGTTTTAACAGTATCTCAAGTTCAAAATGAAAACCCCAAAATACCAGAAGATATAATAGAGCAAATACCAGAAGAAGTAATAATAGTTGCAGAAGAGCCTATAGCAGAAGAAAAAGAAGAGAAAAAAGAAGCAAAAATAGTAAAATATAAAGATAAAGAAATTAAAATACCAAAATCAAAAGTTGCAGCAGTAAATGAAGCAGAAGATTCTCAATCTCAAAAAACAGGAGGAGAGCAAATGTCTGCAGCAGATGCGGTTGATAAATTTGAAAATGATGGACAATCAGTAGGGATTGATATATCAAAACATCAAGGAAAAATAGATTGGGCAGCAGTAAAGAAAAGTGGAATTGAATTTGCTATGATACGTTGCGGTTTTAGAGGTCAAACAGCAGGAGATATTTACGAAGATGCCTATTTTAAAACAAATGTAAATGGAGCAGTAAATAATGGAATAAAAGTAGGAATCTATTTTTATTCTTGTGCAATAAATGAAACAGAAGCTTTAGAAGAAGCAGCATGGGTAGTAAATGCAATTCAAAGTTATAGAATTACATATCCAGTAGTATATGATTTTGAAGATTTTGGAAGATATAGATGTAGTGGAATTACAGGGGAGCAAGCTACTTCAAATGCAATAGCATTTTTAGATTATATAAAAAATGCGGGTTATACACCAATGATGTATGCAAGTAAAAATGATATAACAAGTAAATTTAATAAATCTAGATTATCTGGTTATAAATTTTGGTTAGCACATTATACAGCTACAACAAATTACACAGGTAGTTATCAAATGTGGCAATATACAAGTAATGGTACAGTAAATGGTATTACAGGAAGAGTAGATATGAATATCGCATATTTTAGATATGGAGCTGTGGCAGAACCAAAACACACACATGATTTTGAAAATGGAACAGTTATAAAAACAAATGATTCAAAACCTGCAACTTGTGATGTGGCGGGAGTAAAATACATTAGATGTGCATCTTGTTCAGAATCTAAAAAAGTTGTATTAGAAGCCTTAGGTCATGAATATGGAAAATGGGAAATTGAAAAAATAGCAACAGAAGAAGAGGAAGGTTTAAAGGTTAGAATTTGTAGTGTTTGTGAGAAAAAAGAAACTGAAGAAATACCAAAAATAAATGATGAACAAAATGCAAATAATGTAACTAATACAACAAATACAACAAATACAATAGGAAATACAACTAAAAACGAAATAGGAAATGAAATTATAAATGGTGTTGGTCACACACATGTTTATGATAAAAAAGAAACACCATCAACTTGTAAAGTAGCAGGAAAAAAATGGGAAGAATGCTCTTGTGGTGAAAAAATAAATGAGCAAGCACTACTTTTAGCAGAACACTCTTATGGCGAAGAACAGCAAAAAGATGATGGCACATATTATAAAAAATGTAGTGTATGTGAAAAAGAAGAAGTTATTATAAAAGAAAATAGTGGAGTATTATCTCCATAAAAAAGAAGAGTTAATTTTGTAGAAATAGTTTACGAAATTAACTCTTTTTGTATTGAAAAAAGGCAAATAAAAATATATACTATAATAAATTTTAGAATAAAGGAAAGTTTTAAAATATGAAATGGACTGAAGAACAAGAAAATGCAATATATAAAAAAGATAATAATATATTAGTTGCTGCAGCTGCTGGAAGTGGAAAAACAGCAGTTTTAGTTGAGCGAATTATTCAAAAAATTTTAAAATATGAAATTGATATTGATAAATTATTAGTAGTTACATTTACAAATGCAGCTGCATCTGAGATGAGAGAAAGAGTATTAGAAGCAATATATAAAAAAATAGATGAAGAACCAGAAAATGAAAATCTGCAAAAGCAAATTATTTTATTAGGAAAATCTAATATTTGCACAATACATTCATTTTGTTTAGATGTAATAAAAAATAATTTTTTTGAAATTGACTTATCAGCAAATTTTCGTATAGGAAGTGAAGAAGAAATAGAGCTTCTTAAACAAGAAGTTTTAGAAGAATTATTTGAAAAATTTTATGAAAATGAAGATTCTGAATTTGCAAAATTAGTAGATACATATACAGGATACAGAGGAGATGAGCCTTTAAAAGAACTAGTTTTAAAAATTTATGATTTTATTCAAAGTGCACCATTTCCAAAAGATTGGTTAGAAGAAAAGCTTAAAATGTTTAAAAATGCAGGAGAAGAAAAAGATTTTTCAGATAGTATATGGGGAAAAATTTTACTTAAAAAAATAGGTGAAGAATTAATAGACGGGATAAATAGTTTAAAGCTTATCAGAAATAAGATAGAAGTATATCCGGAGCTTGAAAAATATAGCGCTACTATTTGTTCAGATATAGATATTTTAAAAGAAGCTTATGATATTAGTAAAAATAGCTGGGATAATTTATATGATTTTATTCAAATTATGAAATTTAAATCATGGCCTAGAGATAACAAGATAGATATGGAAGTAAAAAATGAAGCAAGAGAAACTAGAGACAGTGTAAAAAAGAAAGTAATGGGATTAATATCAAATTTTGTTATTTATAATTCAAAAGAAGCATATCAAGATCTTTATGAAATGTATGATATTTTGAGAATATTAAAACAAGTAATATTTGAATTTGAAGATTTATTTAAAGAAAGAAAAAAAGAAAGAAATATTATTGATTTTCATGATATAGAACATTATGCTTTACAAATTTTAGTAAAAAAAGATGAATATGGAAATTATGTACCAACAGAAGTAGCAAAAAAATATAGAGAGAAATTTGTAGAAATTGCAATAGATGAATATCAAGATAGTAATGAAGTTCAAGAATATATTTTATCTACTATATCTCGTGGAAACAATATGTTCATGGTTGGGGATGTAAAACAAAGTATTTATAAATTTAGACAAGCATGTCCTGATTTATTTATAAATAAATATGAAAATTTTAGTTTAGAAGGAAACGACAAAGGTTTAAAAATACAGCTTTTTAAAAATTTTAGAAGTAGAAAAAATGTATTAAATCTTACAAACATTATTTTTGAAAGTATTATGAGCAAAGAACTTGGAGATATTGATTATACAGAAGAGGAGTTTTTAAATTTTAAAGCAGATTATGAAGATATTGCAAATGGGCTTGGAAATGCAGAATTGCATATTATAAATTGTGAAACAGATACCACAGATTATGTAGAAAATGTGGATAATATAGGCTATAATTCTAACTTTGAAAAAAATAATGAAACAAATGTAGAAGAAGACATAGAAGATTTGAAACAGCTTGAAAAAGATGAAATAGAAGCAAAATTTGTAGCAAAAAAAATACAAGAATTATTAGAAAGTAAAGTACAAATAAAAGATAAAAAATTAGGATATAGAAATGTGACATATAAAGATATTGTAATATTATTAAGGTCACCATCAAAAATATCTAGTATATATGAAAAAGAGCTTTTAAGCAAAAACATACCAGTTTTTTCAGATTGCTCTAATGCATATTTAGATACTATAGAAATTCAAACAATTATAAACTTATTAAAGATATTAGATAATCCAATAAATGATATTCCACTTGTATCTGTTTTAAGATCTGAAATAGGAAAATTTACAGATAATGAATTATTAGAAATTAGATTATGTAATAAACAAGAATCATATTATCAAAGTTTAATAGATGCTAAAGAAAAGTTAAAAGGAAATTTGCAAGAAAAGGTTTCCGAATTTTTAGATAAAATAGAAAAATGGAGACAAGAAAGTGATTATTTAAGTTTAGCAGAATTAATTTGGAAAATTTATATAGAAACAGGATTTTATAATTATGTAGGGCTTATGCCAAATGGAGCTTTAAGACAAGCAAATTTAAAAATGCTTTTTGAAAGGGCAAAAGAATATGAAAAAAGCAGTTTTAAAGGATTATTTAATTTTATTAAATTTATAGAAAAATTAAAATTAGGAAATAGTGATATGTCTGCAGCAAAAATTATTGGAGAAAATGAAGATGTAGTTAGAATTATGAGTATCCATAAAAGTAAAGGGTTAGAATTTCCTATTGTATTTTTATCAAATTCTTCAAAAAGAATAAATTTAATGGATTTAAATTCAAATATGTTATTACATCAAACGCTTGGAATAGGGCCTAAATACATAAATTATGATAGAAGAATAGAATATTCTACAACAGCTAGAGAAGCTATTAAAATAATATCAAAAGAAGAAGCTATTTCAGAAGAAATGAGAGTTTTATATGTTGCTTTAACAAGAGCAAAAGAAAAACTTTTTATTACAGGAGTATCAAATAAATATCAAAAAGAAATAGAAAAGAAAAAACAAATATTAAAAATGTATCAGCTAAAAAATAACAAATTAAATCCAATATTAATGAAAAAATATATTTCATATTTAGATTGGATAGAGCTTGTATTATTATCAAAAGATATGGATAAAGAGATAACTGTTTTTGAACATAAAAAAACAGATATTTTGAAAAAAGAAGATGTTAAAGAAATAGAAATAAGAGAATTTGATTTTGAAGAAAAATGCGATTTTACAGAAATTGAAAAAAAATTAAATTGGGAATATCCTAATTTAATAAAAACAAAATTACCTATAAAAAGTACAGTAAGTAAAATAAAACAACATAAAACAGAAGAAACACCAGATTTCGAAGATATAAAAGAAAAATTAAATATTAATATTGGCAAAAATGAAAATATCAATCAAGATATTAGAGTTAAAGAAAGTCTAGAAAGAAGTCAAAATTCAAATAATAAAGTAGGAATAGAAAATATAGTTCCTGAATTTATGAAAAAATCAGAAGAAATTTCTGGAAGTAGAAAAGGAACATTGATGCATCTATTTTTACAAAAGATTTCTTGGAACGAAGAATATACTAGAGAAAAATTAGAAGAACTAAAAGAGAAGTTGGTTTCTAAAAAAATTATAACTTTAGAAGAAGCAAAATTTATAAAAATTTCAAAAATAGAAAACTTTTTAAAATCAGGATTAGCAAACAAAATAAAAAAAGGGATTCAAATAGAAAAAGAAAAACCATTTTGTATGAAATTATCTGCTAAAGAACTTTTAGAAGAAGCAAAAGACCAAGAAATACTAGTACAAGGTATTATAGACTTATATGCAATAAATGAAAAAGATGAAATTATATTAGTTGATTATAAAACAGATTTTGCCGAAAAAGAGCAAGAACTTGTAAAAAAATATGAAAAACAATTAAATTTATACAAAAAAGCTTTAGAAGAGGGAACAAACAAAAAAGTAAAAGAAGTATATATATATTCTTTATATCTAGAAAAAGAAATTAAATTAGAAATATAACTTCACTAAAAAGTTAAATGCAATTTGTAAGGGAAGTTACATTTTTAAAACAATATTTTTATTTAAAAATCTCTCAAAACGTTAAAAAGCTTTACAAAACTTGTTGTCTGATGTATAATAAGTATGTTGAAAAATAGTAATTAAAGGGGAATTTTAAATTATGAAAAGAATGAGAACTTTTCTTATTTATGCATTAGTAATAGTAGGGTTTATGTTTTTATCATATGTGTTAGAAGATGGACTTTTATTAGGAATGTATGATGAAATAGAAGGAAGAACAAATACAGGAGCTTATGCAGGAATGCAAATTACAGAATTAAATGCAAAAGCTTGTAATGTAAATGGATATATGAGTTTTAAGTTAAAAAATGAATCAAAAAGCACAGTAAATTGTTATGCGAAAATAGATTTATATAGCAAACAAAAATTATTAGCAGCAACAAAATATGTAGAAATATTAGATTTTAAATCACAAGAAGAAAAAGAATATCAAGTAAAATTTAAAGCTAATGAAATTGCCTCTTACAATATATCTTTAGTATCAGAAGCACCGGATAAAACTAATATAATTAATATATTAGGCTGGGAGATAGATTTAACTAACGTATTTGGAATGGATTTAAGTAATCTAAAAATATTTGGAGTAAAACTTACAGAACTATTCAGTTGGGAAAATGTAAAAACAGCAGGAGGAAATGCATTAAGTTGGATGAGAGTATTTTTAGCAGCAATTCCTTGGTGGGGGTATGCAATAGGAGGAGCTATTGTTCTATGGCATTTACCAAAGAAATATTTATTTGGAGTATTTCCATTCTAGTTTAAAAGTTTCAAAATTAGGCAAAATAGTAATATTATAAATTCACAATAAAAGCCTTACAAAAGAAAGGAATTTAATACATGAGTAATCAAGAAATTTCAATTATAGAATTAAAAGAGAAAGCCTTAAATATCAGAAAAAATATAATAGAAATGGTATATAGCGCTTCTTCAGGTCATCCTGGAGGAGCCCTTTCTATTGCTGATATCATGGCTTTTTTATATTTTTCAGAATTAAATTATTCAATTGAAAATCTAGAAGAAAGAGATAGAGTGGTTTTATCAAAAGGTCATTGTTCACCAGCATTATATGGAGCTTTGGCAGAAAAAGGAATAATTCCAAAAGAAGATATAAAAGGTTTTAGAAAAATAGACAGTTATCTTCAAGGACACCCAGATATGAAAAAAGTACCAGGAGTAGATATGACTTCAGGTTCTTTAGGTCAAGGATTATCTGTAGCAAATGGAATGGCATTAGCAGCAAAATTAGATAAAAAAGATTATAGAGTATATTGCATTTGTGGTGACGGTGAAATTGAAGAAGGTCAAATTTGGGAAGCAGCAATGACTTCAAGCCATTACAAATTAGATAATGTATGTGTAATAGTAGATAATAACAATTTACAAATAGACGGAAAAGTAAATGAAGTTATGAATCCATATCCAATAGATAAAAAATTTGAAGCTTTTGGTTTTCATACTATTATAATAGATGGACATAATTTTGAAGAAATAAAAAATGCTTTTGAAGAAGCAAAAAGAATAAAAGAAAAACCAACAGCAATTATTGCAAAAACCAAAAAAGGAAAAGGCGTATCTTTTATGGAAGATAATGTGGCTTGGCATGGAAAAGCACCAAATGAAGAACAATACAAAAAAGCTTTAGAAGATTTATCAATTTTTGAAAATTAATTTTAAGAAAATGTTATACAGAAATTAAATTCAAAAATTATAGAAAAAGTTTTGGTAAAACTTTTGAAGGAGAGTAAAAATGGATATAAATAATAAAAAAGCAACTCGTGAAAGTTATGGAGAAGCTTTAAAAGAGCTTGGAAATAAAAATAAAGATGTTGTAGTATTAGATGCAGATTTATCTGGAGCTACTAAAACAAATATGTTTGCAAAAGAATTTCCGGAAAGATTTTTTAATATGGGAATTGCAGAACAAGATATGTTATCTACAGCAGCAGGATTTTCAACATGTGGTAAAATACCATATGTAAGTACATTTGCTGTTTTTGCAGCAGGAAGAGCTTATGATCAAATTAGAAATAGTATATGTTATCCAAATTTAAATGTAAAAATCTGTGCAACACATGCAGGTATTACAGTTGGAGAAGATGGAGCAACACATCAAATGCTAGAAGATATAGCTTTAATGAGAAGCTTGCCTAATATGGTAGTATTAAGCCCATCAGATGAAAATCAAACAAAATGGATGATAGAAGAAATCTCAAAAATAAATGGACCAACTTATGTAAGACTTGGAAGAGCTAGCACACCTCTTATTTATGAAGAAAATTATAGTTTTGAAATTGGAAAAGCAGTTCAGCATGGAAATGGAACAGATGCAACTATTTTTGTTACAGGTATGATGGTAGCAGAAGCTTTAAAGGCACAAGAAATTTTAAAACAAGAAAATATAGATGTAAGAGTAGTTGATATCCATACTATCAAGCCTTTAGATAAAAACACTATTATAAAATGTGCACAAGAAACTAAAAAATTGATTTCTATTGAAGAACACAATATAATAGGTGGGCTAGGTTCTGCGATTGCAGAAGTGCTAGTAGAAGAAGCTCCTGCAAAATTAACAAGACTTGGTATAAAAGATTGTTTTGGAAAATCTGGTAAAGCATCAGATTTATTAAAATATTTCGAGCTTACAGCAGAGGAAATATGTAGGGAAGTTAAAAATTAGTATAAAACATTAAAAAAAATAATAACTATAATAGAAAAAGAGAGTTTATTTTTTCTATTATAGTTATTATTTTCCGTTCTTTTGTGTCTTTAATAGCTTGTATAGTTTCTTTATTAAATTTTGTTTTTTTATTTCAAAAGGAATACCATCATGTAATTAAGTATACTTAAAAATTTTCAAAAATGAGATAAAAAGAGAAAAATAAAATAAAATGAAAAAAAGCAGGAAAAAAAAGCAAAAAATGTAAAAATAGTGTATTGCTTTTTTTTTTTATTATTGTTATGATGTAGGAGTATAAAAAGATTTAAAGAAAGTTTATAGGGCAAGCTTTAAAACCTAAATTTTAAATAAGGATAAGAGAAACATAAATGATAGAGTTTAAAAATGTAAGTAAAATATATAGCACAGGAACAGAAGCAGTTCACAACGCGACATTTACAATAGAAAAAGGAGAGTTTGCATTCTTAGTAGGCTCATCAGGTTCTGGAAAATCGACTTTAATAAAATTAATATTAAAAGAAGAAGAAGCAACACGTGGAAATATAATTATAAACAGTAAAGATATAACATTTTTAAAACCTAAAAGAGTACCATATTTAAGAAGAAGTATGGGAGTGGTTTTTCAAGACTTTAGATTATTACCAGACAAAACAGTATATGAAAATGTTGCATTTGCAATGTACATAGTAAAAGCAACACCAAAACATATAAGAAGACAAGTACCAATGGTATTATCTTTAGTTGGTTTAAGTGATAAAGCAAAAATGTATCCAAACGAATTATCAGGAGGAGAGCAACAAAGAGTAGCATTAGCAAGGGCTTTAGTAAATAACCCTTCAATGATTATAGCAGACGAACCTACAGGAAATTTAGATCCAGATACAGCATGGGAAATAATGAATTTATTAAATGATATTAATGCTAGAGGAACAACTGTAGTAATGGCAACACATGCAAAAGACATAGTAGATAAAATGAAGAAAAGAGTTATACAAATAGATAAAGGCATAATAATAAGAGATGATAAAAAAGGTGGGTATAGTAGTGAAATATAGTAGTTTAGGATATTCCATAAGTGAAGGTTTTAGCAATATATTTAAAAATAAAAAATCTTCAGCAATATCAATAGTTACAATGATATGTGCAATGTTTTTATTTGGTATATTTTTTGCAATAGGAGAAAACATTAATGCTGTATTAGAGCAAGTTCAAAGACAACAAGGAATGAGTGTTTTTATATTTGATTTTACAACAACAGAGCAAAAAAATGAAATGGAAAAACAAATAAAAGCTTTAGATGGAGTAAATACAGTTAAATATAAAACAAAAGAGCAAGCTTTAGAATCTTTTAGAGAGAGTATGAAAGATTATAAAGATGCAACAGAAGGAATGAATGCAGAGAATAATATTTTTCCAGCATCTTTTGAAGTAACACTTACAGACCTTGAAAAAAGTGAAGAAATTGAAGAAAAAATAGAAGAAATAGGTAAAAAGCTTTTAGAAGAAGAAGCAGTAGATGAAGAAATAGCAGCAATATTAGGCGAATATGAAGTAACAGAACCAACAATAGTAAAAAATATAGAAACTAGTGACCAAACAATTGAAGCACTAATAAAAATTGCAAAAGCTGTTAGAATAACAATAGCAATTATTTTTGGTATTTTATTAATAATTTCTGTAACAATAATATCAAACACAATCAAATTAACAGTTCATGCAAGAAGAAAAGAAATTTCTATAATGAAATATGTAGGAGCAACAAATAGTTTTATAAGATGGCCATTTATGGTAGAAGGTATAATTATAGGGATTATTGCGGCATTTATAACTTTACTAATAGTTGGATTTGGATATGATTTTGTAGTTCAAGAAATACAATCATCAGTTGTTCTACAAAAAATGAATATATTATTATTGCAATTTGCTGATTTAGCAAAACCAATTACTATTGTGTATGCAGCTTTAGGAATTGGAGTTGGTATGTTAGGAAGTTCAATATCTATGAAAAAATATTTAGATGTATAGGGTTATAGGTAAATTCCACAAAACCTAAATAAGATAAAGGACGTTTTATGCTTGATGAAAAAGTTTATTAAAGTTAATTTTATAATTTTAGTAATGCTTTGTTTATCATGTTCTTATGTTTTTGCAGAATTTAGTCATGAGCAAGAAAATGTATTAGAAGATAATCCTCAAGAAGAAAATATATATAATAACGAAAATTTTGAAGAAGAAAATAATGAAGAAAATCCTAAAAAAGATTTAGACACTTTAAGAATTGAAAAAATAGAACTAGAAAATGAAATAGAAGAATCAAATTCTCAAATACAATTTATACAAGAAGAATTATCTCAAGTAGTATTAGAAGTAGCAGAACTTACGCAAAAAATATATGATAAACAGTTAGAAATAGATACATTAATGGCACAAGAAAAAGAATTGTTAGAGTATATAGAAAGAGCTGAAAAAGAGCTAGAAAAGTCTAACAAAAGATATGAAAAACAAAAAAAATTATTAGAAAAAAGATTAGTATCTATGTATGAAAAAGGTGAAACAACATATTTAGATGTGTTGTTAAACTCTAAAGGTATTACAGAATTTGTATCTAACTGGTATATTATTTCTGAAATTGCAGAATCAGATAAAAAACTATTAGAAACAGTAGAAGCAGAAAAATTATATAATAAAAAAATAAAAGAAAATTTAGATATGAAAAAAGGTATTTTATCAGCCTCAAGAGAAACAATAGAAAAAGAAACCATAGCAATATCTAATATGACGAAAATAAAAGATAAAAAAGTAAGAGACTTAACAGCAGAAGAATTAACTTTGCAACAAATGGTACAAGAATATCAAGCACAAGTGCAAGCTATAGAAACAGAAATAAGATTATTAGCAATAGCAAATGTAAGTGAGGAATATGTTGGAGGAGTGATGTCTTGGCCAGTTCCAGGATATACAAGAATAACATCACAATTTGGTATGAGAACACATCCAATAACAGGCATATACAAATTGCACACAGGAACAGATATAGGAGCTCCTTTGGGAGCAGATTTTATTGCAGCAAATGATGGAATTGTAATTTATTCTGGAGAAAGTACTGCTTATGGAAGAATGGTTATAATAAATCATGGAGGAGGAGTAAGTACTCTTTATGCTCATGGCTCTGAAATTTTAGTAGATGTAGGAGATATAGTATTTCAAGGAACACCAATATTAAAAGTTGGGTCAACAGGATATTCAACAGGACCACACGCTCATTTTGAAGTAAGAATTAATGGGGAATATGTAGATCCACTATATTATATAACATCTTATGGAGAAATTATAGAAGAGCAAACAGAAGAGCTTGAAAATACTATTATTGTAGAATTTGAAGATAACAAAATAAAAAATGAAAATAATGAAGAAAAATTACATGAAGAATAATAGAAATAAAAAAATAAAAAAATGGAGGAAAAAATGCGAACTAATAAAATCTTAAAGGTTGCATATATTAGTATTATTCTATTTATACTTATATTTACAAGTTTAAATGTTGTTTTTGCGGCCACCAAAACAGATTTATATAATGAAATGAGTAGTATTGAGCAACAAATAGAAGAGAAAAACTCTGAAATTGCAGGCGTAAAGAGTAAAATGACAAAAACACTAACTCAAATAAATAATTTAACAACACAAATAAATTCTTACAAAGACGATATTAGTGAATTAGAATCGCAGCTTGCAGTATTAAATGTTCAAATATCAGAAGATGAAACAAAAATACAAGAATTGCAAGCTAAATTTGATGAACAACAAAAAGTATTTAATAAAAGATTAGTAGCAATATATGAATCAGGTTCGATATCATATTTAGATATATTACTAGGCTCAGAAGGATTAGCCGATTTTATATCTAAGTATTATTTAGTGTCTCAACTTGCCGAGTATGATAAAGAATTATTAAAAAATATAGAAGATACAAAGAATGTTATACAACTAGAAAAAGATTCTTTAGAGCAATCCAAAGAAACAGTAGAAACTGCAAAACAGCAAATACAAAATAAAACAAAATCACTAAATGCCTCTGTAAAAGACAAAAATAATTTAATGACAACATTAAATAGTGAAGAAAAGGAATTACAAGAGCAATTAGAAGCATTTGAAGAACATAAAAAAGAAGTAGAAGCACAAATTGCTAGATTAGCAAAAGATAGCAATCAAACAGGTATAACAGTTATACCAAGTGCTGCAGGATACATATGCCCAATTCCAGGAAAAACAAAAAGGAATATTACAACAGGCTATTATGGCTATAAAGGCCATACTGGCGTTGATTTTGCATGTAGTAGCGGAACAAGAATTGTAGCAGTAAAATCTGGAAAAGTAGTTACATCTACAGCAAAGAAAAATAGTAAGGGAAAATATGTAAGTTATGGAGAATATATTATCATAGATCATCAAGATGGGACTATGACTTTATATGCACATGGTTTAGCTGGAAGTAGATTAGTAAAACCAGGAGATTATGTAACACAAGGACAACAAATAATGTCTGTTGGGTCAACAGGAAATTCAACAGGACCGCACTTACATTTTGAAGTATTCGTTGGTGGAAAAAGAACAAATCCGACATCTTTCTTACCATAAATTTAAATAAGCTATTGGAAAAATTGGAAAAGGGGACGGTTCTAATTTCCAAAAAACAAATTGGAAATTAGGATGTTTTTAATTTCCAAAAAATAAATAATTGGATAAAAATTGCTTGATAAGTTTATTTATCATGCGATAAATAACTAAATAGAATAGAAAAATAGTTCTTTTTTCTAAAAAAAGGATTGTTTTTCGTTTGGAGGAAAAATGGATTCTTATGAAAAAGATAAATTAATAGGTCGTTTTATAATTATTGCAATTTTAATTGCAGTAGTATCATCAGGTTTGACTTTTTATTTTGTAGCAGATAGAGATAATGTGAGTATTTCTAAGCAATCGTATTCAAAAGATAGCTCAGAAAACATTCAAAAAATAGCTACTAATATTAAAAATTTTAGAGAAATAATAGATAGATACTATATAGGGGAAATAGACGAAGAAAAAATTTTAGATGAAACATTAAAAGGGTATGTAAATGGATTAGATGATGAATATTCTGAATATATGAATGCAGAAGATTGGAAAAGTTTTCAATCAGATGCATTAGGTAATTATGTAGGAATAGGCATTTATATGTCATTAGATAAAAATGGCAATGTAATTGTGATTTCCCCAATTAAGGGAACACCAGCTGAGGTAGCAGGTTTGCAAGCAGAAGATGTAATAGTAGAAGTAGACGGAGAAAATGTGATTGGAATGTCTATGGATGATGTTTCAAGCAAAATCAAGGGAGAACCAGGCTCAAAAGTAAAAATAAAAGTCTTAAGAGGCGAAAATTATAAAGATTTTGAAGTAGAAAGAAAAGCAATAAAAGTATATCACGTAGAAAGCAAAATGTTAGAAAACAATATTGGATATATACAATTAATGACATTTGACGAAGGTTGTGCAGATGAATTTAATGCTGCATATAAAGAATTAAAAAATAAAGGTGCACAAAAATTAATACTAGATTTACGTAGTAACACAGGTGGTTTAGTAGATGAAGCAATAGATATTTTAAATATGATTGTACCAAAAGACAAAACTTTATTAGTTACAGTTGATGCTCAAGGTAAAAAAGAATTTACAAAATCGACATCAGGTAATTTTATAGACATGGAAATGGTAGTACTAGCAAATGAGTACTCTGCAAGTGCGTCTGAAATTGTTGTAGGAGCATTAAAAGACAATAAAGAAGCAACTATTGTAGGAACAAAAACATATGGAAAAGGTGTAATACAAAATGTATATATGTTATCTGATGGAAGTGTATTAAAATTAACAGTAAATGAGTATTACACACCAAATGAAATAAAAATAAACAAAATTGGAATAGAACCAGATGTTTTAGTCGAATTGCCTTCAGATGCAACAGAAGATATTCAATTAAATAAAGCAATAGAAATTTTAAGTGCGCAATAATTGCGCCTTAAAATGATTCTTATAATATAAAAAATATAATAAAATATAAAATTATATTATTAAAATAATGCAATAAAATACTACAAATATTAAAAAAATATAAAAATCATAATGAAAAAACGTAAAAAAACATAAAAAAGTTTTTAAAATAAAATTGTTATATAAATTTTTATTAAAATAAAATAAAAAAATAAAACTCTTGAAATAACTCAGTTTGGAGAAACAATAGATTGAG
>JAZROJ010000088.1:0-20613 GCA_045648625.1 Candidatus Scatovivens sp.
CTTATAACTATTTAAAATTTAATTAATAAATTTCTATTTTAACTTCATTGATAATAATTTACTAATACCTTTTTCTTCCATAGTAATTCCATAAACTGTATCAGCAGCTTCCATTGTTCCTTTTCTATGTGTAATAACTAAAAACTGTGTATCTCTAGTAAATTTCTTTAAGTATTCAGCAAATCTGTATACATTAACATCATCTAGAGCTGCTTCTATTTCATCTAAAACACAAAAAGGTGCTGGATTTATTTGTAAAATTGCAAATAATAAAGCAATAGCGGTAAATGCTTTTTCTCCTCCAGATAAAAGCATCATATTTTGTAATTTTTTGCCTGGTGGTTGAACCTCTATATCAATTCCACATTCTAAAATATTATTTTCATCAGTTAATTTTAGTTCCGCTTTTCCACCACCAAATAACTCTACAAAAACTGCACTAAAGTTTTTATTAATTACTTTAAACTGTTCTGAAAATTTTCTTTTCATTGTATCTGTCATTTCGTCTATTACTTTTTTCAGTTTGTTACTAGATTCTTCTAAGTCATATCTTTGTTCACTCATAAAATCATATCTTTCTTTTAATTCTTTATATTCTTTTATTGAGTCAATATTTATACTTCCTAAATCTCTAATATCATTTCTAATAGAATTTACTTGTTTTTGTACTTCTGTAGGATTTTCTGCCTTTTCAATTCCATCTACTGTATTTGGAGTAAGTTCATATTCTTCCCACATTTTATTTATAACTTGATCTAATTCCAACTCGATTTTTGATTTCTTTAAATCTAATTTCGAAATTTGATTTTTAACATCTTCAATTTTTAAATTTTCATCTTCAAGATCTTTTTCTAATATTTTTAATTTCTCATTTTTTAGAATTCTATCTTGTTTTAATTCTTCTATTTTTTCAGAACTATTTAAAATTTCTTTTTCTAAATTTGCTATTTTTTCTTTAATTTCTAAGATAGCTTTTTCTAGTAAATCATTGTCTGTAATAATCTTTTCTCTTAAAGATTTTTTATTTTCGATGCTTGACAAATTGTTTTCTATTTCTGAACAAATTCTTTCCATAATTTCATTAATAGAACTTTCACTTTCATCAAATGAAGATACTGATATTTTTAGATTAGTAATATCAAAATTTAAGTCATCAATATATTTTTGGTTATCTTTATTCAAATTAATAAATTGGTCGATAATTTCTGATAATACTTTATTTTCCTCTTCCATAGTTGTAATTTTAATATTTAATTCATTTTGTTTTTCTTGATTTTCTATTTTATCAGTTTTATTTTTTTCTAAATCTTCTCTTAATTTTGCAAGTTTAGCTTCTAATTTTAATATTTCTAAATCATAATTATCTATTTTTTGTTTTTCAGTAGCATATACAATTTCTAATTCCTGTAATTCTTTTTGCTTTTCATCAAATCTATTAAAAATATCTGAAATACTCTCTTCGTATTCTTTCTTTTCCTTTTCTATTTTTAGTATTTTTCTCTCTAACTCATTCAATTCTTTTTCTAAATTTTTAATTTCTTTTCCTCTACCTAAAATACTAGTTGTTTTAGTTGCTACTGATCCTCCTGAAATAGCTCCTGATGGATTTATTACATCTCCTTTTAAAGTAACTATCTTAAATTTGTAATCATTTTGCTTTGCAAGCTTTACTGCATTTTCTATATCATCAACTATTACAGTTCTTCCAAGTAAGTTTAATATTATACCTTCATATTTTTTGTCAAATTTAAGTAAATCTGAAGCAATTCCTAAATATCCACTTATTCCTTTTAAATTTATTTCTGCTATCTTTTTACCTTTAACAGAAGTTATTGGTAAGAAAGAAGCTCTTCCTAAATTGTTTTCTCTTAAATAATTAACTAATTTTTTTGCTTCATTTTCTGAATCTGTAACAATATTTTGAATAGTTACTCCTAATGTCATTTCTATAGCAGTTTCAAATTCTTTTTCTACAGAAATTAAATTTGCTAAAATTCCATGAACACCTTTTCCTAAGTCTTTATTGCTTTCAGTAGCTTCTAATAATAATTTAACACTTCTTGAATAACCTTCTTTTTCTTTTTCTGTCTCTACTAGAAATCTGTGTTTTGATTCCTTTACCCTATATTCAGACTGATATGTATTAAGTCTAGTTTCAAATTCTTTTATTCTTTCTGTACTTTTTTCTTTTTTATTTTTCATTTCTTGCAAAATATTTGAAACTGAATTTCTTTGTTTTTCTATGTTATAGAAATTTTTAGCAAGTTCTTCTTTATTACTTCTGGTTTTGTCAAGTTCTGATATTGTATCTTGTATATCATTTTTTAAGCCAATTTCTCTTTTATTTAAGTTTTCTAAATTCGCCTTTTCTGTATTAACTTCAGCTATAATTTCATATTTAACATCAACATTGTTTTGAACTTTTTTCTTTTTTTCTTCTATTTCTAATTCTTTATCTGATAAAGTTTTTGAATATTTATCTAATTCTGCTTGTTTTTCAAAAAGTTCTTTTTCAAATTTTTCTTTATTTACACTTAAATTTGTTTTCTTTTCTTTTTTTAAATTTTCTTCTTCTCTTAATTCTAAATTTCTTTTTTCTAATTCTTCAATTTCTAAAGCATATCGTTCATAGTTTTCTTTATTATTCGAAATTCTTTCTGTATTAACACTAATTTCACTATTAAGTTGTTCTTTTCTTTGGTTTCCTTCAAAACCTAAATTTTGTGTTTTTTCTATTTCTTCAATTAAATTATCTAATGCTGTTTTTAAAATCTCTTTTTCTGATTGAAGATTATTACTTCTTTCTTCTTCTTTTATTTTTTGAGTTTCAAAAACATCTATGTTTTCAATTATTTCTTGTATTTTGCTTTTATAATTATCAATATTATATAAAAATAATCCAATCTCTATATTTTTTAATTCTTCTCTTAATCTTAAAAAAGTTTTTGCTTTTTCTGATTGATTTTTTAAAGGCTCTAAATTAGTCTCAATTTCAGAAATGATATCATTTATTCTTAATAAATTTAATTTTGTTTGTTCCAATTTCTTTTCAGATTCGGCTTTTCTTGTTCTGTATTTAACAATACCTGCTGCTTCTTCAAAAATATGTCTTCTATCTTCTGATTTATTACTTAAAATTTCATCAATTTTACCTTGTCCAATTATTGAATATCCATCTTTACCAATTCCTGTATCCATAAAAAGCTCTAATACATCTTTTAATCTACATGGTGCTTTATTTATAAAATATCCAGATTCTCCACTTCTGTAAATTCTTCTTGTTACCGTAACTTCACTATATTCTATTGGTAGTTTAGAATCAGAATTATCAAATATTAAAGACGCTTCTGCAAAACCTAAAGATTTTCTATTTTGAGTTCCTGCAAATATAATATCTTCTGATTTTGCACCTCTTAAAGATTTTAAACTTTGCTCTCCTAGCACCCATCTAATACAATCAGATATATTACTTTTTCCAGAACCATTTGGCCCTATTACAGTTGTTATTCCTGGCATAAATTCTAATACTGTTTTATCAGCAAAAGATTTAAAACCATACATTTCTAATCTTTTTAAATACATAATTTTATCCTCTTAGTTATTTATATTATTGCATGAAATTTTAGTTTTTCATCAATTTTGAATTATATCACATATATTTTTTTATTTAAACAGTTTTAGGGCAAATTTATCTAATCAATTTTCTTAATCTTCCAACATCAATTGCGTTCTTCATTTTTATTTATCCACAAATTTCTTACACTTTTAGTATTGACCATTTTTTTTATAAGATATAAAATGTTGTTATATTAAATTTGTATATATCAAATTAAAGGAGAATCACATGAAAGAAGAATTTGATTTTTATAATAGTACATCAATAAAATCTTATAATTTGAATGATAAAATCCGTTATCAATTAAAAATGTTAGATAGTATGGATAATTTTACTAGAAAACATTCTGAAAATGTGGCTAATATTACTTGTAGACTTTGTGAAAATTTGCATATGTCTAAAGGTTTTACTATATATTGCACTACTTGTGCTTATATTCATGATATTGGTAAACTATTCATTCCTCCTAGTGTTTTGCAAAAACCTGGAAAACTAACAGCAGAAGAATATGAAATTATGAAAAGTCATACTTCAATAGGA
This sequence comes from Candidatus Scatovivens sp., assembly GCA_045648625.1. Classification (GTDB taxonomy): domain Bacteria; phylum Bacillota; class Clostridia; order TANB77; family CAG-508; genus Scatovivens. The sequence continues at coordinate 4,157 of JAZROJ010000088.1, forward strand.
TATAAAATGTGTATGGAAGATTTACAATTACGTCCTTATGCTGCTGGTACTTTATATCATCATGAATCTTTAAACGGTACTGGTTATCCAAATGGTTTAAAAGGAAATAAAATCCCCTATGAAGCTCAAATTATTAGAGTTGCCGATGAGTTTGAAGCTATTACTGCAAGACGTCAATATAAAACACATATTGGAATTATTGACACTCTAAAAATATTAATTAGTAATGCTCAACCGCAAAAATCTAATAATGCAAACATTTTTAGTGAAGAATCACGTTATGGAAAAATCGATAAAAAAATTTTAAAAGCATTGTTTAAAGTAGTTATCGAAGATACTGAGTACGAAATAAATGCTAGATTGGACTATTTAAATTTCTTAAAATCTGAAATTAAAAGAATTAAACTTGCTTTAAAAGAATATAAAAAAATGGAAAAATCAAAATCTCAAGATTCTAAAGAATTTCATAGACTACTTGGTAAAGGATATTTAAAAACTAATGAAGATTTAGAAAAAACTCCTCTAATTTTACAAGAACTTGAAGAAGCCCTTATAGTTAGAAAAAATCATATTTCAACACTATACAATGAAATTAAACAAATCAAAAAACTAAAAATATAATTAGATATAAAAACAAAAGAGCCACATTTAATGTATTTTATGTGGCTCATCTTTGTTCTGTGTGCTAATTTTACAAAATAAATTTGGTCTTTTATTATATTTTAGTATTGTCTTCCCCATACTACCATTTTATCTGCTTTTTCGCCACATACAGGACAAATATCTGCAATATGTTCTTGAACAAATGGTATACATCTTGAATGTGCTCCTGTTACTTCTTTAATTTTGTTTTCACAGTCTACATTACCACACCACATTGTTTTAACATAACCTTGATTTTCTTCAAGATTTTTTATAATTTCATCTAATGTGTATGCTATTGTTGTTTTTTCCATTCTTCTTGTTTCACAAGCTTTAAACATGCTATTTTGAATATCTTCTAAAAGTTCTCCTATTCTTTCATTTAATTTTGATATTTCTACAACTTCTTTTTCTCCATTATCACGTCTTACTAAAACAGCAACTCCATTTTCTATGTCTCTAGGTCCAATTTCAATTCTAACAGGAACTCCTCTCATTTCCCAATCATTAAATTTAAATCCTGTAGAATAATTATCTCTTGAATCTAATTTTATTCTATAATTTTGATTTAAGTTTTCAAATATTTCATTCGCTTTTTCTAAAACACCATCTTTGTGTTGTGCTATTGGAACAATAACAGCTTGTATTGGAGCAACCTTTGGAGGTAATTTTAAACCTCTATTATCTCCATGTGCCATAATAACCGCGCCAATTAATCTTGTACTAATTCCCCATGAAGTTTGATAAGCATACTCTTCTTTACCTTCTCTATTTTGGAATTTTATTTCAAATGGTTTAGTAAAGTTTTGCCCAAAATAATGAGATGTACCTGCTTGAAGAGCTCTACCATCATGCATTAAAGTTTCTACTGTATAAGTATTCTCAGCACCTGCAAATTTTTCTTTGTCTGTTTTTCTTCCTTTTAATACTGGTATTGCTAAAAGATTTTCTATTACATCTGCATAAATATCTAACATCATTAATGTTCTTTCTTCTGCTTCTTTTGATGTTTCATGAATAGTATGTCCTTCTTGCCATAAAAATTCTCTTGAACGTAAAAATGGTCTTGTTTCTTTTTCCCATCTTAATACATTACACCATTGATTATATACCATAGGTAAATCTCTCCAAGAATTTAACCATTTTGAATATAATGTAGAAAACATTGTTTCAGAAGTTGGTCTAATACAATATTTTTCTTCTAATTTTTCTCCTCCAGCATTTGTAACCCAAGCTACTTCTGGTGCAAAACCTTCTACATGGTCTTTTTCTTTTTGTAATAAACTTTCTGGAATTAATACTGGAAAATAAACATTTTCAACTCCAGCTTTTTTAAATTTATTATCTGCATATTTTTGAATATTTTCCCAGATTGCATATCCATAAGGTTTTATCGCTATACATCCTTTTGTGTCTGTATAATCTGCAAGTTCTGCTTTTCTTACTACATCAGTATACCACTGAGCAAAATCATCTTCTATATTTGTTATCTCTTTTACAAATTCTTCTTTTCCCATAATTTTTCTCCAATTCTAATTAAATTCAATTATATTTTCCACTTTTCTCTAATCTTTTGTGGATACATTATTCATTTTCATCTTGTTTATTATTTTCTCCCCCTTCGGGTATTGGAGCCTCAATAATTTCTTCTAATACAATTTGTTCATTTTCATCTAATTTATATTTTGGAAGTTCTGGTAATTCATCTAATGAAGATATACCAAACATTTTCATAAAACTGCTTGTTACTTTAAACATTGTAGGTCTTCCTGGTGCTTCTAATTTTCCAGCTTCTTCAATTAAATTGTATTCTAATAATTTATATATAGTACCATCAGAGCTTACTCCTCTTATAGCCTCAATTTCAGCTCTTGTAATTTTAGGATTATATGCAATAATAGATAAAGTTTCTAAAGCAGCTCCTGAAATAGTTGGTTTAGCACGACTATCTAAAATTGGATATATGTAATCATATAATTCTTTTTTCGTACATAATTGATAACCATCTTCTACTTTTATAATTTCTATTCCGCTATTTTCTGCATCATATTTTAACTTCATATTATTTATTATTTTATCAATATCTTCTGCACCAATTTCTAATATATTCATAATTTCTTTTGTCTTAACTTCTCTTCCTGATGCAAAAAGAATAGCTTCTATAACAGCTTGTTCTTTGTGTAATTCCATGTTTTTCCTCCTAAAATCAATACTTATATTATTACACGGATTTAAATTTATGTCAATAAAAGTTTTTTATTCCAACTTAAAATTATTATTTTAATTCCTAGATAAATTGACACGATTTTATTATAATGCTATAATGAAATTGTAAAATTCTTTAGAGGTGAAAAAATATGGAAAATAAAGAAAATAATAAAGTAGAAGATATTGAAGTTGTTATTGGGGATGATTCAATTTTAAACATTTCTGAAGTTGGAGATTATATGAGCAATTTAAAACCTAAAACTTCTGAAAAAAAGAGTAAAAATGTCATAATTCCTAAAACTAAGAAAAAAGAAGAAGGCAAAAAAGATTCTGAAAATAAATAATGTACAAGAATCCAAAATAAGTAAATAAATTTATTATTACCTTATTTATTTTAATTTTATATTTAAAAGCCATTGTAAAAATACAATGGCTTTTTTGTTTTTATTAATATTTTTATTTAACACACATAAAATTAATCTTCTAATTTATATTTTTCTCTTTCTACATAAGATGTGTGTAGCAATTCGTGTGATTTGTGACTACCTGGTTTTTCTAAAAATTCAGCATATAATTTTTTGATTGTTGGATTTTCATGAGATTTTCTTATTACTTTTTTCTCATCAATTGTATATAAAGCATCTGCTCTTAATTTTCTAACATCTACTTCATTTCTCATTTTTGAACTTACAATTGGTTGTCCTCCACCTGTTACACATCCACCTGGGCATGCCATAATTTCTACAAATTGGTAATCAGCTGTTCCTGCTTTTATTTCTTCTAGAATTTTTTTAGCATTTGAAAGACCATGTGCTACTGCAACTTTTAATTCTATATCTCCTATTTTAACAGTAGCTTTTTTGATTCCTTTTTTGCCTCTTACATCTTCAAAATTAACTTTTTCTAATTCTTTTCCTGTAACAGTTTCATAAGCTGTTCTTAATGCAGCTTCCATAACACCACCAGTTGTTCCAAATATAGCTGCAGCTCCTGTTGCTTCTCCCATAGGATCATCAAATTGGCTATCTTCTAATCCTACAAAATCAATATTAGCTTGTTTTATCATTCTTGCTAATTCTCTTGTTGTAATAACACTATCCACATCATCTGGCATTTGCTCTCTTGTACTTTCAAATTTTTTAGCAACACAAGGCATTACAGATACTACAAATATTTTCTTTGGATCTATTCCTTGTTTTTCTGCATAATAAGATTTTAAGATTGCACCAAACATTTGATGTGGTGATTTGCAACTTGACAAATGACCTAATAATTCTGGGTAATTTAATTCTATATAACGAATCCATCCTGGACTACATGATGTAATCATAGGTATTGTTTCATTTTTTTGTAATCTTTCTATAAATTCATTTGCCTCTTCCATAATAGTTAAGTCTGCACCAGTATTTGTATCAAATACTTTATCAAAACCTAATCTTTTTAAAGCTGTAACCATCTTTCCTTCAACATTTGTTCCTATAGGCATTCCAAATTCTTCACCTAAAGCAACTCTTACAGCTGGTGCTGTTTGTACTAAAACAACTGTATCTTTATCTCTCAATTTTCTAAATACTGTTTTTGTATCATCTTTTTCTTTTAAAGCTCCTACTGGACATGCTTCTATACATTGTCCGCAGAATGTACAATTTACATCATTTAAGCTTGCTTCATGAGTTGTAGATATGTGAGATTTATACCCTCTTCCTGCTACATCAATAGCAGATACTCCTTGTATATTTTTACAAGTTGCTACACATCTTTTACACATAATACATTTACTTGCATCTCTTACTATAGATGGTGACATATCATCTATATGCTCTTCTACTTTTTCTCCTGCATACTCAATATCTGTTACACCAAATTTTTCAGCTAATGTTTGTAATTCACAATTTCCATTTCTTACGCAAGTTAAACAATCTCTATTATGTGAAGATAATATTAAATCTAAAATAATTTTTCTAGAATCATTAATTTCTGGAGTGTTTGTTTTTACTTTCATTCCATCTTCTACCATTGTAATACATGATGGAACAAAACCTCTTCTTCCTTCGATTTCTACTATACACATTCTGCAATCACCTGCTGCATTAATTTCTTTTAAGAAACAAAGAGTTGGTATATCAATATTTGCTTTTCTAGCTGCTTGTAATACTGTAATCCCTTTTTCTACTTCTATGTCTCTACCATCTATGTTTATTTTTATCATTTCTGACATGATTTTCTCCTTCCCGAGTTTTAATTTTATAATCTCTATTTACATATTATTTATGTATTGCTTTAAATGGACATTTATCAATACAAGCACCACATTTAATACATACTTCTGGATTAATTTTGTGTGGAGTTTTAACTTCTCCTGTGATTGCATTAACTGGACATTGTCTTTTACATATTCCACAACCTTTACATAGTTCTGGAGTAATCTCGATACTTGCTAAAGACTTACATTCTCCAGCTGGACATTTTTTATCTTCAATATGAGCAACATATTCATCTCTAAAATATTTTATTGTTGATAATACTGGGTTTGGAGCTGTTTGACCAAGACCACATACAGAAGCTTTTTTAATAGTATTTGCTAAATCTTCTAATTTTTGTATATCATCTGATTCGCCATTTCCTTCTGTAATTCTATCTAATATCTCTAACATTCTTTGTGTACCAATTCTACATGGTGTACATTTTCCGCATGATTCATCTACTGTAAATCCTAAATAGAATTTAGCTAAATTAACCATACATTTTGTATCATCCATAACTATTAATCCACCTGATCCCATCATAGAACCAATAGCCCCTAATGATTCATAATCAATAGGTGTATCTAAGTGTTCTTCTGGTATACAACCTCCTGAAGGTCCTCCTGTTTGAGCAGCTTTAAATCCTTTTCCATTTGGAATTCCTCCACCTATCTCAAATACGATTTCTCTTAAAGTTGTTCCCATTGGAACTTCTACTAATCCGATATTTACAACATTTCCACCTAAAGCAAATACTTTTGTTCCTTTAGATGTTTCTGTTCCTATGCTAGAATACCATTCAGCACCATTTAATATTATTTTTGTAATATTTGCATAAGTTTCTACGTTATTTATTAATGTTGGTTTTTGCCATAACCCTGCATTTGCTGGGAATGGAGGTTTTAATCTTGGTTGACCACGTCTTCCTTCTATTGACTCTAAAAGCGCTGTTTCTTCTCCACAAACGAAAGCTCCTGCTCCTAATCTAATTTCTAAATCAAAATTAAATTCTGTTCCAAAAATATTTTTTCCAAGTATTCCATATTCTCTGGCTTGGTCTATAGCTTTTTGAAATCTATTTACTGCAATTGGATATTCTGCTCTTACATAAATATATCCCATGTCAGCTCCAATAGCATATCCTGCTATCATCATAGCTTCAATTATACAGTGAGGATCTCCTTCTAAGATACTTCTATCCATAAATGCTCCAGGATCTCCTTCGTCTGCATTACATACTACATATTTTTGTTCTCCTTGAGCCATTTTGGTAAACATCCATTTTTTACCTGTAGGGAATCCAGCTCCACCTCTACCTCTTAATCCTGAATTTAAAACTTCATTAATTACGTCATCTTGACTCATACTTGTCAATACTTTTTCTAATGCTTTATATCCATCAAATGCTATGTATTCATCAATATTTTCAGGATCTATTACACCACAATTTTGTAATGCTATTCTTTTTTGTTTTTTATAGAAAGTTAATTCATCTAATCTATCTACTAATGTTCCGTCAACATCTTCGCATAATAATCTTTCTACTTTTTTACCTTCTATTATATGTGTATTAATAATTTCTTCGCAATCTTCTGGTGTTACCATTGCATAAAATGTATCTTCTGGTCTAATAATTACTATAGGGCCTTTTGCACAAAGACCAAAACATCCAGTTTGTATTACTCTAACATTATCAATTCCTTTTTCTTCAAGAATTTCTCTAAATCTTTCTATGATTTTAGGAGATTTTGAAGATGTACATCCTGTTCCTCTACAAACTAAAATATGTTTTTCTCTTGTTTCTGCGTTTAGATTTACTCTTAAATCTAATTCTTTTCTTTTTTCTTCTCTAATTTTTTTAATTTCTTCTAAAGTCTTCAAAATATACCTCCTATTAATCTTTATTTTTATATTCTTCTATTACTTTTTTCATCATTTCAGGAGTTGCTTTTCCATATACTTCTTCATTTACTGTGAAAACAGGAGCTAATCCACAAGCACCAATACATCTTGTTGCATCAATTGAAAATTTGCCGTCTGCTGTTGTTTCTCCTTCTTTTATTTTTAAAGCTTCTTTTGCAGTATCTAATAATTTCTCAGATCCTTTTACAAAGCAAGCTGTTCCTAAACATACAGATATGTTATATTTTCCTTTTGGTTTTAATGTAAATCTTGAATAAAAAGTTATAACTCCATAAATTTCAGCCATTTCCATATCTAGATATTCTGATATTTCCATTTGCGCTTTTTGTGGTATATAACCAAAATGCTCTTGAACTTCATTTAAAATTTGAATTAAGTTGCTCTTGTCTTTTTTGTATTTTGACAATATACTTTTTGTCTCTTCTCTTACTTTCTTATCAGCACAATTTTCTTTCATAGATTTCCTCCTATATTTAAAATCGATATTTGGATTATATCAAATTTTTTTTTAATATTCAACACTTTATGACAAAATCCAACATTTTTAATATTATCCAAAATAATACTGATTTTCACTAGATTTTACTAGTAAATTTTATGTTTTTTAGTCCATTTATATTACTTTTTTTAAGACTTGACAAACTCATAAAAAAAATCAAACGAATCAAATTTTTAGTTTTGATTCGTTTGATTTTTTGTTTAATTTTTACTATTTGTTATTTTAAAATTCACTTTTTAATATGTCCTTATATACTAATATCATTTAAAGTCATTCTAATTTCATCAGCTTCTATATTATCATACAAATATATCATCTCTTTTTGTTCTTCTCCACTTTTTAAATCAAAAAAATAACAAGTTTTTATACATATTAATTGCTTTTCTTTAAAATAAGCAACTACAACTTTAGCATAATCTAAATTTTGTTTAGTATTGTTTTTTATCGTCACTTCACTTCCTGAATCATAATCTTTCCTATCAACATAAAAATTTTTTGTACTAATATTCGCATAATTCCCATTAGAATTTTCTATATAATAATTAAAACTTTTACATCCTTCTGGTATTCCTGGAATTTCAAAAAAATGTTCATTTCTACTTAATAATATGTTTGTATAAATCTCTTCTATTTTCAAAATTTCCCCAAATTCATCATAAAAAACAATCCCTATATTTAAATTAGAAAAACTTCTAGTATTGGCATTATATAATTTGACTATATTATTTCCATCTTCTGTTCTTAAAATTTCTAATGATATATTGGATTTATATGTTTCAAACAGTTCATCTGAAATTTCTTCATAAACTTCTTGTTCTATATATACTTCATCATTTTTCTCTATTTCTGCATAAAAGTATTCTATTAAAAATCCCAACATGTATGGCGTAAAATTTATTATAATAATTGTTATAATAATTATGTACCATATTAGATTATTTTTTTTATTTTTTTGGACCGAAGATGATTTCCAGGCACTCTCATATTTTGCTTGAAAATATTGTTCATCAAAATTTCTATTTTTATTATAAAATTTTTCATGTTCAATTTCTTCTTTTCTACTTCCCCTATCACTTAAATCATTTGAACAATCGTGCAAATCAGTAGGCGAATAGTCTCTTATGCTAAAATCTTCATCATCATTTATTCTATTCCAAAAAGGTCTATACTCTTTAATTGGCTCGTTATTTTTTGACATAATATTATCTCCTCCATATCTTTAACTCAATTTTATCATATTAAGTCTTATTGTCAATAAAAATTCCAAGCACCTTATTCCATATTTTCCATTTTTTTACTATTGCATAATTAAACTTTCAAATTTGTAACTTTTTTTTTATTTTTTTCTTGACAAATGCGCATAATACTATTATAATAATGAATGTTAATTAATCTTATGGCGACGTAGCTCAGTTGGCTAGAGCATCCGGTTCATACCCGGCAGGTCGTAGGTTCAAATCCCACCGTCGCTACCAACTCCAAGAGAAATCTTGGATTTTTTTTATAAAAGTTAAAAAAGGCTGATTTAAAGCCTTTTTTTGTTTTAATATTTTTATTCTTTCTCAAAATTTCTTGAACTTTTTTAGACTTTTCCCCCATTTACACAACCAAATTTTAAACATTTCTGTGTGAATAAGGAAATAAATTTCCTTATTACAAATTGTAATTTGTTATTCACTAATAAATGGTTCAATATATTCTTGAATAAAATCAACTCTATCAAATATAGTTGGTTTAAAATATGAGGCTACTGCTATCACAACATTCTTTTCAGGGTTAATATAAATAACATTACCACTATTTCCTATTGCAGAGTAAATATTCTTTTTCGAATCAATTCCCCACCATAAATAACCATATTCCATTCCTCTAAAATAATCACTTTTAACTTCTCTAAATGTTGTCATTTCGTTTATCCATTTTGAAGATATTATTTGTTTGCCATTATAATTACCATTATTTAAACATAATAATCCTATTTTAGCCATATCTTCTGCTGACATACATAATCCATATCCAGGAGTTCCTAATCCATCAGTATCACAAAACCATATATTTTCTTTTGGTGTTTTTCCAATAGTAAATGCTTTGTGTTCTTCTGCTGTTTCTGCATAATAATTTTTATGTTTTTTAATTCCTATTGGTTCAAATAGATATTTATTAGCATAATCTACAGTTATCATATTTGTTGTTTTATTAAGAATACCAGATAGAATATGCAGACATACTGTTTGATAATTAAACTCATCTGTTAAACCTTTTCTTCCTCCTAAAAAGTCTAGTGATGAATATGTCCAATTATCACTTGAACATACCTTTGTCCAAGGGTCTCCTTTACATTTATATGGTGTTCGCATAGTTAATAAGTGTTTTATAGTAACATCATAAATAGTTTTTTCTCCTCTTTTAACTTTGTAGTCAGGAAAATAGTCTAAGACTTTATCATCAACACTTTTTATTTGACCTTTATCTATAGCTATACCTATTAGTAAAGCCATAATACTTTTTGTTGCTGACATTATATGAACACAGTCATCTTCTTTATAATTATTCCAATTATCTGAATATACTTTTTCATTATTTTTATATGCAACAACTTGGCAAATATTGGGTTGCTTTTCTTCTATAAATTTGTGCAATTCTTCTTTATTCATAAAATTACATCTCACTTTCAAATTACTATTTATCGATTATATTTTATCATATTTTAATATTATTTTATAGTTAATATTTAATAAACTCTCTTAAACTTTATTAAACACTTTATTTATCGCCACAAATATCTTAACAAAAATTTTGTTTTTATTGATATATCAATGATGTGATGTGTTCGTCGCTACTAAAAAAATCCAAGAATTTCTTCTTGGATTTTTTGTTATGTTTATTTTTTATTAATTTCTTTATATCTTTTAATTTTCATTGTAGAAGTTTTCTCAAATTCTTCTTTTTTTATTTCTAAACATTTTATAGCTTTATATGAAGTAAGCTTTTTATTTACTTCTTTTATTTTCTCCCAAATAATATCATAAACTTTATCATCTTCTGATTCGTTTATATTATAAAGCTCTTTAATTTTTTCGTAATCTGGTATTACTTTAGCAGTTATTATAAGTTCTTTTTCATCTTTTTTACTATTAGCATCTGGTGATTTACCATATACCATAGATTCTTTAATTACATTTACTTTATCTAATAATAATTCTATTTCTTCTGGATATACATTTTTACCATTTTGAGTAACTATTACATTTTTACTTCTTCCTGTTAGATAAATAAATCCATTTTCATCTATATATCCTATGTCTCCTGAATTAAAATAACCTTCTTTATTTATCACTTTTGCAGTCTCTTCTGGCATTTCATAATATCCTAACATCAAGGTAGGAGATTTAATTAATATCTCTCCTTCGCCATTTTCATTTGGATTATCTATTTTTATATCTGCTTGAACTATTGCTCTACCAACAGAACCAATTGATGGTTCATAATCCGGAGTCAAAGCAGCTATTGGTGCTGTTTCAGTTAAACCATATCCTTGCAAAAATTCAATTCCTATGTCTTTTACCCACTCACCTACTTTTTTATCAATTGGTGCTGCTGCAGAAACAATTATTCTTATTTTGCCACCTAGATTATCATAAATCTCTTTAAACACTTTTTTCTTAACATCTATACCAACACCTTTAAGAGCATTTGTAAATTGAATCATTGAATTAACTATTTTATCTTTTTTATTTTTTACTATTTTTTCATTAATCTTTTTATATAAACTTTCCACTAATAAAGGTACTGCAAGCATCGCAGTTGGTTTTGCTTCTTGCATGTTTTGAGCAACATATTTTAAACCTTCACATATAGCAATAGATGCTCCTGTAGCCATAGGAAGCAAAAAACCAATTGTCGACTCATAACAATGATGTAATGGAAGTACAGAAAAAAATCTATCTGTGCTATATACTTTAACATAGGCATATACTGCATTTATATTTTCTGCTAAGTTTCTATTACTTAACATTACTCCTTTTGAATTAGAAGTTGTGCCAGATGTCCAAAATAATATTTTAAATTCATCAGGGTCTATTGTAATTTTTTCAAACTTATCATTTCCAGCTTTTACAATTTCTTTTCCTAATTTAATTAAATTTTTTATACCAACATTTTTTCCAGATAAACCTTCTTCAGATTTCATTTCTATAAAATATTTAACATCTGTAAGCTTTTCTTTTAACTTTTTAATATCTTCCGTTTTTTTAGAAGAATAAATAATTGCAGAAGCTTTTGATCTTTTAACCACATTCTCCAATTCATGTACTGGTAATTCTTTATCTGTAGGTACTGCTATACCCACTCCACAAAGCATTGCCATATATGATACATACCAATCATATTGTGTTTCGCCAATAATAATTACTCTTTTATCTTTTAATTTTAATATTTCAATTAACGCAGTTCCTAATCCTATAACATCATCATAAAATTCTTGATATGTTTTCACTTCATAAGATTCTTTATGATTTGGTTTTTCTAAGATGCAAGGATTATCTGAAAATTCTTTAACTGTTTTATAGAAAAATTCTTTAACTGTTTTGTAATTTGTTTTATCTTCATATGGTTTTGTTCTTTTTTTACTTAAATTATTTGCTAATTTATTAATATCAAAATTTTCTAGCTCTTCAGGAATATTAATTTTCATTTTACTAAATTTTATTTTTGGCATTTTAAAATCTCTTAGTCCCATTTTTATCTCCTTTAATTTTCAAGTTTTATTTTTCCTTCACAACCATTATATCACATTATTTTTTTATTTTATCGATTTCGACCATTCAGTCATTTTTTTTAGAATACATTTGGAAAGACTAAATTTCGATTTTTTAACTTTTATTCAAAATTTAGTCTTATTTTTTATTTATTTTTTCTTATTTCTACATATTTTTTTATAATTTCTACCGCTCCATTTACTCCAACTTTTGATGTATCTATCATCAAATCGTATCCATTTCTATCTCCCCATTTTTGTTTTGAAAAATAGTTATAGTATGTAGCTCTCTCATTGTCTGTATGTTGTATTAATCTAATAGCCTCACTTCTATCTAATATATTTCCATATTGCATTTTTCTATTTACTTTAAAATCAAAATCTGAAGAATATACAAAAACATTTATAACATCTTCTCTATTTCCTAATATAATATTAGAGCATCTTCCTATTATTATACAATCCTCTGTTCTTGCAAGTTCCTCTATTACTTTTGCTTGTTCTATAAAAAGTCTATCATTTGTAGGAATTTCTGTTAAAGAAGTTATGCTATCTTCTGTTGAATACATAGACATAGCAAATGTATACCAAAAGCTTTGCTCTTGTTTTTCATCAACTTCTTCTAATAATTTCATATCCATTCCTGAATCTTCTGAAACTTTAGTCAAAATTTCTTTGTCATATAATTTTATATTTAAATCTTGAGCTAGTTTTTCTCCTATATATTTTCCACCACTACCAAATTCTCTTCCTATTGTTATTACCATTTTTATCCTCCGACTATTTTAGTACAAATATACTACTATATTTATTAAATTTAATTAACTTTTATATTAGAATTCACAATTTTTTGGTGTTCTTGGGAATGGAATTACATCTCTAATATTTTGCATTCCTGTAATATACATTATTAATCTTTCGAATCCAATACCAAATCCACTGTGTGGAACGCTACCATATCTTCTTAAATCTAAATACCACCAATAATCTTTTTCATCCATATTTAAATCTTTTATTTTTTGAGTTAATTTTTCTAAATCATCTTCTCTTTGACTTCCACCTATAATTTCTCCAATTCCTGGTGCTAAAAGATCTGTTGCAGCAACTGTTTTACCATCTGGATTTAATTTCATATAAAATGCTTTAATTTCAGCTGGATAATCTGTTACGAATACTGGTTTCTTAAATACTTGTTCACTTAAATATCTTTCATGTTCTGTTTGTAAATCTGTTCCCCATGATACTTTATATTCAAACTTATCATTTGCTTTTTCTAATTCTTTTACAGCATCTGTATAAGAAATTCTTCCAAAATCTGAATTTAGAACATTATGAAGTCTTTCTAATACAGTTTTATCAACAAAATTATTAAAGAATTCCATTTCTTCTGGACATTGTTCTAATACATAATTAATTACATATTTTAACAAACCTTCTGCTAAATCCATATCGTCTTTTAAATCTGCAAAACAAATTTCTGGCTCTATCATCCAAAATTCTGCAGCATGTTTTACTGTATTTGAATTTTCCGCTCTAAAAGTTGGTCCAAATGTATATATATTTCTAAATGCTGTTGCAAAAGTTTCTCCATTTAATTGACCACTTACTGTTAAATGTGCTGATTTTCCAAAAAAATCTTTTGAAAAATCTACTTTTCCATCTTCTGATTTTGGTAATTTATCAAAATCTAAACTATTTACATTAAACATTTCTCCAGCGCCTTCAGCATCACTTCCAGTAATAATTGGTGTATGAACATACACAAAATTGTTCTCTTGGAAATATTTATGTATTGCATAAGCAGCAACAGAACGCACTCTAAATACTGCATTAAATGTATTTGTACGTGGTCTTAAATGCGCAATTGTTCTTAAATATTCTACTGAATGTCTCTTTTTTTGAAGTGGATACTCTGGAGCTGATGTAGCAATAACTTTTAATTCTTTAGCTTTTATTTCAAATGGTTGTTTAGCATTTTCTGTTTTTACAACTTCTCCTATAACAGTGATTGATGTACTTATTGTAAGCTTACAAATTTCTTCAAAATTATCTAATGTATTATCAAATACTATTTGAAGATTTTTAAAAAAACTTCCATCATTCATTTCTATAAAACCAAATGTTTTTGAATCTCTTACTGTTCTTATCCAGCCTGATACTTGTACTTCTTTTCCATAAAATTCTTCTGATGTTCTATATAATTGTTTAATTGTAATATCTTTCATAAAATGCCTCCATTTTTTATTTCTTTAATATACGTATTATATAAGAAATCCCCTATAAATTCAATATTTTATAAAATTTTTTTCAAATATTTACATTTTATAATTAAATAATTTTTGTAAAATATTTTTGTATCTTACAAATATAGGATGTTTTTCATCAGCTCCATATATGCAACTTTCATATACAGAACAATAATACCATTTTTGTAAATCTTTTCCCCTTTTTAAAGCCGCAAAAGATTTTTCTTCACCATATATTTCAATTTTTTCATATAAATCTTCTAAATTACTTATTTTATCACAAGCTACAATTAATTTAGAACCTATTGGCGCTGTTTTTATATGCTCAATAGTATGTTTTTTTCTATCTTCCCATTCTAGATTCTTATTTGGCTCTGAAGCATCATACACATATTTCATTACTTCTTCTCCAAATTCTTTTTTTATGTTTTCAAATGTATATGGTGTATCCTCTACTACATCATGTAATATTCCTGCTACAACTATATTTTCTTCACATCCATTTCTTTGTAATAACATTCCTACCGTAAATGGATGAAAAATCATATCTATATCTTCTGTTTTTCTTCTCTGCCCTTTATGTGCTTTTGTAGCAAAATAAATAGCATATTCTATTTTATCTTTTTCCATATATTCACCTCAATATTTTTTTATACATTATATATTAAAAAAAATAATACCACAATACAATTTACAAATTTGACTTTCTATGCTATTATGTATCTGGTTATTCAATCAAAATCTTAGTGAAGGAGGAGCATAAGTATGCGGCCAATTATGATTGAATTTACTGGCACTCCTGAGGCTGGTAAAACCACAGTTATTCGCAATTTGCAGAAGATTCTCGAAGAAAAAAACAATTTAAAGGTTTCAATTATTCAGGAAAGTGCCGAATTACAACCTGAAGATTTTCCTAAAGGTTCTTGGGATGCTAATTATTGGATGAGATATATTACTTGTGCTAATATTCTTCATTCCATATATCGCCCTTGTGACATTGTAATTATCGACAGAGGTGTAATCGACCTTCAGTTTTTTGGAATTAAATTTTTCAAGGAAAACAATTGCTCTGAAGAAGAGTATAATTCCTATATGAATATGTTTTCTTCCAGACTGTACCCTGATTACTTAATTGCTTTAAGTTGTACCCCTGAAACCGCCATTTCGAGACGTGGTGGTCCTGGAAGAATAGTTAATTTAGATTTTATAAAAGAGTATAACAAAATCCTTTATTCTTTTTTTAAAACAGTTAACGTTCCAAAATCTTTGATAAACACTTCAAGCAAGACTGTTGAGGAAGTCGTATCTCAAATATATGACATTATCAACAAATTAATGGAAGCCCGCTAAGCAGCGGGCTTTTTTATTCTTCTAATCCAAAACTTATTCCTATTGCATTATTTACTCTACTCATAATTTTATTATCATCTATATGTCCTATTTTTTCTTTTAACCTACTTTTGTCAATAGTCCTTATTTGTTCTGTTAAAACTACTGAATCAGCCTTTAAACCATTATTCTTAGACCCTATTTCTATATGAGTAGGTAATTTACTTTTTCCTGTTTGAGATGTAATTGCTGCTGCAATTACTGTTGGACTATATTTATTTCCAGTATCATTTTGTATTATTAATACTGGTCTAATTCCTCCCTGTTCTGAACCTATTACTGGACTTAAATCTGCATAAAACATATCTCCTCTTTTTATTACCATATTATTCACTCCTATTTAAATTACATATAGAATAGAATTTATTGATATATTTTTTATTTAATTTCTATATCATTATATTTTATGTTAATTCGAGTATTTTTGTTATTATCTTTTATTGTTAGTCCTATAATTTTTTTCGTTTCTTTATTTATGTGTAATTCCTTATATTTCGCATATGTATTAATATTATCTTCAATTTTAGTTTCTAATATTATTTCATCATTTT
>JAZROJ010000089.1:0-3923 GCA_045648625.1 Candidatus Scatovivens sp.
TGTACATATTTACGTTGTTTAACAGTTTTAAAAAATATATTTTGAAACTGTTATTAGTCATGCAAATTTTTATATATTTAAAAATATTGAAATTTTTTTAATATTTCTATTGACAATTAATAGTTAGTCTTTCAATTTATAATTCTTATTATTTTATATTTTTTTTAAAATAATATTGAATTATTTGCATATATTAATGCTAAATATACATTTTTATTATAGCTCTAATAACATTTTAACACAAGCAAATAATCGTTACATTTTTATTACTTTTTTATTTCATTTTATAATATTTTTGTAAAATATCCGCTAATTAAAATAAAAATGGAAAAGAGAACCGTCCCCTTTTCCAAAAATTAAAATTTTTATTTAATAGAAAATTCAATAACATCTTTCCCATCTGAATTTCTAATTTCATAAGAAATTTGCCAACTTGAACTTATTAATTCTGTTCTTACAGTTTTACCATCTTTCATATAAATATTTACATTCATTTGAGCATTTTCATCAATTTTTTCTATGTTTTTTATGAAAAATTCATTTAATGTTTTCAAATCTTTAATTTGTTGTTTTGTAAAAACCTTCTCACATAATTTAATAAACTCTTCATCTTCTAATGCTTCTTTTGCAATACTTGTTATTTGAGTAACTAAATCTTTTTCCTTTGTTATCAATTTATATCTATCTGCTAATTCTATCTCACCATTTAGCTCTACTTCTACAAATTCATCTACTGAACAATTGCTTATTTTAATTATTTCTACAATTTTTTCTACATATTTATTTTTTAAATCTTTTGATTTATTTAACTCTCCTAAAAAAGCTTTTGTATCTAGAGTTTTCAATTCTTGTGGTATCATATCTAAAATTTCTTTATGAACTGAATCTAATTCTTCTAGTCCTAAATACCATCTTTCTATTTGATTTGCATTGTTTAAAAAATAATTTATAAATAATTGTTGTTGTCTTGCAGAAACATCTAGAAATACTTTACTATATACCCATATAGCTACAAAAAATAGCAATGTTATGACTGTGGTTTTTACAAATTTCATTTTAATCTCTCCTACTATTTTGGATTAATACAAATGTATTATATTACTAAAAACGACATTTTTCAACTTTTATTTGCTTTTTTATATACAAGCATTCCTTTAAAAGTAGGATTCCTATTGCACATAAATTTATTTGAGTTTTAAACTACTTTATATAATATCTTTTTATTGACTTTTTTAGGTATATATAATTAAATATATGCATATAAAATAAAAGAAGCGCTTTTAACATATTATACATTTCACATATCTTTGAGTGCTCTGTGCTCATTCGCATACCATATTTTGTAAAGGAGTTCGCTATGTTTAATACTTATATTGATGATAATAAAAATAAAATTATAGATACTGTTTGTAAACTTATAGAATTCAAAAGTGTATCTATTGAAAATGCAAATTCTAATCACCCTTTTGGAGAAGAATGTTCTAAAGTCTTAGAAACTGTTTTAAATATTGGTAAATCTATGGGATTTAGAGCTAAAAATCTTGATAACTATTGTGGTTATTTAGAATTCGGTGATGGACCAGAATTAGTTGGAATTATAGGACATTTAGATGTTGTTCCTGCTGAAGATAGTGATGGTTGGACAACACCTCCTTTTACACCTTGTATTCGTGATGAAAAAATATTTGGTCGTGGTGCTATTGATGATAAGGGCCCTGTGGTAGCTGCTTTATATGCTATGAAAGTAGTTTTTGATAATGCAAAAATTAACAAAAGAGTTCGTTTAATTTTGGGATTAAATGAAGAAAAAAATTGGAAATGTATTAACCACTATAAAAAAACTGAAGAATTCCCTTCTATCAGCTTTAGTCCTGATGCTAATTTTCCTGGTATATATGCAGAAAAAGGAATTATTTCTGTAGAGTTAAAACATCCTTTTTATATTAAAGATACCGAAATTTTAAATATTGATTGCAAAAACAATGCTATTAATGTTGTTCCAAAATACTGTGCTATTACTTTAAAAATTTATGATAAAACACTTTTTGATAAAATTTTAAAAACATCTGCTAAAAATATTGAAATTCAAGCTCTAGAAAATTCTACTATAAAAATTATTTCTCATGGTATTGCAGCTCATGCAGCACATCCAGAATTAGGAGAAAATGCTATTACTAATTTAGTAAATTTTTTATTAGATAATTTTGAAATTGTCAATTCTTCTGAATTTGTATATCTAAAAAAATTATATGAACTTGGAATATTTAATTATAAAAGTCCTGAATTATTTTCTTTAACAGATTACAATACTCTATTTAATTTTGAAGAACTTCCTCTTATTAAGGATGAATCTGGTATCCTTACTTCTAATGTTGCTAGTATGGATTATCAAAATCATATATTAACAATTGGTATAAATTTACGTGTACCAGTAAATACTTCTCTTGAATTTATTGAAAATAAATATAATAATTTAAATACTATTTTTAAAGATATTGTAATAAATATTTTAAACAAACAACAACCTCTTTATCAGAAAAAAGATAGCTATTTGGTAAAAACTTTAGTAGATATTTTTAATAAACAAACAGGTTTAAATACTGAGCCCATTGCTATTGGTGGTGGTACTTATGCTAGGGCTTTTGATAATTCAATCTCTTATGGTCTTACTTTTCCAGGTGATTTAGATATGTGCCATCAAGTAGATGAATTTATTGAAATTGATAAATTAATTTTAGGTACTAAAATTTATGCAGAAGCAATTTACAAATTAGCTTCTAATTAGAGAACAACAGAACCACGATTAATATATTAATCAAAAAGAGCAAATTTAGTTATCTTTTTAATAACTATGTTTGCTCTTTTTAGTTTATTTTTAAATTCTATTATTCAATCCTATTCAAACATTTTATCAATAGCTTTGGCATAAATATCTTTAGCTATTTTATATCCTCCTGGAACTAATTCTGAAAACTTATTCATACAGACACTTCCATTTATTTCTACTACACTTAAATTTCCTTCTGCTGTAAGTGCAATATCCACTGTTGCAAATCTAATTCCAATTGCTTTACTTGCATTAATCGCAATATTTTTAATTTGTTCTAAATATTTATCTTCATTTACTAAAATAGGCTCTGCTCCACAAGAAAGATTGTGTTTCCAAGAAATGTTTTTTTCTTCTCCATTTTCTAGGACTTTTTCTAAATCTAAATTTGGATTTAAAGCTAAATTTTGATTTTTATATTTTTCATTTATTAATTCTTCTATAGTATGGGTTCCGTCACCTATTACATAAGGTTTTTTCTTTTTATAAATATATATAGCATTTCCATCTAACATTACTACTCTATATTCATAATCAATTTCCATATATGGACAAATACTTATTGAGTCTTTATTTTTTTGAAACAATTTGTTTATTATAGTTTTTGTTTCATGTTCATTATCACAAAAATACACATCTTTTCCTTGTGATGAAGCATTAACTTTTATAACAATTTTACTATTATATTTTTCTAATAAATGTCTAATATTTTCTAAATAATTTGCTTTACAATATTCACTACGTGTTAATGGGCTAAAAATCATAAAATGTTCTATAGTAGGTACCTTATTTTCTTTTAGAATCTCAAAAGTAGCATA
Organism: Candidatus Scatovivens sp.; assembly: GCA_045648625.1. Taxonomy (GTDB): domain Bacteria; phylum Bacillota; class Clostridia; order TANB77; family CAG-508; genus Scatovivens. The sequence goes on from JAZROJ010000089.1 coordinate 3,646, forward strand.
TTTATCCTTAGCAATTATATAAGAATTTGAATTGTTTAATTCTAGTTGATTATGAACTATATATCTGGTTTTCCCGTCTTTTTTTAATTCTTTTATCCAACCAAAAGAATGATTTTTTTGTTCAATATCTTTTTCTATACATATATCATTTACTATTTTGTCAAAAGTTTTTAGTTCGTCCATAGATGTTCCTTTCTATCTTTTCAGTTCTAATTATATAATTTTATCAAATAGCTTATTTTCATTTGTATAGATATATTTTTGAGTAATTCTTAAAC
>JAZROJ010000090.1:0-18074 GCA_045648625.1 Candidatus Scatovivens sp.
ATATTATGAAAAAGCTAATGTATATATAAATTATAAACAAAGAATTGATAACATAAATACTTTTTTACTAGATAATATGAATAAAAATGGATTTAGAAAAATATTAATAGAAATAGAAGATATAATTTATGAAGGAAGAAAAATTTAAAGTTATACAATTTATCCGTGATTTAATATTGGCAATAGATAAAGAAATGGAGAATTATCCAAAAAAAGATATAGAATTAAAAAATAGAATACGTAGTAATAGTTATGATATTTTAGAAATTGCTTATGAAGCCAATATGACTACTGATATAGAAAACAAAAAAGAATTAATTTTCAAAATAATGGCAAAAGCAAAGATAATAGACTTTCTATTAAACTTAAGTTATGAAAAAAAGCTTATTACAGAAAAGAAATTTTATAAATTGGGTTTAAGATTGGAAGATATTATAAAATATGCATCAGGATGGTATAAAAACATTATGAACACATAGGGCATAGTTGATTGGTTGGCGTCTCCGTCTGCGAACAACACTAACAATGTGCTTAACGTGAACTACAACGGCAACGTGAACAACAACAACTATAACAACACTAACTACGGGGTGCGTCCAGTAGCTTCTAAAAAACTGTGGTTGTATGTACTAAGGTTATACAAGGGAAGGTTTAGAGTAGAAACAAATTATGTCCTTTAGTATTACACTTAAAGTGTAGCTATAAAGCAAAAATAGATAAACTTATTTGTTAGTAGGATTTTCCGAAAAGGAGTAAGTTTTAGTACTGTTTTAAAGAATAGTAAGTATACTATTCTTTTTTTCTTTAATAGGAAATTAATATTTTCCTATTAAAGAAAAGAGAATATTTTTGTAAACTAATTAATAGATAGTTTTATATTTTGAGTATTGAGCAATCCTTTGTAACAAATAATACTATTAGCAATTCCTTGTAAATTTGTTTTTGATGATTTATATAATTTTAACTTCCTTTTTAATTTTCTTCTAACAGTTCGGTATTTAGCATAATTCCCTTTTGAATCTCTTCCAAGAAAAATGAAGTTATTAGTATTTTTATAAATTCTAGTTTTGCGATTTAATACTAAATGTTCTTTTCCTAAAAAAGCAATTAATTCTTTTAAACAATATTTTAAATATTGTTTTGAAGGATGAAATAAAAGAAAATCATCTTGATATCGAATATAGTATTTTATTTTTAATTTTTCTTTGATAAAATGATCCATGTCATTTAAATAAAAAATTGCCAAAACTTGACTTGTCATAGCTCCTATGCTAAGTCCGTTTTCTTCTGAATTAATAATATCAAAAATAATCTTTAAAGCATCTTTATCTTTAATCTTTTTTCTAATCTTGTTTTTTAAATTTTCATGATTTATACTGTAAAAAAATTTGCTAATATCACATTTTAAAATATAATAAGTTTTATATTTTATTTTGCATTTCCTATGGAAGTTTTGTGCTAAATCAAGACCTGCTTTTGTTCCTAAATTTTTTCTACTAGCTACATTTACATCTAATAAGCAAGGAAGAATTGCGGGATATAAAATATATCTTGCTACTAAATGATTAATAATTTTATCATCCATATTTTGACTAACGATTCTTCTTTCTTTAGGTTCGTAAATTGTAAAAACATGGTATTTTCCAGGAAGATAGCTTTTAGATTCTAAAATTCTATGAATGTTTGCAACATATATTGTTTTATGGGCTTTGTATTTTTCTACACGATTTTGGTTTTTGGTATTTTTACATACTTCATTGTAAGCAGCTAAGATATTTTCAATTTTGCAAATATTTTGGTATAAATTATTTTTGCGTTTCATTTTTAGTTTTAATTCCTTTCTTGATTTTTTTATTGAAAGCAAGATAGGTAAATTGTTATAAAATTTACCTATTTGAATCTTGTAAAATAAAGATATAGCTAGTACATATATCATAAAAGCTAAAGTGGCTAAAAGTGGTTTTGCATTTTTAAAAATATATTATGATAGAAATTATGCAAATGGTTGAAAAATAAATAAAAATAAGATATAATATTAAAGTTAAAAATAAAGAGAAGATAAAATTTTGGAGGTTTAAAATGCTTTTATCAAATGGAGTAACACTAAGATTTGGAAAAAGAGTATTATTTGAAGATGTAACAATCAAATTCACAAAAGGAAATTGTTATGGATTAATAGGTGCTAATGGTGCTGGAAAATCTACATTCCTTAAAATTCTTTCAGGAGAAATAGAACCAAATAAAGGTGAAGTTGTTTTAGATAAAGGAGAAAGATTATCTGTATTAAAACAAGACCACTATGCTTTTGAAGGATATACTGTATTAGATACAGTTATGATGGGAAATCAAGAATTATATAGAATTATGAAAGAAAAAGATGCTATATATTCTAAACCAGATTTCTCAGAAGAAGATGGAATGAAAGCAGCAAAATTAGAAGAAAAATTTGCTGAAATGGATGGATGGAATGCGGAATCAGATGCAGCAAAACTATTAAATGATTTAGGAATTGAAGTAGATTTACATTATAAATATATGAGTGAAATAGAAGCTAAAGATAAAGTTAAAGTTCTTTTAGCTCAAGCTTTATTTGGAAATCCAGATGTACTTTTATTAGATGAGCCTACAAACGACTTAGATATAAAAACAATTAATTGGTTACAAGATTTCTTAATCGATTTTGAAAATACAGTTATAGTAGTATCTCATGATAGATATTTCTTAAATAAAGTTTGTACACATATTGCAGACGTAGACTTTGGAAAAATTAAAGTATATCCAGGAAACTACGACTTCTGGTATGAATCAAGTCAGCTTGCATTAAAACAAATGAGAGAAGCTAACAAGAAAAAAGAAGAAAGAATAAAAGAATTACAAGAATTTATTGCAAGATTTAGTGCAAATGCTTCAAAATCTAAACAAGCAACATCAAGAAAAAAATCTTTAGAAAAAATAGAATTAGATGAAATAAAACCATCTAATAGAAAATATCCATATGTTGATTTTAAACCAGATAGAGAACAAGGAAAAGAAATTTTAGAAGTAAAAAATCTTTCAAAAACAATTAATGGTGAAAAAATTATAGATAATTTAAGCTTTACAGTAAAAAGAGAAGATAAAATATCTCTTCTTTCTGATAATGAAATTGCAAAAACAGTATTATTCCAAATATTAGCAGGAGAAATAGAGCCAGATTCAGGAGAAATAATTTGGGGAACAACAATAACAAAAGAATATTTCCCAAAAGATAATAACTATTTATTCGAATCTGAAGATAGTATTACAGATTGGTTAAGACAATATTCTAAAGATCCAGATGAAACATATGTAAGAAGCTTTTTAGGAAGAATGCTTTTTTCAGGAGAAGAAGCTTTGAAAAAAGTAAATGTTTTATCAGGAGGAGAAAAAGTAAGATGTGTTTTATCAAAAATAATGCTTTCAGGAGCAAACTTCTTAATTTTTGATGAACCAACAAACCATTTAGATATGGAATCTATTACAGCTCTAAATGATGGAATGAAAAAATTCCCAGGAGTTATGATGTTTACATCTCATGACCACCAATTAACACAAACAGTTGCAAATAAAATTATTGATATTACAGACAATAATGTTGTTATTAGAGAATGTACTTATGATGAATATTTAGAAGAACAAGCAAAATAAATAAAAAAATGGAAAAGGGGACGGTTCTCTTTTCCATTTTTTGTATTATGATTTAGGAAATTTTGGAAAAGAGAACCGTCCCCTTTTCCAACAGCACTTTTTTAAAAGTGTTCCCACACTTCCAATGCTTGGGGGGGAGAAAAATTCATAATTTACATTAATAAAAGATATAAATATTTTAAAAAATAAAATTTTATGATAAAATCAATTTGAAAATAAAAGAAAGGGTATATTTTTTATATTAATATATTAGGTAAAAGGTATGTCGATTGCATTTTCAGATTTTATAAGTCAATTATTTGCTAATCCTAGTTTATGTATTATTACTCTTCTAATTTCAGGAGTTATATTAGTAAATGGTTGGACAGATGCACCTAATGCTATAGCAACTTGTGTTTCTACAAGATGTTTATCTCCTAAAAAATCTATTATAATGGCTGCAATTTTTAATTTTCTAGGTGTTTTCACAATGACTCTAATTAATGCAACTGTAGCCCAAACAATTTATAATATAGTGGATTTTGGAAATGATGCAACATCTGCTCTTACAGCATTGTGTGCAGCATTAGTAGCTATTGTTACATGGGCAGTACTAGCATGGCTTTTTGGAATTCCTACTAGTGAATCTCATGCTTTAATTGCAGGATTATCAGGTGCAGCAATAGCTATTCAAGGTGGAATTTCAGGAATAAATGGAGCAGAATGGGTAAAAGTTTTATATGGACTTGTGATATCAACAATACTAGGTTTTGGAATGGGATTTTTTGTAACAAAATTAATAGAAACAATATGTAGAAAAATTGATAGAAGGAAAACAACAAGATTTTTCAAGAATACACAAATTATTGGAGGAGCTTCAATGGCTTTTATGCATGGAGCACAAGATGGACAAAAATTTATGGGAGTATTTTTATTAGGAATATCTCTTGCAAATGGTGTTTCTGGTGTAAATAATTTTTCTATTCCGATATGGCTTATGATTTTATGCTCACTACTTATGACACTTGGAACATCAATAGGCGGATATAAAATTATTAAAACAGTAGGAATGAAAATGGCAAAACTTGAAGCATATCAGGGAGCAGCTGCAGATATTTCTAGTGCAGGATGTTTATTATTATCATCTGTTTTAGGTGTTCCTGTTAGTACAACACATACAAAAACAACAGCAATAATGGGAGTGGGAGCATCTAAAAGATTATCAAATGTAAATTGGGGAGTTGTAAAAGAAATGGTACTTGCCTGGGTATTAACATTTCCAGGATGCGGAATTTTGGGATATTTAGCAACTCAAGTTTTTATGAGAATTTTCTAATAATAAATGATAATTATCAAAATGAAATATAATTTAAAAATATAAAACACAATATAAAGTTGTGGGGAGGAATTAGTTATGAAAAAGAAAGAAGAATATAATTATTTTGATGAATTTGTTAATAATTCAAATTTTATAGTTGAATCTGCAGAAATTTTAAAACAAACTTTAGAAAATTACACATTAAATAAATTAGAAGAAAATGTGAAAAAAGTTCATAAATTAGAAAACGAGGCAGACCATGCACTTTATAAAATGAGAAATTATTTAATAAAAGATTTTTTACCTCCAATTGATAGAGAAGATATAATTTTAATCGGACACAAGTTAGATGATATTGAAGATGATATAGATGAGATTTTAATTAATTTAAATATATATCACATAGAAAACATTAGAACAGAAATGTTTGAACTTGTAGATTTATTAGTAGAATGTTGTAAAAGTGTAAAAGAAGCTTTGGAGCATTTTAAAAATTCTAAAAAATCAGATATTGTAAAACAAAAAACTATAGAAATAAATCGATTAGAAGAAAAAGGTGATAAACTTTTTGAAAATGCTATGAAAGAACTTTATAGTAAAGAAAAAGATAGTGTAGAAATAGTAAAATGGACAGAAATGTTTAAATGTTTAGAAAACGCCATAGACGCATGTGAAGATATAGCAGACAGTATAGAAGATGTTATTATGAAAAATTCATAGATATAAAAATAAGGGAGCATAATTTGCTTCCTTTTTATTGACAATCAATTTTGGAAAAGATAAAATCATTAAAGATTTAGTAAAAGTGAGGTACATAAAGTGGACAAAATATTTAAAAAAATTGCAGAAGAATTAAATATAAGAGAAGCTCAAGTTGAAGCTACAGTAAAATTAATTGATGAAGGAAATACTATTCCTTTTATTGCGAGATATAGAAAAGAAGTGACAGGAAATCTTAGTGATGAAGTTTTAAGAACGTTAGGAGAAAGACTTAATTATTTAAGAAATTTAGAAGAAAGAAAAGAAGAAATTATTCGTTTAATTGATGAGCAAGGAAAACTTACAGATGAGCTTACTATAAAGATTGCAAGCACAATGGTTTTATCAGAACTTGAAGATATTTATAGACCTTTTAGACCTAAAAAAAGAACAAGAGCTACTATAGCTAAAGAAAAAGGTTTAGAACCTTTGGCAAATATCATTTATTTACAAATTGAAAAAAGAAGCTTATATGAAATTGCTAAAGAATATATAAATGAAGAAAAAGAAGTAAATACAGAGGAAGAGGCTATAACTGGAGCTTTAGATATTATTGCAGAAAATATTGCGGATGATGCAGATTATAGAAAGAAAATTAAATCATTTTGTTTTAGGGAGGCAATAATTTCAAGTAAAGCAGCTAAAGAAGAGGAAAAATCTCCTTATGAAATGTATTATGATTTTAGCGAACCAATTTTAAAAATTCCAAGTCATAGAATTTTAGCAATGAATAGGGGAGAAAAAGAAGAATTTTTAAAAGTTAAAATAGATAAGCCAGAAGAAAAAATTTTAGATTATTTGAAAAAACAAATTATAAAAGATATAAAAAGTCAATTTAATGAGCCTCTTACAACTGCTATAGAAGATTCATACAAAAGATTGATAGAACCTTCTATTGAAAGAGAAATTAGAAATGATTTAACAGAACGTTCTGAAGAACAAGCTATTAAAGTTTTTGGAAAAAATGCAAAACAATTATTGTTACAACCACCAATTAAAGAAATGACAGTTATGGGATTCGATCCAGCTTATAGAACTGGTTGTAAAATTGCTGTTATTGATAAAACAGGAAAATTATTAGATACTACTACTGTTTATCCAACAGAGCCTCAAAACGACGTAGATGGTGCAAAAAAGGTTTTAAAGACTCTAATAAACAAACATCATATTAATATGATTGCAATTGGAAATGGGACAGCCTCACGTGAATCAGAGGCATTTGTTTCAGACATGATAAAAGAAATTGATGATAAAATTTATTATGCAATAGTTAGTGAAGCAGGAGCTTCTGTATATTCAGCTTCAAAACTTGCAACAGAAGAATATCCAGATATAAATGTTTCGCTAAGAGGTGCAATTTCTATAGCTAGAAGACTTCAAGATCCTTTATCAGAACTTGTAAAAATAGATCCTAAAGCTATAGGTGTAGGACAATATCAACATGATGTTAATCAAAAAAGATTATCAGAAAGTTTAACAGGAGTTGTAGAAGATGCAGTTAACTCTGTAGGAGTTGATGTAAACACAGCAACACCATCACTACTTTCTTATGTGTCTGGAATAAATAGTACAATAGCTAAAAATATTGTAAAATATAGAGATGAAAATGGTGAATTAAAACAAAGAAAAGATTTATTAAAAGTTCCTAAATTAGGACCAGCAGCTTTTAAACAATGTGCAGGATTTATTAGAATTTTTAATGGAAAAAATCCGTTAGAAGTAACTGCAGTTCACCCAGAAAGTTATGAGGTTGCAGAAAAGTTATTAACAAATTTAGGATATTCTGTGGATAGCATTACTCAAAAAGAGAAACTAGAAGCTTTAAAAAATGATTTATCAAAAGTTGATGTTAGTAAAATGTCAGAAGAATTAGATGTAGGAACTCTTACATTAAAAGATATTATAGATGAAATTTCAAAACCTGGTAGAGATCCTAGAGAAGACTTACCAAAACCAATTTTAAGAAGTGATGTTTTAAAATTTGAAGATTTACAAGAGGGAATGGAGCTTACTGGTACAGTAAGAAATGTAATTGATTTTGGTGCTTTTGTTGATGTTGGTGTAAAACATGATGGTTTAGTGCATATTTCTCAAATGACTGATAAATATATAAAAAATCCTTCAGAGGTTGTTTCTGTAGGTGATATTATAAAAGTAAAAGTTATTGGAATTGATAGAGAAAAACAAAAAGTAAGTTTAAGTATGAAATTATAAAAATATATTTAAAAAAATAAATAATCCATATAAATATAAATATAAATAATCTATAAAAAAATAAACCTATATAATTTAGAAAAATAACTCGCTTAAAGTAAATTTCATAGAAGTTCTAACTAAATTTTATGGCACCCTTCCATTTTCTACGAAAATGAACTCTTTCCATAAAATCTAGCAAGAACTTCTATTTCATTTACTTACGATTCGTTATATTTTTCTAAATTATATAGGTTTATTTTATAATATTAATTATTTTTTTAAATTAAATATGTACGATAATTTTTAAATAAATTTATTCTGCTAGATTATCGTAATTTGTAGTATCACCATCTAAGTCTTCATAGAATTTTAATAAAGCTATTTGCATATAAGGCATTACGAAGAAATATGCTATTCCAAAAGTTATTACTGATAATATAGCCCATCCTAAGAAAGAAAGATTTAAACAAAATTGTCTCCATACATTACCTTTCATTAAAATTTCGCTTTTATTTACTATATCTTTTGCACTTAGAGTTGGTTCTTCATATAAAATAAATGATGTTAAAGTATAATAAAAAGTTTTAATAATAAGATAAATTAGACCGATAAAATAAGTTAATAAACCAAGAAGTGCAAATAATGTATTACCATTAAAACCAGATATCATAGTAAATATACCTGCTGTAATAATAAAAATAGGTAAAAACATTTTTAAAACCGTATGAAATATAATTCCCCATAATTTTCCTAAAAATTTAAAACTATTTTTTAAAAATTCAAAATAAGTAGGATTTTCACCTCTAGATAATTTAATTAAAGAAACTAAAAATCCAAAACTTAGTGCTGGAGATATAATGAAAAAAGCAATTGCTCCTATAAGTGGGATAAGATTTAATACCATTGATAATAAGAATGATATTATACAATAAATTATTGTTAAAACAAAACCTTTAATCCATTTTCCTTTTAAACTTTCTCGAGCAAGAGCTCTTATTTCGTATGCTTTCATGCACAAACCTCCTTAATATAAATTTTAATATTTGCTTTTTATATCTGATATTTTAACAAAATCTTTTTCTAATATTTCTAAAAATATTTTTGATATATTTGGATCAAATTGTGTTCCAGAACATCTTTGAATTTCTTGTTTTACATATTCTAAATCCATTTCACCTCTATAAGAACGTCTAGAAGTCATTGCATCAAATGCATCAGCTACTGCAACGATTCTTGCAAGTAAAGGAATTTCTTCTCCTTTTAATCCTTGAGGGTATCCAGTACCATCATATTTTTCGTGGTGATGATATACGATAGGTATTAAATCCTCAAAAATAGAGGCATTAGAAAGAATGTGTTTTCCAATAGCAGGGTGATTTTTTATTTCAGAATATTCATCATCAGTTAATTTTGCTTGTTTTAAAAGAATAGCATCTGAAATACCAATTTTTCCTATATCATGGAAAAGTCCACCAATTCTTAAAGTTTTTAGTTCTTCTTCAGAAAGACCAAGATGTTCTCCTATTAAGACAGAATATGCAGATACTCTATCTGAATGACCTCTAGTGTAAGTATCTTTTGCTTCAACTGTATATCTTAAAGTTTCGATGCTTTCTAGATAAGCTCTTTCCAATCGACCTTTTGATTCTTGTAATTCATTATTAATTGTTTTTATAATATGCATTTGATCTATAGATTTAAATGCTGATTCAATTAATAATAATAATTGATCAAATTTATCTTCTTTTTCACAATATCCTTGAATTGATAATTTTTTTATTGTTTCTAAAGGTGGCACTAAATCTTTGTGACCTGTTAGTAAAATAATATATAATTCTTGATTAAATTTACGAATTTCTCGAACTACTGTATCTCCATGAATTGGTGACATCATAAAATCTAGGAGCATTAAGTCAAAATGCTCATTTTTAACTCGTTCTATAGCTTCATAAGGATCTGTACATCCTACTAATGTATATCCAGAATGTTTTAAGAAAATAGATAAAGAATCTATAATTCCTATTTCATCATCAACAGCAATAATTTTATATTTGCTTTTTTCAGTGGTTTCGGCAAAGTGTCTCATGTTAGCTTCCTCCAATTTATAAAAAGTATTTTTTTGTAAAATTATATTTTGTTATCAAGATATTGTATCTAATACAATATATCTTTTTTTTGAAAAATAGTCAATGTTAAACTGGTAAATAAATATAAAAAGCAGTACCATTTTCTGAAGTTTCATAAGTAATATCTCCATTAAATTTGGCTTTTATCATTGAATAAGACATAAATAATCCAAGACCAGTTCCTTCTTTTCCTTTGGTTGTAATCATTTCTTTGAATAATTTATTTTTTACTTTTGCTGGTAAACCAGGACCATAATCTTTAATCATAATTTCAATTCCGCTATCCTTTAAATATGCAGCAAGTTCAATTTTTTGATTGATTTGTCCATTATAAGCTTGAATTGCATTTGAAATTAAATTATTTAAAACCTGAACTAGACTATTAATATTTCCTGTAATAATAATGTCATCATCTACGTCATTTTTACTTTCTAAAGTTACTAATGCATTTTGAAGCTCATGTTTCATCAAAATATTAGTATGACTAAATAATTCACTAATAGTGAATTTTATTCTGTCATCTCCAGAAAGATTAGCAGCTTGACCTTTTACTGTAGTAATAACTTCAGACATATAAGAAAGATGTCCTTTCATTTTTTCAATCCAACTATACATATCTCTTGCGATTTCATGCATATCTTGATCATTAACAGTTGGATCTTCTATAGATTCATCAAATTCTTTTATTAAATCTGTAATTCCTTCAATTCCACCTGAAATTGAGAATATAGGTGTTTTTAAACTGTGCGCGATTCCTCCAACCATTTGTCCTAAAGAGGCTAAACGTTCTCTTTCAATTAGCATTTCTTGGTTATCTTGAATTATCGAAATATCTTTTTTATGTTGTGTAATATCTTTTAATAATACTAGTATACCTAAAAATTGATTATTTGAAATAATAGAAGATATTTCTATATCAAAATATTTTTCAGTTTTTTTAATATATAATTCAAATTTATCTGTTTTATTAGTGTGTTGTACTTTTTGTATGCTTTTATAAAAATTTTCTACATTTAGTTCTAATTCATCTTCATTTAATAATGATTCAAAACGTTTTCCTCTAATAGAAGAAGGGGTTTTTATTTGTAATGTTTTTATAAAAGTTTCATTAAAGTCAGAAATTACATAATTTTCATTTAAAATAAAATAACTATCAGAAATCCTATCTACTATTATTTGAAGGGCTATTGGTGTTAATTTGAAAAGATCAAACTTAAAAATTGCAAAAGTAAAACAAACAATAGTAACAGCAAAGGTGATAGGGGTTGTGTAAATTGATATTTGTACAATTTGCATACTTCCTAACAAATTAACAACAAGAGGTACAAGAGCTCCAATTAGAATTAGGATGGCTTGTTTTGAGAAAAATCCAGAATTTTTTACAGAATATTTTATTAATATAAGTAAAGAAATTCCAAATAAAAAGTAGGTATAAAAAGTATGTACATAAAAATACCAGCCATATTCTGTAGAAACATCTGTAGAATATTCTTTATAGAACAAGTGATGGAAATCATTTGTCCATAATAATAGTATTGATAATATTGGTATTATAAATAGTAATATATGACTTTTCTTAAAATTAACTTTATTTCTTTCAAAACTTAAAGACATAAATAAAAATGCAACAGGCAAGAAACACAGACTTATGTAGTAAATATTAAAGAAATATTTTATATTAATATTAAATTTGTCCATAAAAAGTAATTGTAAAATCATGCACCCTAACCAAGAAAGCATTAAAGCAAATATAATTATAAAAGTTTTATGTAATTGCTTTTTATTTTTTTGATTAAGTAAAAATTTTAAAAGTGTTATTAATAAAACACAAAGAAAAATTAGAGTGCAAAGAATAATAGTATCATTGGTAAATATCATTTATAATATCCTCCTTAGTATATTTACAAATTTCATTAAATATTTAGTTGTAATTTTTGGCCAACCAAATAAAGTTTTTCTTAAATATTTAATTGTAAAATTTGTTTTAATTATCATATCAGTATTATAATTTATATGCATAGATTTATCAAAGTCATCTATGATAATTTTTAATAAAATATTATTTTCATCATCTTTTAATATATCTGAAATTCTATCAATAAAATCTTTTTCAGACAAGCATTCTATATTATAATTCATACATTTTAAAACTTTTAAACATTTATCTACAGAAATAGTTCTGTGATTACACAAATGGAACACTCTATTAACATTTGTAGGATGTGTTAAAAGTTTGCAAACAGCTTTTGCCGCATAGTCTACAGGTGTAAATTCTAATTTGTTTTGTAACATATATTCAGGAACTATCCCCATTCTTATAAAAGAAGCAAGTCTATTAATAAAAGCGTTATCAGCTAAATTTTCTTGGAAAACTCCATCTTTATAACGAGGCATTAAATTTCCCATACGTAAAATATATCCATCTAAACCAGCACTTATAGCATTAAGAACTTCAACTTCTGCTTCAAATTTTGTATAAGTATATATGTTTTCAGGTTCTTGTCCAATATAAAGATCTGTTTCATCAAATGTAACTTTAGATTTTTTCTTATATTTTGGATAAGATTTGTTAAGAGTTCTTCCAGCTACACCTATTGTAGAAATATGATACAATTTCTTTTTGAAACTATTACAAAAATCTATAATATATTTTACACTTAAAACATTTGTATTATAGAATTTATTGTAGTTTCCATAGTGTGCAACTATAGCAGCACTGTTTATAATTACATCAACTGAATTTGCTAAATTTAATAAATCCTCGTGATTTAAACCAAATCCAGGTTTATTAATATTACCTGTTACAGCAAATATTCTGTTATTTAATAAATCATCATATTTATTTCCAAAATAATAATTTAATTTTTGATGCAATTTTGCAGTTGAAGTAAGACCAGGCTCATCTCTTACAATACAATATATTTTTGTATCTTTTATTTTTATTAATTCTTCTAAAATATGTATGCCTAAAAATCCAGTAGCACCAGTTAGTAATACGCTTTTTGGATGCCAAGTTTTAATTAATTTATTTTTTGTAGATTTTTTTAGAACACCTATAATTTTATGTGATAAATTTTCTACTTTTCCAAATGAATTATCAGTGTTTCCTGATTCAATAAATTCTTCTAGTTCAGAAACTGTTGAGAAACGGAAAATATCTTGATAAGTAATTTTGTCAGAAAATCTTTGTAATTCAACATTTAAATTCATTGCTAAAAGAGAATCTCCGCCTAGCTCAAAGAAGTTATCGTTAATTCCTATAGGTTTTGTGTTTAATATTTTTTCAAACAAATTAACTAATTGTTTTTGTAGTTTTGATTTAGGAGCAATATATTCTTCTTTACTTATATTTAAAATTTCAGTTGGTAAAGGTAATGCTTTTTTATCTATTTTTCCATTTGGAGTATAAGGTAAATTGTCTAAAGCAGTATAATATGATGGTATCATATATCTAGGTAGAGAATGTGATAAATATTTTCTAAGGTCACTTATAGTAATTCTCTTATTTGCAACAAAGTAAGCAGAAATAAATTCTCTATTTTGAACTACTTGTTTTACAACAGATACTTTAGTTATATTTGGATATTTTAAAATAAGAGATTCTATTTCTTCAAGCTCTATACGTAATCCTCTAATTTTTATTTGATGATCAGAGCGTCCTAAACAAAGAATGTTTCCATCATTTAAATACATTCCTAAATCTCCACTTCGATACATTAAAGTATTAGGGATAAAAGGATTTTTAATAAAGCTTTTATCTGTTAATTCTTTATTATTTAAATATCCTTTTCCTACACAGTCACCTGATATGTAAATATCACCAGTAACTCCAACAGGAACTGGATTTAGTTTTTTATCTAAAATATACATTTGAGAATTACTTATTGGTTTTCCGATAGTTATAATATCATCATCCATTTTGGCTAAAGTACAATAATGCGTTTCACTAGGGCCATAGCCATTATAGACTGTTATATCAAATTTGTGTAATGCTTGTACTAAACTTAAAGGTAATTGTTCACCTGCTAAAATAACATATTTTAATTGTTTAAGTGCAGGAATATTTTCTATATTATTTATAAATATTTGCATAATTGATGGTGTTGATTGAAGTATTGTAGCACCATTTTTTTCAATTAAAGTATTTAATAGTTGAGGTGTAGTTTGTTCATTTTCATTTGAAATTATTAATTTAATTCCTTTTTGTAAAGAAATTAAAGATTCATAAACAAACAAATCAAAACTTATAGTAGTTATAGAAACTATAGCATCATAAACTGGATTTTTTAAGTATTCTACATAATTGTTACAATAATGTGTAAAATTAGAAATTACTCTATGAGGAATCATTACTCCTTTTGGTAACCCTGTAGAACCAGATGTAAAAATACAGTAAATTAAGTCTTCAGGCTCATTAATGTTTGAAAGATTTTCATTAGGAAGACTATAAATTTCATTATTGTTCAAATCTATACAAACTTTATTTTTAAATTCTATATTATTTTCCAAATGTTTTTTTGTTAATAATATTTCAGCATTACTAGCTTGTAACATATAATTTATTCTATCTTTTGGGTATGTAGGGTCTATTGGTATATAGGCTCCACCCGCTTTGATAGTTGCAAGAATTCCAATGACAACTTCTATAGAACGATTAACCATAATTCCAACTAAAGAATTTCTAGTAACACCATTATTTCTTAAAAAGCTTGCCAAACTATTAGCCTTTTCGTTTAACTCTTTAAATGTTAAACTTTCATCTCCAAAAACAACAGCAATATTATCTGGTGTTTTTAAAACTTGTTCTTCAAAAAGTTGAGAAATTGTTTTGTTTTTGTCATAATCTGAATTTGTATTATTAAATTCAAATAATATTTTATTTTTATCTTTTTCTGAAAGCACACAAATATCTTCTATTTTTAATTCTGAATTTTCTAAAACTGTATTTAAAATATTTAAATAATTTTCAGATAAATTTTTTATAAATTCTTCACTAAATAATTTAGTAGAATATTCAAAAGATAGTTTAATTTCATTGTTAATAGGCAAAGCTTCTAATGATAAATCAAATTTTGATATACCAACATCAGGTACAAAATATTCAGAATTTGCTCCATCAAAAGAAGTAAGGTCATATCTATTATTTTGGTAGATAAACATTGTATCAAATAATGGATTTCTACTAGTATCTCTTTTAATATTTAGTTTATTTACCAATTCATCAAATGGGTAAATTTGATATTTATAACCATTTAAAACATTTTCTTTTATTTTTAAAACTAATTGTTTAAAAGATAAAGTGTTATCAATTTTATTTTTAAAAGCTAAAGTATTAACAAACATACCAACTAAATTATGAGTTTCTTGTAAATCTCTTCCAACAATAGGGGAGCCTACAAAAATTTCTTCTTGAGAAGAATATTTTGAAAGCAAAATATAATAAATAGTTAAAAGTAAAATATAAGGAGTAACTCCTAAAGATTTAGAAAGTTTTTCTATATTTTCTTTTGTTTTTGTATCTACTGATGAATATATTTTTTTACCTTCAAAATTTTGAACAGCAGGTCTTGAATATGTAGTTGGTAAATTTAAAATAGGTATTTCATCTTCAAATTGTTTAATCCAATAGTTTTCAGCTTCTTCAAAGAAATCGGTTTTAAAATAATTTGTTTCATATTCAGCAAAATCTTTATAACAAATTTGTAATGGTTCTAATTTTTCACCATTATATAATTTTGATAATTCTTGAATAAGAATTGATAAAGAGGCACCATCTGAAATGATATGATGCATATCTACTAATATTGCTGATTTTCCATTTGTAAACTTTAAAAGTTTTGCTCTAAAAAGTGGAGCTCTTGTAAAATCAAAAGGTTTAATAAATTGTTTACAAATATTTTCTAATTGGTCGAAATTACAATCTGTTTCTACCTCTAAATTAAAATCAATATTTTCTTCAATTTTTTGAGTAATATTTTCTTCTTGAATAACAAAATATGTTCTTAAACTTTCATGTCTTTTTATTAAAGTTTTAAAACAATTTTCAAGCTTAATTTGGTCAATATCACCATTTACAATAATTCCGCCAGGAACGTTATATGAAACAGAAGCTTCCCCAGCAACTTTGCTAGAAAAATATATTCTTTTTTGAGCAGAAGAAATTTTGTAAAACTCTGCTTCTGGTGCTTTTTTTATTTTTTCAAAAGATTCTTTTTTTGAATTTTTATTTATAAAATCAGATAAATCTTGTATAACAGGATTTTCCAACACATCTTTTGAAAATATTTGAACATTAAATTTATCTTGTAATTGTATACTTAAGTTTATTGCATGTAGTGAATCTCCTCCTAAATCGAAGAAAGAATCATCAATACTAATAGAATCTATATTTAATAAATTCTTTAAAATATCTATAATTGTAGAATCAAAATCATTTCTTGCTGGTATAATTTTTTTATCAGAAATTTCTAATTTTGGTTCTGGTAATTTTTTTCTATCTATTTTTCCATTTGGTGTATATGGAAGAGTTTCTAATTGCATAAAATATTGAGGAACCATATATTTTGGCAAAAATTTATCTAGGTATTTACGAATTTCGTTAGAATCTATATTTTTATCTGCTATATAATAAGCACATAAAAATTCATGAGATTCTGAAGTAGATTTTTTTGTTACAACACAAGAATTAATAAAAGACAATTCTTTTATTTTATCTTCTATTTCACCAAGCTCTATTCTTAGCCCTCTAATTTTAACTTGATGATCTGTACGTCCTAAACAAATTATTTTTCCATCTACAGTGTACATTCCCATATCACCAGTTTTATACATTATTTTGCCTTCAATATATGGGTTTTTAATAAAACTTTTATTAGTTAATTCTTGATTATTTAAATAACCTTTACCAACACCATCTCCTGAAATATATAATTCTCCAGAAACTCCAATAGGTACAAGTTTTAAATTTTTATCTAAAATATGGATTTGAGTATTATCCAAAGGTTTACCAATAGTTATAATATCGTCATCCATTTTTGTTAAAGTTGAAAATACTGTTGTTTCACTAGGGCCATAACCATTATAGACAATAGCTCCATTTAAATCTCTTAAAGTTGTTACTAAACTTAAAGGAAGTTGTTCTCCAGCAAGTGTAATATATTTTAAGTTTTTAAGTGAAGGTATATTTTTTATATTATTAACAAGTAATTGTATTCTAGAAGGTGTTGATTGAATTATTTTTACATTATATTTTTCAATTAATTCATTTAAAGCCGCAGGGTCTGTTTGTTCTTTTTCATTAGCAATAACTAACTTTAATCCTTTTTGTAAAGAAATAAGAGTTTCAAAAATAAATATATCAAAACTTACTGTTGTAATTGAAACTATTGATTGATATAAAGGATTTTTTAAATATTCAATATAATTATTGCAATAATTTGTTAAATTTGATAAAGCTTTATGTTTTAACAAAACTCCTTTAGGAATACCTGTTGAACCAGATGTAAAAATAACATAAGCTAAATCTTCTGGTGAATTAATTTTTTCTAAATTAGAGTTATTAAGTTTGTATATATTTTTATTATCTAAATCTACGAAAACTTTATTTTTAAAAACAATTTTATTCTCAAATTTTTCTTTAGTTAATAAAACTTTTGCATTACTATTTTCTAGCATATAATTTATTCTGTCTTCAGGATAAGATGGGTCTATAGGAATATAAGCTGCTCCAGCTTTTAAAGTAGCTAAAATAGATATAATCATTTCTAAAGAACGATTAACCATTATTCCTACAAAATCATTATTTTTAATATTTAAATTATTTCTTAAATAATAAGCTAAACTATTAGATTTTTGATTTAATTGTGCAAAGGTAAGTTTTTCATTTTCAAAAACGAGAGCTATATTATTTGGAGTTTTTTCTACTTGTTCTTCAAATAAATCTATTATAGTTTTATTTTTTGCATATGAAGTTTTAGTATTATTAAAATCATTTAATAATACTGTTTTTTCAGTAGGGGTTATTATATCTA
>JAZROJ010000091.1:0-17331 GCA_045648625.1 Candidatus Scatovivens sp.
CTCTTGATGTATTTCTTATGTATATATCAAATGCAAAATATCCATTATCTTCCATTATTTCATTTGTTTCATCATATTCATTATATCTTTCTATTTCTGATAATATGGTTCCTGTTGCTTTTCCTCCATAAAATGGGATTATTGAATATGTATTTGTTGTTGCACCATCTACCCATGAGCCTGTTATATCTTTTTCTGCCGCTGTTGATACTGGTAATAATTCATTTGGCAATATTGCTCCTGCTCTTGTTATATATGGGTCTGTTGTTGTATCTGATGGGTTTGTTTTAAATGCACTTTGTCTTGTTGTTTGAGCTGTTGCAAATTTACTTGCTGCATTTTTCAAGTCTATTTCTTGACTCCAAGTTTTTTGCATCTAGCGAAATCTCCATATTTTCTGCTACTTCTACGGTTCCTCTTAAGTTTGAAATAGTAATATCTTTTTGAGTTGTAAACCATGCATATGTTGAGAAAATCAAAAGCATTGCCATTAAGCTCATTTTGGTAAACGCTACTCTTATTCTTCTTTTTCTTGCTTTATAATTTGCTTTTTTATCATTTACAGAATTTTCTATACTTGATTTTTCTAAATTTTCTAAGCTTTCTAATTCTTCTTGCAATCTTCTCTCAGCTTCTTGCAACATCTTTAGTTCTCCTTTCTCTTTTAATTATTATTTTTATTAAATTTCAAAAATTATAAAATTTATTGTTCTTATATTTTTTATACTAAATATGCACTTTTATTATAGCTCTAATAGTATTTTCAAACAAGCAATTTTACGTTACATTTATATTACAATTTATTTACAAAAATTTATAAATTACAAATAAAAAACAAGTATATAAGTTTAAAGAGTGAAAATATTTTGCGTATCTAAAATTGAAGTGAGAAATATTTAAGTTTAAACTTATTTTTAACTCCACTTTATCAAAACTGCATTTGACATTTTTATGTAAACGTTATATAATATATCCAATTCAATTTAGGAGGTTCTTATGAAAGAAACACATGTAAATTTACGGGATGGAGATGGTATAATTGTTACTAACACAAGTTATATTAAACCATTTACTTTTGTAAAATTTACATTTTATAAGGGTTCAACACTCGGGGCTCATAGTCATAGGCGTTCTAAAGAACTTATGATAACTTTTAGTCCCAGTATTCGTTTCAATAATTCGAAAAGATGGAAATTGTTCGATTATTGCAAACCCGGTAAAGAACATAGTGTTCAAAACATTTCCAAAAATTCCTTTGCTCATGTATTTGCAATCAAATTTTAAGCAAAAGGTCAAAAAAAAGAATCGCTCTGGCACTTACCAGAGTGATTCTTTTTTTATTTTCCATATTTATATAAAATCTCTTAAACTTTTATTACTACATATATATAATTCCTATTTATATTATTAAAATCTTAAAGTTTTTTATCATTTCTCATTATTCCTTTAGCAGCTCTTTTCCCAGCAGATAAAGCCCAACAAACAGTAGCTTTTTCTTCTGTGTTATCTCCTCCTGCATAAACTTTTTCTAGATTTGTTTTTCCATTTTCATCTATCATAATAGAGCCCCATTCATTTAATTTTATGTCTTGCTTTTCTAATAAACCTTTATCTGTTTTTTGTCCTATTGCAAAAACTACTGTATTTGCCTCTTCAATAAAATTAGGATTTTCTTCTACATCAACTGCTTTTCCATCTAATATTTTTGTCCTTACACAATTTAAAGATTCCATTTTTCCTTGATTTATATTTGCGCTACTTACTCTAGTTAATTCTTTAAATTCTATTCCTTCTTTTAGTGCTTCATCTAATTCTATTTCTCTTGCTGGCATATGAGCTCTATCTCTACGATATAATATTTTAACTTTTCTAGCGCCCATTCTTTTTGCTGTTCTTGCACAGTCCATTGCTACATTTCCACCACCAATAACAGCTACTGTTCCCAAATTATTCAAGAATTTATTTTCATTATATGCTTTTAAAAATTCATCAGATAAATATATATTTTGAACTTTTTCTTCTGAAAGTGAATAACTTGTTTGTTTAGTAGCTCCTATACCAACAAAAACTGCATCATATTTTTCTTGTAAATCTTTGATTTCAAAATCTTTTCCAAGCTCCATATTATTTTTGAAGTTTCCACCTAATTTTTTTACAAAATCTATAATTTCTTTTACTATTGTTTTTGATAATCTAAAATCAGGTATTCCATATTGCAATATTCCTCCTGAAATTTCGTCTTTTTCAAATATATCAACATCATATCCATTTTTCAAAAGTTCTATTGCACATTCTAATCCTGCTGGGCCTGAACCAATAACAGCTACTTTTTTACCATTTTTTTCTTTCATTTTAGGTGCATATTCATACTTATTTTGTTTCGCCCATTCATTTATAAATTTTTCTAATTTTCCAATACTTATAGGATTATCTTTTATTCCTCTTACACATTTTCCTTCGCACTGTTCTTCTTGTGGGCAAACCACACTACAAACATATGATAATGCATTATTTTCTATCAATATATCATAAGCTTTTTCATAATTTTTGTTTTTTATTTCTGCTATAAATTCTGGTATTTCTGTTTCCATTGGGCAGCCTTTTTTGCTACATGGTTTTGCTTTACAGTTTAAACAACTATTTGCTACTTCTTCTATTTCTTTCATTTTCTATCCTCATTTTTTATATGCTAAATACTATTTTATATTTTTTAAATTCAATTCGTATAAAACAATCTTTTATTTTTTTAATTCAGTCCATATAAAACAATCTTTTATTATTATTTTAAATATTTTTATCTTATTAATCCAAATCTTTTACTTCTGATACTCCTTTTACATTTTCTAGTTTCATAATTTCAGAAATAATTTTATTAATATCTATTTTTTCTTTATATTTAGCTTCTAATTTTATGTATTCATTATCTTCATCTTTTCTTAGTATTTTCATTTGTGTAACTTCTACTTTTTGAATATTTAATACTTTTCTTACACTATCTAATATAGCTTTTGGATTGTCTGATACTATTTCAAAATCTATAAAATAATAGTGTTCCAAAACATTTGATAAAAAGTGAGATTGAGATAAAACTAAATAAACTACAAATGTTGCAATAATTCCAGATAGATAAAAACCTGCACCTATAATTAAACCTATACATGTAACCGCTAATAAACCAGCTGCAGTTGTTAAACCTCTAACATTAAATCCATCTCTTAAAATTGTTCCAGCACCTAAAAATCCTATTCCTGAAAGTAATTGTGCTGGTATTCTAGTAGGATCTGCTCCTGTTGCTTTATTTAATTGATTTCCACAAATCATAACTAAAACAGAGCTTATTCCAACTAATACATAAGTTCTAAATCCTGCTGGTTTTTTCCAAGACTCTCTTTCATAACCTACAATTCCAGCTAATACAACAATTAAAACTAGTTTAAAAAATGTTTCAAATTGCTCTATTGCCATTAAATTTTTAAAACCTTCTATTATAAATTCCATATTTTTCCTCCTTTTAGTTTTCTACTATATTCAAAAAATATATAACATATATCATTAGACAAAATTTTTTTATTTTTGTTTTTATATAACTTTTGCCTTACTTATATTAAAAAGTATTCTATCATTATTTTTTAAAATATACAATAATAGAATACAACTTTAATTTTATTTATTTTTTAGTTTTACTGACTTTTATTTTACTTACTTCTTGTGAAAATATTTTTTATTTGGTTCTTTATTTATTTTTCTTTTTTGTCATCTTATCCATTTTATTTGCTTTTTCCTTTTGCTTATCTAATGGTAACCAAGCAAATTCAGAGCAAACTGTTTCTCCATATTTAGTAACATTATCTTTTTTTACTGTATCATCTTTCATATTTACCTCCTATTTTGGAAATGGGGACGGTTCTCTTTTCCATTTCTAAATTAAGTCTTTTCTGCCATTTCCATATTTAGTTTGAATTTAATACTATCTATTAAATAATATTTTCTGATTTGCATTTTTTATTCACTTTTATTAATTACCTTTTTATCATTTAAGATTTTAAATTCTATTTTACTGTTACAGCTTATTATTTTTTCTATAAATTTTAATAAGGCACATTTTATATACTCTTTTTTGAATATATATATGTGCCTCTAAATTATTTCAAATTTTAAAAATAACAAAATATATTTACAATTTTAATATTTATATGCTTTGCGTTTGTTCATTTGCCAAATTTTATAAAATAATACAAATCAATCCGCCACTACCTTCGTTCACAATTTTTTGTAATGTTTCTTGCAATTTTCCTTGTGCATCTTCTGGCATACGAGCAAGTTTATTTTGTAAACCTTCATTTACAAGTTCATGCAAACTTTTTCCAAATATGTTTGATTTCCATAATTGTTTTGGATCATTTTCAAATTCAGATAATAAATATTTTACTAATTCCTCAGATTGTTTTTCACTTCCTACTAAAGGTGATACTTCTGTTTCTGTATCAATTTTTATCATATGAATTGATGGTGCTTTTGCTTTTAATTTTACTCCATATTTTTGCCCTTGTTTTACAATTTCTGGTTCTTCTAATATTAAATCTTCGATTCCTGGAGATACTATTCCATAGCCTTTTTCATTTACTTCATGCAAAGCATATTCCATTTTGTCATATTCTTTTTTCACTTTCGCAAAAGAAGATATACAAGAAAAAAGTTCTCCTTCATTTTTGATTTCCACTCCTGTAATTTGTGTAAGCATACTATAGAACAAACTATCTTTTAATTCTACATTTACTGTTACAACTCCATTTCCTAAATTTACTTCTTCAACTACTGCTCTTTTTATTTCCTCTCCTTCTTGTAATTTTAGATAATTTTCGTTTACATCTTTTAATCTTCTTGTGTTTTGGAAACAATCTTTTACTTGTGAAAATAAACTTTGTTTTAATTCACTATTACAATCTATTCCTTCTAACCATCTTGGAAATTTTATATCTATTTTATCTATCATAAATTCATATAATAATGTAGAAAAAATCATATTTATATCATCTAAATTCATATCTAAACAGCTTATTGGTATAACTGGTGTGCCATATTTTTCACTCATACTTCTTGCCATTTGAATACTATAACTATCATTTGGATTTTGACAATTCATTAAAATTATAAATGGTTTATTTAATTCTTTTAGTTCATTTATTACTCTTTCTTCTGGTACTAGATATTCCTCTCTTGGAATATCTGTAATACTCCCATCTGTTGTTACAACAATTCCAACAGTAGAATGTTCTACAATAACTTTTCTTGTTCCAAGTTCTGCAGCAGTTTCAAATGGTATTTCATTTTCTGACCAGGGTGTTTTTACCATTCTTGGTGTATCATCCTCTAAATATCCTAAAGCATTATTTACAAGATAACCTACACAATCTACCAATCTTGTCTTTAATTTTACATTCCCATTTAAAGTAATTTGTGCTGCTTCATTTGGTATAAATTTAGGCTCAGTAGTCATAATAGTTCTTCCTCCAGCGCTTTGAGGAAGTTCATCAATAGCCCTTTCTTTTTTATAAACATTTTCGATATTTGGTAATACTAAAAGTTCCATAAAACGTTTTATGAATGTTGATTTTCCAGTTCTTACTGGTCCTACCACTCCTATGTAAATATCTCCTTCTGTTCTTAATGCGATGTCTTGATATATTTCAAAGTTTTCCATAAAAAAATACCCCCTATAAATTTGTACATCTTTTTACTTAATTTATATTAAGGGTATTTTAATTTATGACTAATTTTTATTTTTTCCAGTTTAAGATTTGGTTATTTACATCTAAATCCTTATCTTCTATAGTATTTTGTTTTGAATTTTTGTTTAAAGA
The DNA here is from genome assembly GCA_045648625.1 of Candidatus Scatovivens sp. Classification (GTDB taxonomy): domain Bacteria; phylum Bacillota; class Clostridia; order TANB77; family CAG-508; genus Scatovivens. The sequence goes on from JAZROJ010000091.1 coordinate 5,862, forward strand.
AAATTTAGGTTTAGATTTTTCTTTTTGTACTTCTGATTTAGACTGAGCTATAGCCTCTTCAACAGTCAATGTTTTTTCATAATCAATAATATTTTTCATTGGTCGTTTATATACGCCCTCTATATACATATCTCTTTTTGGAATTGGATTTTCTTGTATATAATCAGCATAAGAAGCTATAATTTTTTTATCTTTTTTACTTAGCAAATCAAAATCTTCATCTAAATATTTAAATCTCCAAATAACATGTCTTTCATATGAACCATATGGAAGTTTTCTTAAATCTTCATAACCAAATTCTGCTTTAAATTGAAAATTCTCTATTGAAATATTTATATTGCTCCATTTTTTCTTATTTTTCTTGATAAAACATTCTCTCAAATTTTTTATAAGTGTATATACTTCTGTAATTAATTTTGAGTATTGTTCTTCATCAATATTAAATATATTTGGTATTTCATAACCATTTACAAATTTTCTTTTTAAAATTCCTTTTGGTAAATAATAAAAGAACATTTCTCCTACTGGTTTTTGATTTGGAACATCAATAATAGAAGCATATAAATATATACTTTCCCATTCTTCTGGTATTATATAAAATATTTTTTTCTGTATCTCTGAATACAAAATTTTTTCTTCTGGTAAGCTTATCATAAAAAGTTTGTTTCCTTTCTTACTTTTAGGCGTAAAAAACTTATATTCTTAAACTTTATCTTTCTAATAAACTTTCTCCTGTCATTTCATCAGGTTTTTCAAGTTCCATAATATCTAGCATTGTTGGTGCTAAATCTGCAAGTCTTCCTTCTTTTAATTTTTTAACTGTTGGCATACCAATAATTGCTAAAGGAACTGGATTTGTAGTATGAGCTGTGTGAGGTTCTCCAGATGTATAATCTATCATTTGTTCTGAATTTCCATGGTCTGCAGTTATTAATAATACTCCGTTTTTTTCTTCGATAGCATCTACAACTTTTTGTACACATTCATCTATTGTTTCTAGTGCTTTTACAGCTGCATCTATATTACCTGTATGTCCTACCATATCTGGGTTTGCATAATTTAATATAATACAATCATATTTTTCTGATTTTATTGCTTCTACAACTTTTTCTGTTACTTCATATGCACTCATTTCTGGTTTTAAATCATATGTTTCTACTTTTGGTGATGGAACTAAAATTCTATCTTCTCCTTGATATTGTTTTTCCTCTCCACCATTAAAGAAAAATGTAACATGTGCATATTTTTCTGTCTCTGCAATTCTTAATTGTGTTAATCCTCTTCTAGAAATATATTCTCCAAAAGTGTTTCTGATTTCTTCTTTTCTATATGCTACTTCTACATTTGGCATTGTTTCATCATATGGTGTCATACAAACAAAATATGTGTTTATTTTCTTTGTTTCAAAACCATCAAATTCTTTATCTACAATACTTCTTGTAATTTCTCTAGCTCTATCTGGTCTAAAGTTAAAGAATATTACAGAATCTCCATCTTCAATTTTAGCAATAGGTTCTTTATTTTTATTTACAATTACTGTTGGTTTTACAAATTCATCAAAAATTTCTTTTTGATAAGATTCTTCTATTGCAGAAATTGCAGAAATTGATGTTTCTCCTACTCCATTTACCATTGCATTATATGCTTCTGATACTCTTTCCCATCTTTTATCTCTATCCATTGCAAAAAATCTTCCAGATAAAGTAGCTATTTTACCAACACCTTTTTCTTTCATTTTATTTTCTAAATCTGCAATATACCCTTCTCCAGAAGCTGGTGGTGTATCTCTTCCATCTAAAAAGCAATGTACATATACTTCTTCAAAATCTTTTCTTTTTGCCATTTCTAATAAAGCATATAAATGACGATTATGGCTGTGTACTCCTCCATCTGATAATAATCCCATTATGTGTAATTTTGAATTGTTTGCTTTACAATTTTCAATAGCTTTTACAAATTCAGATTTCATAAAGAAATCTCCATCTTCTATTGATTTTGTAATTTTTGCTAAATCTTGATATACAATTCTTCCTGCTCCTATATTAGTATGTCCTACTTCTGAATTTCCCATTTGTCCTTCTGGTAATCCTACTTCTAATCCACTTGTGTGAATCATTGTATTTGGATTTGTTTTTAATATTTCATTTATGTGTGGAATATTAGCTAATTTTACTGAATTTCCTTCTACTTGTTCATTTATTCCAAATCCATCTAATATCATTAACATTGTTACTTTTTTGCTCATTTTTATATCCTCTTTTCTGTTCTCTATTATGCATCATAATTAACTATTTTGCTAAATTCTTCTGGTTGTAAGCTAGCTCCACCAACTAATCCACCATCAATATCAGATGTTGTGAATAGTTCTTTTGCATTTGAAGATTTTACACTACCACCATATTGAATAATTACTTCTTCTGCAACTTCTTCTCCATAAATTTTTCTAATTTCTGCTCTTATTGATTTAATAGAGTTATTTGCATCTTCAGAAGTAGCTGTTTTTCCAGTTCCTATAGCCCATATTGGTTCATAAGCTATTATTGTAGCTTTTACTTGTTCATTAGATAATCCTTCTAATGCTAATCTTGTTTGGTTTGTTATGATTTCTTCTGTTTTTCCAGCTTCTCTTTCTTCTAAACTTTCACCAACACATACTATTGGTTTTAATTCATTTTCAAAAGCAGCTTTTATTTTTTTATTAACAGTTTCATCTGTTTCTGCAAAATATTGTCTTCTTTCAGAGTGTCCTATTATTACATATTCTACTCCAATTGATTTTAACATTTTTGCAGATACTTCTCCTGTATATGCTCCTTTTTCTGCAAAATGCATGTTTTGTGCTCCTATTTTTATGTTTGTTCCTTGAGCATTCATTAAACAATAAAATAAATCTGTGTATGGTACACATAATACAACTTCATTTTTTGAGTCTTTTACTAATGGCTCAAATACTTGAATGTACTCAATAGCTTCGTTTGGAAGCATGTTCATTTTCCAGTTTCCTGCAATTACTTTTCTTCTCATAATTTTATATTTCCTTTCTTTATTAAATTTTATTTATTTTTTATTTAATTTTTTTATTTTTTATCTCATTTTCATTTAATGTATTTATATTTATATGATTTATTCACTCCATGATTCGGTTGCACTACAAAACAAAGAAATTTTAAAAATATAAAAATGACACTCCCCAAAGGGATTTGGGCTCCTTCATTTTTATATTTTAACAATTTCTAATGTTTTTCCGCTAACATTCATCATTTCGTTTATAAATAATATAAATATAAATACATTAAAGAATTGTAATTTAAAACAAATTTAAAATATTAATACTCAAATAAATTCTACTGTATTATATCATAAATTAGCGTATAGTCTATATTATTTTCTGAAGAAATTTGTATAGCATCTAAATATAATCTTTTTACTTCTTCAATATTTTCTAAATTTGAAGTATGTAGAGTTGCTAAAAGTTCTCCTTGATTTATATAATCACCTGTTTTTTTGTTTAAAATAATACCTGCTGTATAATCAATTTTATCTTCTTTTTGAAGTCTTCCAGCTCCTAATCTAACACTAACTTTACCAATTTTTTCAGTATCCATTTGTTTTATAAAACCACTTTCGTTTGCATAAACCTCTATTTGATATTTTGAATTTTCAAAATTTTGTGGATTTTCAATTAATTCTACTTTTCCACCTTGAGCTTTTACAACCTCTTTTAATTTCTCAAAAGCTTTTCCGTTTTGTATTACTTCTTCTACCTCATTCATACAATCTTCTATAGATTTTCCTGTACATAACATATACATATAAGCTGATAAATATTTGCAGATTTTACTTAAGTCTTCTGGACCATTTCCTTTTAAAACCTCTATAGATTCTTTTACTTCTAAAATATTTCCAATAGCATTTCCTAAAGGTATATCCATATTTGTAATCATTGCTAAAGTTTTTCTATTTGCTAAATTTCCAATATCTACCATTGTTTTTGCAAGAAGTTTTGCATCTTCTATATTTTTCATAAATGCTCCACTTCCCATTTTTACATCTAAAACAATACACTCAGAACCTGCTGCTATTTTTTTGCTCATAATACTTGAAGCTATAAGTGGAATACTTTCTACTGTAGCTGTTACATCTCTTAAAGCATATATCTTTTTATCTGCTGGTGTTAGATTTCCAGATTGACTTATTAAACTAATACCAATATCATTTACCTGATTTATAAATTGTTCTCTATCTATATTTATTTTATACCCATCTATTGCTTCTAGTTTATCTGCTGTTCCTCCTGTAAAACCTAACCCTTTTCCACTCATTTTTGCAACTTTACATCCTAAAGCTGCTACAATAGGAGCAACTATTAGTGTTGTTTTATCTCCTACTCCTCCTGTACTGTGTTTATCTACAGTTACTCCGTTTACCCCTGATAAATCTATTTTTTCACCAGAATTTGCCATAGCTATAGTTAGATTTACTAATTCTTCATTATTCATTCCATTTAAAAATATAGCCATCATTAATGCAGATGCTTGATAATCTGGTATTTGACCATTTGTATAGTTTTCTACAAAAAAATCAATTTCTTGTTTGCTTAATTCTTTTCTGTCTCTTTTTTTCTCTATAATATCATACATTGTCATAAATTTTTCCTACCTTTGTCTATTGTAAATAGTCCCAAAATGGACATCAAAAAGCTTGTTCCTTCAATTTCTGTTTCTACTTTAAAATTGTCTGCTATTGTTTTTCCTATATCTGCAAAAGTATTTCTTATTCCTAAATTTATAGGTTTTACATTTTTTCCATATACTAATAATGGTATGTATTCTCTTGAGTGGTCTGTGCTTGGTGTTGCTGGATCACAACCATGGTCTGCTGTAATCATTACTATATCGTCTTCTCTTAGAGTTTCTACAAATTCTTTTAACCAACTATCTACTTCTGAAAAAGCTTTTGCATAACCATCTACATCGTTTCTATGACCATAAATCATGTCAAAATCAACTAAATTTGTAAAACAAATTCCTTCAAAGTCTTTATTAACCATTTCTGTTGTAAGCTTCATTCCTTCTGTATTGCTATGTGTATAATGATATTCTGTTATTCCAGAACCTGCAAAAATATCATTAATTTTACCTATAGCTATTACATCTTTTCCACTATCTTTTAAATTATTTAATACTGTTCCTTCTGGTATTAAAGAAAAATCGTGACGATTTGCTGTTCTATAAAAATTAGGATATTCACCTTCAAAAGGTCTTGCTATTACTCTTCCTACAGCATGTTCCCCTTGTAAAATTTCTCTTGCAATTTTACAATATTCATATAGTTTTTCTAGTGGAACTATCTTTTCATGTGCAGCTATTTGAAATACGCTATCTGCAGATGTGTATACTATTAAATCTCCTGTTTCCACATGCTCTTTTCCATAATCTTTAATTACTTCTGTACCAGAATAAGGTTTATTGCATAAAACTTTTTTTCCTGTTTGTTTTTCAAATTCTTCTATTATTTCTGGTGGAAATCCTTCTGGATATGTAGGAAAAGGTACATCAGATATTTTTCCTGCTATTTCCCAATGACCTGTTGTTGTATCTTTTCCTTTTGATTTTTCTTGTAACTTTCCATATGCTGCTATTGGTGTTTCTACTTTTTCTCCAAATCCAATCTCATCTATATTAAATAATCCCATTTTTTGCATAAAATCTGCATGAAAATTTTTAGACATACTAATACTTCTAATTGTATTACTTCCTTCATCTCCATAGTTTTGAGCATCTGGCGCTTCACCTATTCCAACACTATCTAAGACTATTAAAAACACTCTTTTGTAAGCCATAACATCTCCATTTTCTAAACCTCACGGTTTTTTTAATTTTCTAAAAAACAAAAGGGGCCAATTTAAACTAATTTATATTTTTAATTACTATATTTGCCCCATTTTCGTTTGTGTGCCAAATTTGATTTTATAATTTTACCATAATTCTAAATTTCAACTGCTGTTTCTAAAGCAAGTTTAATCATTTCTTTAAGTGATTTTTCTCTATCTTCACTTGTCATATTTTCTTTATGGCAATGAGAATCTACAACTGTTAATAAACAACTTGCTTTTTTGTTTAATAATTTTGCTGTATAAAATAACGCAAAAGCTTCCATTTCTGAACCTTTAATATTTAACTCTTTTGGTAATCTATCATACATTGCATTAAAATCTGTTACATACCAATCAAACACTTCAGAACAAGCCATATTTGCTAAATTGCAATTTATTCCAATCTTTTCAGAAGTTTCAATTATTTTTTTATTTAATTCTCTATTTGCTTCTGCTATATGAACATTTTCATTATTCAATGTTAATGCAAAATTTCCTTCTGTATAAGTATTATCTACTAATACTACATCAAGAATGTTTAAATCTTCTGTAAATCCTCCACAAGAACCTATTCTTATAATATTTTCAACCCCAAAATATTTGTATAATTCGTAGCAGTAAATTCCCATAGAAGGCATTCCCATTCCGCTTGCCATAACAGATACTGGTTTTCCTTTATATGTTCCTGTATATCCATAAATTCCTCTAACATCTGTTACTAATCTTGGGTTTTCTAAAAAATTATTTGCAATTAATTCTGCTCTTTTTGGATCTCCTGGCATTAATACTGTTTTTGCGAAATCTGTGCTTTCAGCAGAAATATGTGGTGTTATATTTGCCATAATTTTCTTCCTTTCATTATCTATTTTTCTATACAACAACTATGCATAGTATCATTCACATGATATAAAAATTTTCTTTATAAATAACAAATATGGGGCAAATAAGATTATTTAAAATAATAAATTATAACAAATTTGCCCCTTCTATACTTTTTAACTCTTACTATTTTTAACACAATTTATTTTTCAATATATTTATGTGTTTTATATAATTTAAGTTACAATATTCTATTTTTCTTGAAGTGCTTCAATTCCTGGTAATTTTTTACCTTCTAAGAATTCTAATGAAGCTCCTCCTCCTGTTGAAATATGTGTGAATTTTTCTGCAAGACCTGCTTTTTCAACTGCAGCTGCTGAATCTCCTCCACCTATAATTTTAACAGCATCTATATCTGCTAATGAGCTTGCAATACTGTTTGTTCCAACTGCAAATTGGTCAAATTCAAATAAACCAACTGGTCCATTCCATATAACTGTTTTTGCATTTTGTAATTCTTTTTTATACATTTCTATTGTTTCTGTTCCGATATCAAAACCTTCCCAACCATCTGGAATTTCTGTATATTTAACTATTTTGCTTTCTGTGTTTGGATCAAATTCTTTACCAACTTTTGTATCTACTGGTAACATCATTTTAACACCTTTAGCTTTTGCTTTTTCCATTAATTCTTTTGCTAAATCTAATTTATCTAATTCGCAAACTGAATTTCCTACATTGTATCCCATTGATTTGAAGAATGTGTAAGCCATAGCTCCACCAATCATTAAAACATCAACTTTTTCTAATAATGCTTCTATAACTCCTATTTTATCAGAAACTTTTTTTCCTCCTAAAATAGCCATAAATGGTCTTTCTGGATTTTCTAAAGCTGTTCCTAAGAAATTTAATTCTTTTTCAATTAAAAATCCTGAAACTGCTGGTAAAAAGCTTGCAACACCTGTTGTTGAGCTGTGTGCTCTATGTGCTGTTCCAAATGCATCATTTACAAATACTTCTGCTAAAGAAGCAAATGCTTTTGATAATTCTTCATTATTTTTTTCTTCTCCAGCTTCATATCTTACGTTTTCAAGAAGCATAACTTCTCCTTCTTGTAAACCAGCAGCTAAAGCTTTAGCATCTTCCCCAACTACATCTTTTGCAAGTTTTACTTCTTGTCCTAATAATTTAGAAAGTTCTGCTGCAACTATATTTAAAGAAAATTCTGGTTTTACTTCTCCTTTTGGTCTTCCTAAGTGAGAACATAAAATTACTTTACAATTATTTTCTAATAAATATTTAATAGTAGGTAAAGCAGCTACTATTCTTCTGTTATCTGTGATAACTCTGTTTTCATCATAAGGTACGTTAAAATCGCATCTTACTAATACTTTTTTTCCTTTGATATCAATATCTCTAACTGTTTTTTTATTCATATTTTTTTCCTCTCTTTTGGAAAAGGGGACGGTTCTCTTTTCCATTTTTTTATTTTTTTGGAAAAGAGAACCGTCCCCTTTTCCAAAAATAAATAGGTCCAGTCCTATATTTAGACCGGACCTTCTAGGCCTTTTATATTAATACTCTCTTACACTTTTACTGTAAGCAATTTATATTATCCTAATTCAGCAAAATATTTGATTGTTCTTACCATTTGGCTTGTATAAGAATTTTCATTATCATACCATGATACAACTTGTACTTGATATAATCCTTCTTCTACTTTTGTTACCATTGTTTGTGTAGCGTCAAATAAAGATCCGTATGAAATTCCAACTATATCAGAAGATACTAATTCTTCTTCTGTATATCCAAAAGATTGATTAGATGCTGCTTTCATAGCTGCATTTATAGTTTCTGGTGTTACTTCTTCATTTGATCTAACAGTTGCTACTAATATTGTTGTAGATCCTGTTGGAACTGGAACTCTTTGTGCTGATCCAATTAATTTTCCATTTAATTCTGGAATAACTAATCCTATAGCTTTTGCTGCTCCTGTTGAGTTAGGTACTATATTTACAGCAGCTGCTCTAGCTCTTCTTAAATCTCCTTTTCTATGTGGTCCATCAAGTACCATTTGATCTCCTGTGTAAGCATGTACTGTTGTCATGATTCCTGATTGGATTGGTGCATAATCATTTAATGCTTTAGCCATTGGTGCTAAGCAGTTTGTTGTACATGAAGCTGCTGAAATTATGTTATCTTCAGCTGTTAATGTATTTTCGTTTACTCCAAATACTATTGTTGGTAAATCTTTTCCTGCTGGTGCAGATATAACAACTTTTTTTGCTCCTGCTGTGATATGTGCAGATGCTTTTTCTTTTGTTGTATAGAATCCTGTACATTCTAATACAACATCTACTCCTATTTCTCCCCAAGGTAAGTTTGCAGCATCTTTTTCTGCATATATTTTAATTGTTTTTCCATCTACTGTGATAGAATCTTCTCCTGCTACTACTGTATCTGCTTTTTCATATCTTTTTTGTGCAGAATCATATTTTAATAAATGAGCTAACATATCAGGACTTGTTAAGTCGTTGATAGCAACGATTTCATATCCTTCTGCTCCAAACATTTGTCTAAATGCAAGACGTCCTATACGTCCAAACCCATTGATTGCAACTTTAACTGCCATAATTCTATTCCTCCACTTCTTGATACTTCTATAAGTATCTCTTTTAAAAAATTTAGTCTTTTTGACCTTTTTTATTCTATAATATTATTTCCAGATTTTCAAGTATTTTTCAAAAATATTTTGATTGTTGTAAATTATAATAAAAAAGTCAAAACTTTTCAAACAATTTGAATTCGTTTTGACTTTTTTAGATAGTTTATTTTATACTCAATTCTATTCTCCGTAACTTCCAAACGCCATCTTCCCATTTTGCTGTAATACCAGGTGTTAGACAAACTATAGGTCGGACCCCATATTCAGAACATCCATAAAAATAGCCACCTGGAGTTAATGCCCCATAGCCTGTCGCAGAATATACTTCACCTGAAAGAAATCCCATACTACTTGCGCTCGGAGATGCTAACCAATAACCGTAACACTCTCCCAACGGCATTCCACCAAAATTATCACTATTATCTGGAAAATACATCGGTACGTTGTTATATTCTGTTACTTGTACAGTTTCATTAATTGCATTTGTAGTGCCAACTTTATAACCATATGTGTCTACACTATCCCAAGCATAACTTAAACTTGTATATCCTGTTTCTTCTCCATATTTTTTATTCCAACTTTCTATCCACATTTCTATTGTTGGAGCTCCTACTACTGATTGTGCATATCCATCTATTGCAAAATTGCTCCAATTTTCGGTTTTCAAAAATGTTATTGCTACCTTATAATTTTCGTAATACTCGCTCGGAGTTATTACTGGAAATTCATTCATTAAATATAAACTTCTTACTGGCTCACTTACGCTATCTGCTAAGGTTTTAAATCCATTTATACCGTATGTTACATGATTACCACTTGTATTTTTATTTACTACATCATCACTTATCAAACTTACTGGTACATAATAATCTGCTATTAGGTATACATTCTCTCCTGATTGATAAAATACTTGCCAGTCATAATCATTTGAATTATCTCCTGTTCCGTCTACATCTGTATCGTCTATATCAAATGGATAATTTACTTTTGCCCCATATCCATAAATTTCTTTTTCATGTCCTTGTATTTGACTTGCTAAACTCGCTGAAGGTTCTGAACCACCTCCACCGTTTCCTGTTAACGTCCATAAATCATTTGATTCAGTTGCAGATAAATTTGTAGATAATTCTATTATAGGACGTAACGCCATTGAGCCAAAATCTCCAAGTTCAAATCCTACACCCAAAACCCCTACATAACCACCAGAACTAACAGCCCATACATCAGCATTTGTTTGATATTCAGCTAACCAATAACCATCGCACCTACCATCATCTATTGAAGCTGTATGCGGTACATATAAATCGTAATCTATTTCACTTGATAAAGTGTTTAGATTATACCCTCCACCCATATTGTCATAAAAACTTTCTAAGTTTGTTCCATAGTTCTCTGTTAAACTATTATCTAACAAATCTATTGTTGTGCTTCCTGTTACTTCTGTACTATATCCATTTGATAAGAAATCCCATGCTTCTGCATCTGTAATTCCTTCTATCAATTCGTCAGCATTACCACCAGTTTGAGGTACTACATTGTAATGATAATTATCTGGATTTGTAGTTAGACCAATTCCTGTTGGCACATAACTTGCTGGTAAGTAATCTGCTAATATTGCATATACTTTTCCTGCTGATTCATCTACATAGAATATTCTCCAGTCATCTGCTGTTGTACTTTCTCCTACATAATTATCTCCACCTAAATCTATATAATCTCCTATATCTGTATTTCGTACTGATGCCAATGTTGCTCCACCTGCTACTGCTCCACTATCATCTATTCCTTCTTCTAAATCTCCCACAAAGTCATCTTTTGTTAAGCCTAAGTCTACTTCTATACCTCCACCATATGATGCTTGGTTTATACAGTCTACGTCTTGACCTTCTAACCATATATATACTCTTAATCTACTTACTGTATTTGATGTTAGCATAAAATAATCTGTTGCAGCTTCTGTACTATCTATGCTTGTTATATTTATTGGTTTATTATTTGTTGTTTTTATTCTATAATCTGTTACTTTTCCTGTGCTTGCATCTTTATTATTATCTGTTTTAAATGTACTTGGATTGTCTAATCCTGTTGTATTTATATCATATACATTTGTT
>JAZROJ010000092.1:0-5431 GCA_045648625.1 Candidatus Scatovivens sp.
TTTTTTATTATACTAATTATTGCGATATCATTAATAGCAATATTTGCTATAGGAAAAAAAGAAAATTACTTATTATTTTTAAATAATTTTAGGACAGCTTTTCTAAATGAAGAGAAAAAAATTGAAGAGCTACAATATAATGAAGACAAAAATGTTGATGATAACAATATTCAAGAAGAAATAGTAGATGAAAATAATGTTTTTGAAGAAGAGTACGTTGAAGAAGAAATAGAAAATGAGCCAGAAGTAGAATATATAGAAGGTTTTGAAGTTGCAGGATATATGGAAATTCCAAAATATAATATAAAAGCACCTATTTTTAGAAATGTAGCGATAAGAACTTTAGAAATTTCAGTAGCTGTGGCGTATGGAAATTTAAATGAAATAGGAAATACTACAATATTTGGACATGGCTATACAAATTATCCATTTGCAAATTTAAACCAATTAGAAAATGGAGATATTATAAAAATAACAGATTCTAAAAAAACAGAAATAGAATATGAAGTTTATAACAAACAGATTGTAGACAATAATGATGCTACATATATGATTCGTGACACTAATGGTGCTAAAGAAATAACTATGCAAACTGGGAATACAGACACCACTAAATTGCTAGTAATTGCAAGAGAAAAAAATGTTAAATAACATAGACAAAAAAATATCACAAACTGTGAAAAAAAATTAATAATTTTAAATTTAAGCATATAATTTATTAGGAGGAATTATATGCTTAAACAAAAAAATATTTTAAAATTTGAAATACTATGTACAATAATTATAATTGTTTTAGGAGTGCTTTTTCATTTTACTTATGAGTTATCTAATAAAAATATATTAGTAGGATTGTTTACACCAGTAAATGAAAGTATATGGGAACATTTAAAATTAATATATTTTCCAATGATTATTACTACTATAATAGGATATTTTTATTATGGAAAAGATTATGAAAATTATATTGGATCAAAGACTTTAGGTATTTTGGGAGCTATGATTTTTACTGTTATAGGGTATTACACATACAGTGGAATTTTAGGGCAAAATATAGATTGGATAAATATTTCATTATTTTTCATATCTGTAATTTTTGGTCAATTTATTGTATTAAAAAATCTTAATAATAAAAAAAATATTAAACTTCAAAATGCTATTATCATTTTAATAATATTTTTACTGATGTTTATAATTTTTACATTTACACCACCTAAAATAGGACTTTTTAAAAATCCTATAACAGGAACATACGGAATTTAAACAAAAAAATCAAAGAATTTTCTTTGATTTTTTCTGCGTTTTATAAATATTTTTTTAATGTTTCTACACTGTCTTCTTGCATAACAACATAATCATTTAAAATATTTTTTACATCTGGTTCAGCATTAGGGTTTTGATTTATTAAACGTCTTCCTTCAATAATTCCCATATTAGTACCTTGCATTAATAATTCAGATAATTTTGAAGTAGTATCATCTGCCATTGTTTTCATTTGGATGCTATACCAAGTCATCATTTTTGTCATAGAATTAGTTTCATGAGGTTCTTTATCTGTTCTATAATTGTTATATAAATTATTTACTCTTTCAGAAATTTTCTTATACTTATTGTATTCAGTTTCTAAAACTTGCTTGAAATCATTATCAGAAGCTTTTTGAGAAATATAAGAAAGTGCATCCATACCCATAGTTGCTCCTTTATTAACTTCATCTAAAATATTTAAATTTTGATATTGCATAATTTCCTCCTATAAAGATATATATTTTTATTATTTACTAAAAAAATAAAAATATTAAATAAAATTTTTGAAAAAATATAAAAAGTTTACGATTTGAAAATTATGTAAAAATGTGATATAATATATATGTAGGTGTTTCATATAAATGGCACTTTTAGAAAACTCTAATAAATAATTTTCGGAGGAAAAACATATGGCAGCAGCAAAAATTTCAGAACCCAAGGTAACACGGTATGGTGTAGTAATAAATCTCCCTATGGAAATTCCGCTTCCCGAACAATGTGAAAGCATTGATAGAGTAATTGGCATGTTCAAAATGAAAAGAGAATGCTTAAAAAGCGGAGCAAGGAGAGCAGAATACGAACAGGCAATTTCGGTTTTGAAATTTGCCAGATTTTTAGATGGAGAACTCGAAACCATGTATAAGATAAAATATACAGCAAATCTGGTTATCAGTTTTCCGACTAAAGAAGCTATGGAAGAATTCGTAGAAAAATTAAATCTGGCGCTTTAACCAAAAGAAAAATCTTTCTTTCTCGGCTAAGAGAGGGAAAGGTTTTTTATATTTAATAGGAAAGTTCTCCTTTCCTATTAAAATGCTATGCATATCTGTTGTACACAAATTTTATTTTGTGGTTTAATACAATAAAATATTGGAGTTTATCTGTAGTAATAAAATGAAAATAATGTAGATTAAAAATATAAAAAAACTCTTGAAAAAAAATATAGTTTTGATATAATACATTTGTATTTAAAAGGGAGTAACTAAAAAATACTAATCAACATTCTCGATATTTTATATCTGGTTAGTGGCCGAAAGGAAGTGAGACTTTTAGAGAAACAATAAAATTTGTTTCTTTTGAAGTCTTTTTTGTTAAAATAAAAGTATTTGTTTTAAAACAAACTATGTAGGATTTTAAAAGAGTTAGCAAATTAAAAAAATATATAATAGGAGGAAAAAATGGAAGAAAAATGGTTTAATTTATCTTCAAAACAAACAGTGGAGAATTTGAAAACAGACTTAAATCAAGGTTTATCTGCAGCAGAAGTTTCAAAAAGATATGAAACTTATGGAAAAAACGAATTAAAAGCAAAACCTAAAAAAAGTTTATTTCAAAAATTTTTAGAGCAATTTAAAGATTTTATGATTATTGTTCTAATTGTTGCAGCTGTTATCTCAGGGATTGTAGGAATACAAGAAGGAGAAGGTATTACAGATACAATTATTATTTTAATAGTTGTTATTGTAAATGCTATTATAGGAGTAGCTCAAGAAAATAAAGCTGAAAAGTCTTTAGAAGCACTTCAAAAATTGAGTAGCCATGTGGCTAAAGTTGTTAGAGATGGAAAATTAATAGTTATACCATCAGCAGATTTAGTTCCTGGTGATATTGTTATTTTAGAAACAGGAGATTATGTTCCAGCTGATATTAGGTTAATTGAAGCTGTAAATTTAAAATCTCAAGAATCAGCTCTAACAGGAGAATCTGTTCCAGTAGAAAAAACAACAGATACAATAGAAGACCAAAGTGTAGGAATTGGAGACAGAACAAATATGTTATTTTCTTCAAGCTTAATTACTTATGGTAGAGGAAAAGGTGTTGTTGTTGAAACAGGAATGAAAACTGAAGTAGGTAAAATTGCTGAAATGATAAACGAAGCAGAAGAAGGAGCAACACCACTTCAAATAAAATTAAATAACTTAGGTAAAACTTTAGGAATTGTAGCATTAGTAATATGTGCAATTATATTTGTTGTAGGAATGCTTTATGGTAAAGCTCCACTGCATATGTTTATGACAGCTGTTTCTTTAGCAGTTGCAGCGATACCAGAAGGATTAGCAGCAGTATCTACAATAGTTTTAGCTATTGGTGTTCAAAGAATGGTAAAAAGAAATGCTATAGTAAAAAAATTACCAGCAGTTGAAACTTTAGGTAGTGCATCTGTAATTTGTTCTGATAAAACAGGTACATTAACACAAAATAAAATGACTGTAAAAAAAGTATTTTCTAATGGAAATCTTGTTGATTTAGAAACAGTAAAAGATTTTAATGAAGAAATTACAATATTATTTAATGCAAATATGCTTTGTAATGATACAAAAGTTGCAGAAGATGGTTCTCTAGCAGGAGACCCAACAGAAACAGCTTTAATAGATATGGGAAATAAAGTAGGATTTGAACTTGGTGAATATCCTAGAATTGCAGAAATTCCATTTGATTCAGACAGAAAATTAATGACTACTGTAAATAAAATAGGAGATAAATTCTATGTATTTACAAAAGGTGGAGTTGATGAATTATTAGCTTGTTGTAATTCTTATCAAAAAGAAGGAAATATATCAGCTAACTTAAGTGAATATAGAACTGTAATTCAAGAAGCAAATCAAAATATGGCACAAAATGCTTTAAGAGTTTTAGCAGCAGGATATAAAGTAATAGATCATCCATTAACAGCTGAAGAAATGGAGAAATTAGAATCTGAATTAACTTTTGTTGGTATGGTTGGTATGATAGATCCACCTAGAGATGAAGCAAAAGAAGCTGTTAAAAAATGTATATCTGCAGGAATTAAAACTGTTATGATTACAGGTGACCATAAAATCACAGCAACAGCAATTGCAAAAGAATTAGGAATTTTAAAAGATGAAAAAGAAGCTATAACAGGTACAGAACTTGAAGCTATGTCTGATGAAGAATTAGTAAAAAAAGTACGTTCAATATCTGTTTATGCTAGAGTTTCTCCAGAACATAAAGTTCGTATAGTAAAAGCTTGGCAAGCAAATGGAGAAATAGTTGCCATGACAGGTGATGGAGTAAATGATGCTCCAGCCCTAAAAAAAGCAGACATTGGTTGTGCTATGGGTGTAGTTGGAACTGATGTTGCAAAAGAAGCAGCAGATGTTATTTTAACAGATGACAATTTTGCTACAGTTGTTGCAGCAGTTGAAGAAGCAAGAAGAATTTATAACAATATTTTAAAAGCAATTTCCTTCCTTTTATCAAGTAATATTGGTGAAATAGTAGTATTATTCTTAGCTTTATTATTAACACCAGTATTAGCAAGTGCTTTTGGAATACCACAAGAAATGATTAATGAACTTGAAGTTTTATTACCAGTTCAAATTTTATGGATAAATTTAGTAACAGATTCATTACCAGCATTAGCATTAGCTTATGACCCAGCAGAAAAAGGAATAATGAAAAAGAAACCTATGAAAAATACTAAAGCTATTTTTACAAAAGGAATGTCTTGGAGAATAATATATCAAGGTGTAATGATAGGATTATTAACATTATCAGCTTTTATAATAGGTTTAGCAACTACAACAGAAGCAATAGAAGGATTAACATTGGCAGAAACAAAAATAGAAGTTGGTCAAACAATGGCATTTATTACACTTGCACTATCAGAACTTGTACATGTATTTAATGTAAGAAATCCAAAAGAATCTGTATTTAAATCTAATCCATTTAATAATGGAACATTGTTACTTGCAATTTTTGCTTCAGCTGTGTTAATGTTTACAGTTACATTAGTACCAGTTTTAAGAGGTATATTTGGAATAGTTGCTCTTCCACTTGCAAATATTGGTGAAACAGCATTACTTGTTTTTGCACCACTTGTAATTGTTGAAGCATTTAAATTATTAAAAATTAATACTGCAAAAAATGAAAACTAATAATTATTAAT
>JAZROJ010000093.1:0-16312 GCA_045648625.1 Candidatus Scatovivens sp.
AACAATAATTATTTTTTTATTCGAATTTCCAGATATACTTACTATTCCATTTTCTTCTAAGTATTTAAAATTAACATTCGATTCATCATATTCTTGTGCAATTATAAAAGTTTTATTCTTTTTATCTGATTCTAATAATAATTCATACATATTCACTACTAACTCAATTGCAGATAATTTATCTTTTAATAATAATTTTTCTGTATTTTCACCCTTAGGCTGAGCTCTTAATGTATCTTCAATAAATATGCTCTCTTCTGTTTCACTTGAAAGTATATACCAATCTTCATCTCTACTCATAATCAATCTCATTTCATTTACATCAGTAAATAATGCATCTGATAAATCTTCCTTTGTCTCTATTCCTTCAAATCTTGATTTTGAATTTATTGCAAAATCCTTTTTCATTCTTGCTATTGATTTTATATCATCAGGATTTATTTTATTTCCTTTATGGCTTAATATATCTCTAGATTTATCATAACCTACTGGTATTTTTTCTATAATATCTTCTTTATAATTACTTGTAACAGAAAAATCAGGCATAATTTCTATTTCTTGTTCTAATTCTCTTATATCTACTAATTTTTTTGAATTATTAGAATCCACATATAAATTTTCTTGGGCATGACCTAATGGATCTCTATATTCTGGATATGATTTTCCATTTTCTACTGGTAATACTTTTTGCTTAGAATATTCAAATCTATCTTTTTCATTTAAAGTTTTCAGATTGTTACATCCCAATCCAACTCTTACTTCTTTTATAACTGCTAAATCATATTGTTCTTTTGTTATTTTTCCTTCATCTAGCAATTTCTTTAACATTTTAGCATCTACTTTTATCATGCTTTTAGCTGTTTCTTCGTAAACTTTTGTAATTTCATCATAATCACTTGAAGAAAGCTGAGGTATTAATGTATCTGGAATTTCAACATTATCAAAACAAATAACATCATTATTTCTCCAAATCCAAGATTGTGCTACTGTATTTACAACATTTCCAAATTCATCTAATTCTTCTACTACAAACAAACTACCATTTTTTTCTAATGCTGAATGCAACATAGAAGTTTCACCATATCCACCTATATGTTGACAACAAGTTGTCAAATCTCCAATAACAAGATGTAATGGATCATCAGCTCTTAATACTCTACCTCTATATTTTCCAACAACTTTTTTACTTACAGTTGGAACAGTTTGATATTCCCTTTCTTTCATTTTTTGCAATATTTTTTGTGCTATTTCAAATTGTCTAGAATCTAAAGATGTTTTTCTTGCTAAATTAGAAAGTTCCCATTCTCCATCTTTTTCAATACCATAAGGACTATTATTATTTTCTAGCATTTCAAACATTTGCTGAGTACTTATAAGTCCTTTTGCATATCTATTTTTAACTTCAACACTTTCTATAAAATCATCAAATTTCTCATGTAATTTATGTATTTGAGTATAAAATTCTGGTTTTTCTAATATTTCTTTTCTATTAGCCATAAAAAATTTAACAAATTCTTTACTATATGGTTGCTTTATTTTGTCAAAAATAATTTCTGCTTTAGACATAGTTAAAATTAAAGGATTTTCTAATTCTTCAAATAATTTATAAGCATTTTCCTCTGGTTTTTCTCCAGATTGACTTTTGTTTTTTATAACAACTCTTTTTTCAAATTCTATATTTTTTTCTTCATCACTTGAACCATATAAGCTTTGTTCTAATGCTTCTATCTCCTCTAATGTTAATTCTGTTGGTATATTTTGTAGTTTTCTTATCCATCCTTTTCCAATTTTAGATTGTTCTGCTTTTAACGAATCTATGATACTATATTGACTAATTTCTTTTATGTCTTCTTTTTCTGACAATTTAGATACTATTTTTTCAACTTCATTAAAATGATTTCTTACTTGTGGTGAATAAAAAGGTGTTCCGTCTAATTTTACTTTTTCTATAATTTCTTTTCTTAAACTTTCGATTAGTTCCTCTTGATTTATTCCACAATTATTAAATATATTTTTTCTTAATTCAGTATTTAAAATATCTGTTATAATTTTTCTATTTGCACCTGTGGCTGTTAATTCTAAATTCATAGTATTTAACAAATATGGATTTAATTTTTCCATTTTTTGTGTTGCTAATATATTATTTAAATATTTAGCTAAATTTGTAATATCTTGAACATTTGGTACAGCTCCAGCCTTACTTATAGATTCTTCTAATAGCTCTTCAAAACTTCCTTCAAAATTATTTTCTAAATTTTCATTTAGATTTTTTAAAATTTCAAGTGATATTTTTTTATTACCATTATGATACTGAGTTAAATCAAGTTTTCTAAAAAGCTCTGATACAATTTTTAAATCTCCTTTTAAAGAAAATCTTAATTCACAAGCATTGTCAAACTCTTCTTCTCTTTCTTCAATAGCTCTTACTAATTCTTCTTTTGTCATTTCTGGTAATCTAAAAAATTCTACTGCATTATCATATCCTAAAAACAAATACATTTTAGCAACTAATCTTTCTGCATTATTAGCTTGATATTCGCTGTTTAAATGAAAATTACTCTTTTTAACTAAATCAATATAATTAGAGAAATTAATATTATCTAAATTTTCATCTGTAATATTACATATTAATTGAGGTGCCTCTAAAACTTTTTTTCCATATTTATCATAAGCTTGTTTTAATACATCTGTTTTTTTCGAACCCACTATTGTATCTAAAGCTTTGCCATAACTACTAAATTCTCCAAGTATTTGTTCCATTGAAAAATTTTCAAAAAACTCTTTATAAGATTTAGTATTAGGTAGATAAGATTTTCCCGCTTGGAACATTATAGATATATCTTTACCTTCAAAAGCTTTTTTACTTTGCTCTGGTAAGTTATTATAAAATTCATAAAACATTTCTAATGTAGCATTTCCTTGGAAATTGTAATATGTTGTTTTTTCTTCCTCACTTAACCCATCTATAAAATATTGTGGGTATTTCTTTTTTATAAACTCAGGAGCTTCATCATCTATATATGTTTTCTTTGATAAAATTGCATTTTCTATAATATCTTCTATTTGATTTATTAAATCTTCGCTTAAAGAATCATTTATTGAAATTCTATCTAATTCTGTAGATATTGATTCTAAATATCTACCATAAGTATCAACCAAGTAATAAAAATCTTCTCTTGGTAATTTAGTATACATTTTCCTTATTTCTGGATAAACTCTAAAATATCTTCCAACACCAATTTCTAAATCTTTACCTTCTAAAGCTTTTTTTATTTCTGGATTTTTAAAATCTTCAACTTCTAAAATCTTATTATAAAATTTATCTTTTATCACTTCAGATACATCATCATCTAAAAACATTTCTGGATGTTTTTGTTTAAACTCTTCGTCCATATATTCATGAGAATGTGATGTCTCTGTTTTTATACTTTCACATACAGCTTCTTCTATTGTTTGTTCTAATTGTTCTAAACTTTCATCACCTATTATTAAAATTTCAGCTTTATCTAAAAATGCACCATATTTTTTACACATATTTAACCAAACAGATTTTCCGTATTTTGACACTATATATTCTACAATTTCGATTTTTTCTGTTTTTATTTTTAATCTTCTCTCTGAAAAGAAAAATTCATTTTTTCCATAAAGTTTCATTGAATTTTTGAAATTTTTCTTTTCTAATACTGGAATAATTTCTGGATAATCTTTTATATGTTCTGCTGTTAAATTTCTACCTAAAAATAAATTAATCGTGTCTGTTATTATTCTTTGCTTGTTTGGTCCTTCTGGTACTACATTTTCTAATTCTTCTCTAGTTAAAAATTCTTCAGGTATTTTTTCTTTAACTTTTGGGGAAATATCATTCATATTATAGGTTTTTAAATTTGATTCACAAATAGTTTTAACAATTTTAGTAACTTCTTCTATAAATTCTTCATACGAAATCTGTCCATTATATTCTTTTTTATCTTCCAAAGTTTCATAAATTTCTGCTAATATTCTAAGATTATAATTAGTATTATTTTCTTTTGAATCATATGTAAAATTAGATTCTTCATTTAATCTTATTAAATTATCTATTCCTAAAGAATTTACTAAATTAACTATTTTAGTATCTGCTATTAGAGCATCTATTGGTATATCTTTATCCACTAATTCTTTCATTTGATATAAATTTGTACCTTCATTTCTAGCAGATATAATATTATGTGTATATGCATAACCTCTATCTATATAAAAATCTATTCCGTGTTTACGTATTGCATCAGCATGATTTTTTTGATATTCTTCATTCATAAAAAATGATATATCTATATACTCTATATATTCTCTTATTTTTTCTAGCGAAGTTTCTTCTTGTATTTTTTCAGCATCTTGTACTGTAACAGCTCCAAGTTCTATAAGATTTCCAACACCATGTTTTTTTATTAGTTCATCCTTTTTTGAAAATTTTATTTTTTCTTCTTCCATAATTTTTTGTAAATATAAAACTTGTTCTAATAATTCTATCTCTGTTCCAAATTTAGTATCTGATACAGTTTGCAAAGCTTTAATTCTTTCTGGTAATTCTAAAGCATGTATTTTTTTCAAATCTAAAATTTGTTCTGTTGAACTAGAATAAGATATCTGCTCATATAAATATTGAGATTGCTCATATGTTAAATAATCAGTAAATGAATCTGACAAATCTTCTCCTAGCATATCAATAAATCTTTTCAAATATTGCCCTTGCGCAAATTTCTTAGTTTTTATTATTTCTGGATATTTATAAATTTTTTCTAAATCTATATCATAATTACCAAATTGATCAAATAATTCTGGGTATTCGTCTCTATATATTAAATCTGGGTTCTTGGTTTTAAATTCTTCTGAATATACATAATCTTCTCTATGTCCATTATTTATTATTCTATCTCTTAATTCTTCATTTACATATTCATTAAATAAATCTCCATTTAAGCTTTCATCTTCTAATGCTTTTTTTATTACTGAATCTATATTGTATCCTAGTAATTCCATAGCTCTAAAATCTAATTTTCTAAATTCTGAATAATCTAGTGTTTCTATTAATCTTTCTACAGATTTTCTTTCTAAATTATAAGTTATATGACCTTTTGCTTTTTCAAAAACTTCTTCATAATCAAGTAAATCTCTTAAAGTTAATTGTTTTGAATAAAACCTTTCTCTAACCTCTTCTGGAATTTCTTCACTTAAAAATTGAGTTTTATTATTTTCAATAGCATCTTCATCAAAAATCTCATTTATATGTTGTTCTACTTCATCTAAGGCTTGTATATTTAATACTTGACAAGAGCGAAAATTAAAATTATCCCCTATAGCTTTTACAATAGAAAAATCCAAATTGGCAAATGTTTCAGAAAAATCAGCTTCAATACTTGGAACTTCTTCATCTATTTTATTAGAAAACAAAGTTATTCCTTCCCATTCTTCTGCTGGAATCTCTGATAAATCATAACTTACTAATTGAGCCATAGCTTTTTTATATTCTGCTAAATATATCTTTGCTCTTTCAAAGTTATTTTTATAAAACTCATCCGCCAATTCTTTATAATTTTCAGCATTTCTATCAATATTATGATCTTCATTCAAAATATCAAATGCCGTATTAAAATTAGTAATAAGTTTTTCTTTTAAATTTAAAAATTCTTCTCTTGTTATTTTTACCTTCATTTTTTACAACCCTATTTATATATTTTTCTTATTTGTTTTCGAATATAACTGTTTAATTCATTATATCATAACCTAAATTAAAATAACCAAAATTAACCAAAATATAATATTTTTGTAATATTGTATATTTTTTGTAACAAAGAACAAAAGAGCCATATTTAAAGTATTTTAGCATTTTAACATTTTTATGTGGCCCGTCTTTGTTTATTTATATAAAAAAAGTATAAACTGTTTTCTCTAACAATTTATACTTTTTTATAACTTTTATATTATTTAAAATTAGGGAATATTAAACTTCTATATATCCACCAATCATTTTGCTTGATTTAACGCCATTTACATAGCTATGTCCACCAGCTAAAACAATTTTATCTCCAGCTTCTAATATTCCTTTTGTTTTTAATTTTTCGATACCAGCTTCTACAGTTTCATCTATTGTTGCTTTAGATTCTACATATACTGGGTGTACGTTCCAAGCTAATCCTAATTGACGGAATGTTCTTTTGTTGTCTGTAATAGCTAAAATTGGGCATCCCGCACCTAAACCTGATATTCTTCTTGCAGATTTTCCTGTGTTTGTGTAGCAAACTATAGCATCTGCATTCATATTTTTTGCAATAACGCATGTTGAATATGCGATATTATCTTCTAAATCTTTTAATTCAAAATGATCATTTTCTTCAAATCTTTTCCAATAATTAATTGTTGGTTCAACTCTTTTTGCTATTTTATCCATTGTTTGGATACATTCTAATGGGAATTTACCCATAGCACATTCTCCAGATAACATAACAGCACTTGTTCTATCATATACAGCATTAGCAACGTCACTAGCTTCAGCTCTTGTTGGTAATGGGTTGTGTGTCATTGATTCTAACATTTGTGTTGCTGTAATAGCTGGTTTTCCAGAATCATTTGATAATTTGATAAATTTCTTTTGCATTACAGGTGGTTCTGTAAAATCTGTTTCTGTAGCCATATCTCCACGAGCAATCATTTGAGCATCTGCTACTTTAACTATATCTTCCATGTTAGATAAACCTTCAACGTTTTCTACTTTAGTAATGATTTGAATATCTTTTCCACCATTTTCATCTAATACTTTTCTTACTTGTGCAATATCATCTAAGTTTCTTGCAAATGAAATTGCTACGAAATCATATTCATGTGCACAAGCTGCTTTTAAATCATTGATATCTTTTTCAGCTAATGCTGGTAAACGAATGATTGTACCTGGTAAGTTCATTGTTTTTCTACTTCCTAAAGGATTTCCATGAACTACTGTACAAACAATATCTTTTTCTACTACTTCATCAACTTTTAATTCGATAGCACCATCATCTATTAATATTTTTGTTCCTGGTTGAACATCTTTATATAATTCTTTGTATGTTACTGTAACACCTTTTTCGTCTCCAACTATATCTTCATTTACTAATGTAAATTTTTGGCCATCTTCTAATTTGATTTTTTCATTTTTTCCAGTATATAACATTCCTGTTCTAATTTCTGGACCTTTCATGTCTAAAATCATTGGAACTGGTAAGTCTAATTCTTCTCTTATTTTAATAATTCTTTCTGTTTTTTCTTGTTGTTCATCATAACTTCCGTGTGAATAGTTGATTCTACAAACATTTAATCCTGCTTCAAACAATTCTGGTAATCTGTTTTCACTAGCAGGTCCTATTGTTCCAACTATTTTTGTTTTTCTTAAATTTGATTTCATATTTTTGTTCCCCTTTTTTATTTAAAAAATTAATTTCCACTAATTAGTATACCATAAAATGTAAATATTTCAAGACTTTTTTTGAACTTTTAATGCAAATAGAAATTTGTTTTGAGCAGTTATATATTTATGAAAACTTCATTCTTCGGCTGCGCTTCAAAACAAAGAAATTTCAAAAAATTTTCTTATTACATAAAAAAGGAAAAGAACTAATTCTTTTCCTTTTCCAAATTTTATTTTGTTATCCATTTTACTAAATCTAAATTTTCAGAATCTGTAAGCATTTCGTGTTTTGGCATAACTCTAAATGTGTATCCAAAATTTCCACCTGTTTTTAAATCTATTATAGCTTCATAAGTATATCTATTTTCTATTTTGTCTTCTGATATTTTATTCATTGTAGCTGTATATACATTTTTTACAGTTCCATTTTCTAATATTTGACCAAAATAAACTTGAACATCTGCATTTTCTTCATTTATATTTGGTAAATATACTTCACAATTTACTGTTATTTGGCTTCCTGCTACAAATCTTCCATTATCTACATTTCTATCTTGTTTTAATGTTATTTTATCCCAACTTAGTTTTGCATTTTTCTTCCATTCTGTAAATTCTGCTACTTTGCTTAAATCTGAAAAATGTTTTGCTCCTAAATTGCATAATGGCATATACAAATCATTTACATAGTCTACAACCATTCTAGATGTACTATATTTTCCACCTGTTGATTTAATAGAATTTTTCATATATGTCATCCACTCTTTTGAAATTCCATTTTTATCTTGATGATAATATGCTGGAATTATTTTATTTTCAAGAGTATGATATAAGCTATTGCTATCAGCTTTGTCTTGTTCTTCATAAGATGAATATGATGCATTAGTTCCTATTGTCCAACCATTTACTCCATTATATCCTTCACACCACCAACCATCTAATACACTAAAGTTTACAACTCCATTTACTGAAGCTTTTTCTCCAGATGTTCCAGATGCTTCCATTGGTCTTCTTGGATTATTTAACCATACATCAACACCACTAATTAAATATCTTGATATTCCCATATTATAGTTTTCTAATATGAATATTTTTCCTTTAAATTGTGGCATTAAAGATACTTCATGTATATATTTGATTAATTCTTGACCTTCTCTATCTGCTGGGTGAGCTTTTCCTGCAAATATAATTTGTACTGGTCTTTTTTCATCATTTAAGATTTGTGTTAATCTTGCTATATCTTTAAATATTAATGTAGCTCTTTTATATGTTGCAAATCTTCTTGAAAATCCTATTGTTAATGCATTTGGATTTAATTGGTTAAGAATTTCAGAGATTTGATCATAGCCTATTCCTGTATTTACATAACGATTTCTAACATTTTGTTTTATTAATTTTATTAATTTTTCTTTTCTTTCAACATGGGCTTTCCAAAGTTCTTCATCTGGAATTGAATTAATTTTATCCCAAGTACCTTCCATATGGATTTTATCTTGCCAATATGGTGGTAAATATTTATTGTATAATTCTTTTAAATTTGGAGCAAGCCATGTACATGTATGAATACCATTTGTAACATGTGTAATTGGTGATTCATCTTCTGCTATATTAGGCCATACTTCACTAAATAATTCTCTAGATACTTCTCCATGTAGTTTACTTACACCATTCTTCTTTCCAGCAATTTTTAATGCTAAGATTCCCATATTAAATCCTGGTTCTAAGTTTCTACCTGGCATACCTAATCTTAAAAATTCTTCTCTAGATAAACCTAATTTATCCCAGAATCCATCAAAATATTTATCTATTAAACTTACATCAAAAATATCATTTCCAGCTGGAACTGGTGTATGGGTTGTAAACACTGTTTTTACTGTTGCTAATTCTTTTGCCATATCAAAAGAAATTTGTTTTTCAGTCATTAAATTTTTTATTAATTCTAATACTAAGAATGATGAATGCCCTTCATTCATATGATATACTGTTGGTTCATATCCTAATATTTTTAAAGCTTTTACTCCAGCCATTCCTAAAACTATTTCTTGACGAATTCTCATTTCTTTATCTCCGCCATATAGTTTTAATGTTATTCCTCTGAATTCTGGTTTGTTTTGTTCAATATCAGAATCCATTAAATATAATTTAATTCTTCCAACATTAATTTGCCATAATTTTAAATATAAAGTTTCTTTTCCTAATGGTATATCTATAATTATATCATTATCCATTTTATCTTTTACTGTTGTAATTGGTAAATTGTATAAATCTATATTATAATATTCAGAACATTGTTGTCCTCTAGTATCTATTCTTTGATGGAAATATCCATTTTTATACAAAAGACCAACAGCTACAAAAGGTAAACCTAAATCACTTGCTGATTTTAGGTGATCTCCAGATAAAATTCCTAATCCACCTGAATAAATTGGTACAACTTCATCTAATCCATATTCTGCAGAAAAATATGCTATTAAATCATTTTTGTTATTTGGATAGTTTTTGCTAAACCAAGTATCTTTACTATTCATATAACTTTCATAATGGTCTACTACTTTTTCATATTCTCTTATGAAATCTTCATTTTCTGCCATTTTTTCAATTTTTTCTTGATTAACTAATTTCAAAAATTTAACTGGATTTTTTTCACAGGTTTCCCATAAATCTATGTCAATCATTTTAAATAATCTTAAAAATTCTGTATTCCATGACCACCATAAATTGTTGGCAATTTCAGTTAATTTGCTTACTTTCTTTGGTAATTGTGGAACTACTGTAACTCTATTGAATATATACATTATATATTCCTCCTTTGTATTTTTAATTCTTTGAATTTTTTTCCATTTATACAATATTAATTATCTATTAAAATCTCATTTTTGTCAAACGTTTTTTAGTACTTTTTCATAATATATTTTAATTATTTTTTTGTAAATAATTAATAGTATTTTTTTACTATTTTTATATAAACAAAAACATTATTTTTTTGCTTTTTACACTTAATGTTTTACTCTTTTATTAAGTCTGATATTTTATATTCTTCTACTCTATTTTCATATATTACATATATTTTAAAATCTTCATCCACAAGATTTTTCATTAAAAACAAACTTTTTTGAGATATTTGATACTTTGTTGGCTCTTGGCTTTTTTTTCCTCCGGATAATACTATATAATCAAATTCTTTTTCTCCTTCTGAAATTGCTTTTGTAATAGCAACTTGTTCTGCTTCAATTATTTCTAAATCACTTATTTGGATATTGCAACCAGTATATTTTCTGCCACTTTTAGTTTGTAGTACAGCACCTACTGTGATTTCTTCATTTTTTACATAAGCATTTCTTCTAGCATTTTGAACTAATCTAAGGTCATCTTTTAAATTAATTTCCATTTTTACTCTCTCCTTTTAACTATATTTTGCTATTTGCACAAGGATTCTTCCAGACTTTGTTTCTCCATTAATAGCTTCAAAAATAAATTTTCCTTTTCCTCTTATTGTTATAATATCTCCTAAATTTAATTTTTTAGAATCTTTTTCTTCTGTAATATAATTTACTAAAACAGCACCTTGTTCTATTAATTCTTTAGCTTTTGTTCTAGAGCATTTTGCAAGTTCTGATACAAAATTATCTAATCTTATTGAAGATACTATAATACTTAATTGTATAAATGTTTTTTCTTTTTTATGTATATTTTGAATATCTTCTACAAAAATTTTTGATTTTTTAAATCTTGTAAGTTCTTTTAATCCATTTACTAAATAATTTGTTATTTCATTTAAGCAAATTATATCAGCACCATTATCTGTTACAATAATATCTCCAAATTTTTCTCTTCTTACTCCTAATTTCATAATTCCACTCAAAAATTCTCTATGTTCATAAGATACTTGATTTGGTAATTCAATTCTTATAATATCAAATATTTTCGAATAATTTTTTTCTACCATTTCTATAGTAAATTTCTCTGGATAAAAAATTAATACACTTCTATCTGGTTCTTCATTGACTCCATAAAAACAATAATTTTCTATAAATTCTTCTTTTAGAATCTTTTCAATAATTGCACGTTCTGATAAATTTAAAAAATCTGTATATACTATTTTATTTATTTTTTGACAAGCCATGTATTTATCAATAACTTTTGCTACAAGTAATTTAAATTCGCCATCTTTATATCTTTCTTTTGCTTTTTCAAACACATCTATCACCTTACTTTTTTTATTTGAGTAATCTCTCATCACTTATCCAAAATATAACTCTTAGATTATTCAAGCATTAAATCCACTTTTTATAATAAACTTATTTTGTATTAAATTTTCTATTTTTTGTACTATTGAATTTGTATCTAATCCATATTTTTCTTCAATTTTTGTAATACTTCCATGTTTTATAAATTCATCTGGATAACCTAATTTTTCTATAAAAATATTTTTGTTACATTTTTTAACATATTGTTCAACTTTTTCCCCTAACCCATTTATAATAGCACCATCTTCAATAGTTATAACTATTGAAGATAAATTGTTTAATACCGTCTTTTCATCAAAAGGTTTTAAAAATCTTGCATTAATTACTGTACAATTAATATTTTCTTTTTTTAGTATATTAGAAACTTCAACTGCTTTAGCAACCATTTTTCCTATTGCCACTATTGTTACATCTTTTCCTGTTTCTAAAACTTCAGATTTTCCAAATTCTATTTTTGAAGAAATTGGAAATGTAATTTCTTCTTCACCTTTTGGATATCTTAAAAGCACTGGCTTTTGCAGTTCTGTAGCGAATTCTAGCATATCTTCTAATTCTTTAAAATCTTTAGGTGCCATAATTGTAAAATTTGGAATTATATTTGTAAAAGACATATCAAATAATCCTTGATGTGTTTCTCCATCACTTCCAACAATTCCTGCTCTATCGGCACAAATTATAATAGGTAAATTTTGTATAGCAATATCATGAATCATTTGGTCATAAGCTCTTTGTAAAAAAGAAGAATAGATTGGTACTACTGGAAGCATACCACTTTTGGCAAGACCTGCTGCCATACCTATTGCATGTTGTTCTGCTATACCAACATCAAAAAATCTTTTTGGATATTTTTTTGCAAATTCTGTAAGACCTGTACCATCTCTCATAGCTGCTGTTATAGCTACAATTTTTTTATTATTTTTTGCAAGTGCTACTAATTTATCCCCAAATACTTTAGAATAATCTCTATTAGTATTTTTTTGTAATTTTTCACCTGTTTTTTTATCAAATTTTGATGTACTATGAAACTTGTCTGGCACATCTTCTGCTGGTTTATATCCTTTTCCTTTTTTAGTTAATACATGTACTAAAATAGGACCTTCTTGTTCTTTGCAAATTTTAAATATATCTTCTAAATCTTCTAAATTGTGACCATCTACTGGTCCTAAATATCTAAAACCTAAATCTTCAAAATACATCTTAGGAATTACTAGTTGTTTTATTCCTCTTTTTCCTCTTTGAACAAATTTTACAATTTTATCTCCCAAAAAAGGAATTTTACTAATAGTTTTCTTACCTTTTACATTGGCTCTTACATATGTGCTTTTGGTACGTAATTTTGAAAGCATCATAGATATTCCGCCAACATTTTTTGATATGCTCATTTCATTATCATTTAAAATTACAAGCATATTGGTATTGCTAGAACCAACATCATTTAGAGCTTCTAAAGCCATTCCACCTGTTAGAGCTCCATCTCCAATTACTGCTATAATTTTATTATTCTCACATTTTATATCTCTAGCCCTTGCCATTCCTAAAGCTACCGAAATTGATGTACTACTATGCCCAGTATTAAAATTGTCATAAATACTTTCATTAGTTTTAGGAAAACCAGCTAAGCCATCCATCTTTCTAAGAGTTGACATTTTATTTTTTCTGCCAGTTAAAATTTTATGAACATAACATTGATGGCCAACATCCCATACTACTTTATCTATTGGTGTATTAAAAACAGTATGAATAGCCATAGTTAATTCTACAACACCCAAATTAGAGGCCAAATGGCCTCCTGTATTTGAAACATTATCTATAATTTTTTCTCTAATTTCTTTGGCTAATTGCTTTTTTTCTGAAAACTGAAGACTTTTCAAATCTTCAGGATAATTTACTTTGTCTAAAATCATAATTCTCCCATATAAATTTTTATTATAATATCAAAAATAATAATAATTTTTTTCAAATAATAATCAATATTTTGTATTATATTATCTTTAAATTTTCTTTATATCAATATTGCGGCTAATAAAGAAGTTAATAAAGGAACTGCTAAATTATCTGTCCCTTTTGGACAAACAATTTCAACTACAGTCATAATTACTGCTACAACAATAGATTTTAATAGCCATACACTTGCACCTACATAATAGAAAAATCCTGTCATAATCATAAGTGTCACAACAAACATGGCAAGTGAACCTGCTACTGATTTTTTTGAATTTCCTATTTTAAATTCTTTGCTTTTAAATTTTTGACCTATAACAGCTGCTAATCCATCTCCATATCCCATTACAATCGCACCACATAAACCAATTAAAGGATTATTTAATGGACCAAATGTAATAAGAGCTAATATTAATAAAGATATTGCATAATAAACTGTTCCAAAACTATCTTTATTTTCTCCTTCATCTCTTTCCATTACTTTGATAATATTAGATTTGTATGAAAGATAATTTACTATAACAAATATCGCTGGAACTATTGCTGCACACCACATATTATCAAAAAATATCATTGCTATTATCCACCAATTTGAAACCATAATATGTATAAATTTTCTGGTAGCTTCTTTCCCTGATTTTTCAAACATGCTAGCTGCTGCCATTACTATTACTATAAATAATATTGAAATAAAAACTCCTATTAAATTACTCATATTTATCCATTTGTGTTATTTTAAATTAACACATTCTCCTTTCTTTAGTTCATCATAAATTTTTTCATTTATCCATTTTTTATTATTTTCTAAATTTTCTCTTAAACTAGATGCATGTATTGGCACCTTTATTCTTTTATCATCAACTCTTCTGTCAACAATGTTCATATATTCAGCAACACATTTACCATAAGGTTCACTACTATAAAAATGAGTAGGATTTGCATCTTCTACTATTTTTGTTAAAAAGTCCATCTGTACTTGCACACTTTCTTTATCTAAACCATATTTACTAGGTGGTTTTTCTGCAAATCTTATTTCAACTTCTGGATATATGCTTTTTATCCACTCTGCTCTTTTTTGTATAGGTGCGTCTATTACATCTGTTTCATATACAATTACTATTACTTTATCCATTTCTTTTAAAGCTGTTTGTATTAAATATTCATGACCTTTGTGAAATGGAGCAAACTTTCCTATTGTAAAACCTATTTTCATTTTTTCTCCTCAAAATTAATGTTATTATTATATCATATCACTTTTTTATATTCTAGTTTTTTACAAGATTTTCACATTAAAAAGAAGTGGTACAATCTGTATCACTTCTATAATTTTCTATATCATTCTAACTTCCTGTATTATTTACGTTTTCATATTCATTTGGATGATGGAAATACATCGGTGCACTTCCATAACCTATTACTGATATTCCAACTTTCCATTATCAAATGGATAATTTACTTCTGATCCATATCCATAAGCTACTTTTTCATGTCCTGCTATTTGACTTGCCAAACTTAGTTGTGGTTATGGTTCTTTTTAAATTCCAGCACCTG
Organism: Candidatus Scatovivens sp.; assembly: GCA_045648625.1. GTDB lineage: Bacteria > Bacillota > Clostridia > TANB77 > CAG-508 > Scatovivens. The sequence goes on from JAZROJ010000093.1 coordinate 15,157, forward strand.
TTAATGTCCATAAATTTCCTGTTACAGTTGCATTGATGTCATCAGACAAGACAACTACTGGACGTATTCCACAACTATTAACATTGTGGTTGATGTTAATCACCTGATTATTGAAACATACAGCCCACAATCCACCTTCAGCACTAAACTCAGATGTTGTCCAATATCCGTTACATCCATCAATTATATTGGCTTGTGGCACATATAAATCACCACTTACACTTATAAAATTTGTATAATTTAAATTAGTATTATTCTTTTTATTGTAACTTAGCATCAATAAATCTCCAGTTGGGCTTCCTATTACTTCTGTACTATATCCATTTGATAAGAAATCCCATGCGTCTGCATCTGTTGTTCCTTCTAATGCATCTACTAACGCACTTTGACTAGTTCCCCATACACTATATGTATATTGGCTTGTATCTTCACTTAATCCTGTTATTGTTGGTACATATGTTGCTGGTAAGTAATCTGCTAATATTGCATATATTTTGTTATTAGCTTCATCTACATATAATATTCTCCAGTCATCAGCTGTTGATGATGTTCCTACATAGCTTGTTCCACCTAAATCTATATAATCTCCAATATTATCAGTATTTGTTACTGTTGCTAAAGTTGTTGCAACTCCGCTGCCACTTCCTTCTATTCCTTCTTCTAAATCTCCTACAAAGTCATCTTTTGTTAACCCTAAGTCTACTTCTATACCTCCACCATATGATGCTTGGTTTATACAGTCTACATCTTGACCTTCTAACCATATATATACTCTTAATCTACTTACTGTATTTGATGTTAGCATAAAATAATCTGTAGCTGCTTCTGTACTATCTATGCTTGTTATATTTATTGGTTTATTATCTGTTGTTTTTATTCTGTATGATGTTACTTTTCCTGTGCTTGCATCTTTATTATTATCTGTTTTGAATGTACTTGGATTGTCTAATCCTGTTGTATTTATATCATATACATTTGTTATTGTTGTTCCAATTGCTGTGCTTTTTAAGCCATATGTTTCTACTGCTTCTCCATGTGCAAATTTTAACTCTGCATCTGTTTTTGCTCCACTTCCATCTGTTAATTTATTATTATTGTTTACTATGTATTCTACGTGGTCATATGCATTTGGTTCCCATATTGCTATATCTGTTAT
>JAZROJ010000094.1:0-10146 GCA_045648625.1 Candidatus Scatovivens sp.
CAAAATTTTTATTATATTTATATACAAAAAAATTATATATTAAATATGATAACATTCTTTTAAAATCGAATTATAAAGATCATAGAAATGACTGTGTTATAACAACTTTCACTTTAATTTCTATACTTCTTGGAATATTAAATATTTATTGGTTGGATGGAATTGTTGGAATTGGTATTTCTATTTGGATTTTTATTTCAGGACTTGGAATTTTTATAGAAAGCTACAATATTTTAATGGATATGTCTTTAGATGAAGAAACAAAAAACTTTATTATGAATTTAGTAAAAGAACATTCAGAAATAAAAAATTCTTATAATTTATATTCATCACCTGTTGGTTATAAATATTTTGTAGTACTTACAATTGCAGTAGATGGAGAAATGAGCACTTACAATAGTCATAAACTTGCAAACCATTTAGAAAAAGATATTGAAACACTTGACAAAATTTATAAAGTTGTAGTACATGTTCATCCAGAAAATTTATAATTATTAAATATATGAATATTTAATAATTATAAACATTTATTTGAGCTATTTTTGTTCTTATGCAAAATAAAAATTCACCTCAATTTAGAAAACACAATCTTTTATTTGAGTTTTCTAAATGAGGTGATTTTTTATTTATCTTTATTTTATTTCTTATCCCATATTTTATTTTTATCGTACTTTATTACATATTTTTATCTTACTTTTTCTAAAACTTGTATCTCAATTTTTCCTTCATTTTCTGCTATTTTGACACTATCACCCTGTTTAATTGTACCTTCTAATATAGCTTCAGCTATTTTGTCTTCTATCAAATTTTGTATAGCTCTTCTTAATGGTCTAGCACCATAATTTATATCTGTTCCGTTTTTTCTTAATCAATTCTTTAGCAGAAGAAGTTATTTCGATTTTTAATTTGTATTCTTCTAATCTTTTAATTACATTATCTAACATTATTTCTATGATTCCGCTCATTTCAAGTGAAGACAATTTTTTAAATACTATTATTTCATCAATTCTATTAATAAATTCTGGTTTAAATTCTTTTTTTAATTCACTCATTACCGATTTTTTTATATCTGTATTTTCTTTTTCTATATTACCATCAAGTTCTGCAAATCCCAAAGTCTTCTTATCTGTAATTAGCCTAGCTCCTACATTTGAAGTCATAATGATTACACAATTTTTGAAACTTACACTTCTTCCCTGATTATCTGTTAATCTTCCATCTTCTAATACTTGTAATAAAATATTCATTACATCTGGGTGAGCTTTTTCTATTTCATCAAATAATAATACTGAATATGGTTTTCTTCTAATTTTTTCTGATAATCCATTATTTTCTTCATATCCCACATATCCTGGAGGAGAGCCTATCATTTTTGATACAGAATGTCCTTCCATATATTCAGACATATCTATTCTTATCATAGAATTTTCATTTCCAAAAAGATTTTCCGCTAAAGCTTTTGTAAGTTCTGTTTTTCCCACTCCAGTTGGTCCTAAAAACAAAAAAGAACCTATTGGTCTATTTGGATCTTTTAATCCTACCCTTCCTCTTCTTATTGCTTTTGCCACTGCTGTTATCGCTTCTTCTTGCCCTACAACCCTTTTGTGTAAAGCTTTTTCTAAGTTTTTTAGTTTTTCATTTTCACTTTCTGTAATTTTATAAACTGGAATTCCAGTCCATCTTGATATTACAATCGCTATATCTTCTTTTTTTATATGAATTATTTTTTGATTATTTTTATTGTGCCAATTATCATTTTCTATATCTATTTTTTCTAAAAGTTCTTTTTCTTTATCTCTTAAATTTGCTGCTCTTTCAAAATTTTGAGTATTTATAGCTTCTTCTTTTTCTTTTTCGATTTTTTCTAAATCTTTTTGCATATTTTTTAAATGTTCTGGTTCTACAAAAGATTTTAATTTTACTTTTGAAGCTGCTTCATCAATTAAATCTATTGCCTTATCTGGTAAAAATCTATCATTTATATATCTGCTAGAAAGGTCTATTGCAGCTTGCAAAGCTTCATCTGTAATTTTTACATTATGATGAGCTTCATATTTATCTCTAAGCCCTTTCAATATTTCTAAAGCTTCTTCTTTATTAGGTTCTTCTACATTTACTGGCTGAAATCTTCTTTCTAATGCAGAATCTTTTTCTATATGTTTTCTATATTCTTTTAAAGTAGTAGCACCTATTAACTGAATTTCACCTCTTGCTAAAAGTGGTTTTAAAATATTTGCAGCATCTATAGCCCCTTCAGCAGCTCCAGCTCCTACAATAGTGTGAATTTCATCTATAAACAAAACTATATCTTCAGCTTTTTTAACTTCATTTAAACATTTTTTTATTCTTTCTTCAAAATCTCCTCTATATTTTGCACCTGCTACCATAGAAGTAATATCTAAAGTTACTAATCTCTTGTTTTTTAAACTTTCTGGAATATTTCCACTTACTATTTTTTGAGCTAAACCTTCAATTACAGCGGTTTTACCGACTCCTGGTTCACCAATCAAGCATGGATTATTTTTTGTTCTTCTTGATAAAATTTCTATTACTCTATCTGTTTCATTTGTTCTTCCAATTACTGGATCTAATTTTCCTTCTCTTGCTTGTTTAGTTAAATCTGTTCCAAATTGATTCAAATTTTGTGTATTATTATAACTTCCATCATTTTGATTTGCTTTAGACTCATTATGAACAATTCCTTCTTCAAATTCATTTAATGTATTTGCAATATCATTGTATACTTCTTCTGTGTTAATTCCTAAATCTAATAAAATTCGTATTGCTATACTATCAGATTCTTTCATAATTCCTATTAATATATGCTCTGTTCCTATATAATCTGAATCTAATTTTTTTGCTTCTAAATATGCGTTTTCTATCACTTTTTTTGTCCTTGGTGTAAATCCTAAAACAACTGTATTTTCATTTGAGCTTCCTCCAACTAATTCATCTATTTTATCTAATACATCTTCTGCTAATATTCCTTGAGTTTCCAAAACTTTACTTGCTACTCCATTTTCTTCCTCACACAAAGCATATAATATATGCTCTGTTCCTATATAATTATGTCCAAAATCAAATGCTATCTCATTAGCCAATTCTAGCACTTTTTCTCCGCTTTTTGTAAATTTGTATACCATATATTTTCCTCCTACAAATTCTTAATATATAATATACACATTTTTGTTCTAAATTAAACATTGATTTTGAAGTGTTTTTTCGTTATAAATAAAATACTATTAATAACTGTTGCACACAAATTTTATTGACTTAAAAATGGGCACAAAAAAAGAGCACACAAATATGTTGAGACAAAATTTGTATTTAATGTGCTCCTATTTTTATTCTAATTAAAATTAAACTGGTAGTATTTTTTTGTGTGCTATTTTTTCTAAACATTTTAGTATATCAATATTTTCTTTTTTGTAATCTCTTAGATATCCTTTATATATAATTTTTGAATTCTTTATTGTAATTAAGTCTTGTGGTTTAGTAACTTCTGGTAAATAATCTAAATTTATTTCTGCAAATTCTAAAACATATTTTACATATTCTGAACAATAAAATCTATGTCTATTCGTGCTTTTTTTATTAATTCCAGCTAAAATTAAGCCTAAATAATTAAAACTATATTTGCTTTTATTCTTTTTCATATATACTATTTGTTGATTAATTTTCTCATATTGTTTTTCTGTTACTTCAAGTTCTAAAATACTTACTTCTGTATTTTTAAACCTTTTAAAAGTCCCAAAATTTTTGCTTTCTCTTACAAAACCACCCCAAAATGCTATATATGGATTTAATCTCCCAAAAGAATACATCTTTTTTAAGTCTTCATCTAAGGCAATTGATGCATGTGTATATTCAGCACCTGTTCTTATTCTTATTATTTTAGATAAAATTGTTCCTGTATGTGATAAAACTATATATACTTTCTTCATATTTTTATTCCTTTAAAAAAACTTCTGCACCTTTTGTAAATTTTTTTAGTTTTTCATAAGTTAAATAATTAATTGTTCCTAAAGGGAATTTTCCGTTTTTATCTTTTTTTCCTGCTGGAACTCCTGTTAAAATTTCTATTCCTTCATCAATAGTTTTTACTGCATAAATATGGAATTTACCTTTTCTTACAGAATCTATAATTTCATCACTTAGGTGTAAATTTCTTACATTTTGTCTTGGAATAATTACACCTTGTTCTCCATTAAATCCTTTCATTTTGCAGATTTGATAAAATCCTTCTATCTTTTCATTTACACCACCAATTGGTTGAATATCACCTTTTTGATTTACAGAACCCGTTACTGCAATAGATTGATTTATTGGAATACCTGAAAGACTTGACAATATTGCATAAGCCTCTGTGCTTGATGCACTATCTCCATCTACTCCTCCATATAATTGTTCAAAACATACACTTGCAGTTAATGAAAGTGGCATATCTTGTGCAAATTGCTCTCCCAAATATCCAGATAATATAAGCATTCCTTTTGAATGTGATGAACCAGACATTTCTACTTCTCGTTCTATATTTACAATACCAGCTTTGCCCATATAAGTATTTGCAGTGATTCTTGCAGGTTTTCCAAATGAATAATCTCCAATTTTTATAACAGTTAATCCATTTATTTGACCTACTGTAAATCCTTCTGTATCTATTAAAAGAGTTTCTTCTTTAATCATTTGTAAATATCTTGTATCATATTTCTTTATTCTATCAATTCTTTCATTTAAAGCTTTTTGAATATATTCTCTTGTTATTACTTTTTGTTTGTTCATTTTTGCCCAAGTAGAAGCTTCTCCAATAATTTCCCCAATTTCACTAAATTGTGTTGATAATTTTTCTTTATCTCCTGCTAGTTTTGAGGTAAATTCAACGACTTTTGCCATTGCTTCTTTATCTAAATCTAACAAACCTTCTTGTTCACAAAAACTTCTTACAAATTTACTAAGTCTTTCTATATTTTCAACTGTTTTTGGAGCATCATCTTCAAACTCTACTTTAATTTTAAATAATTTTCTAAAATCTTCATCCATTGATAATAATGTATGATAAATATTAGAATTTCCAAGCATTAAAACTTTTATATCTAAAGGAATTGGCTCTGGTTTTAATGCTAATAATAACATTCCAGCCCTTTGTTCTGTTGCATTTTCTATAGATAATTCTTTAATTTTTAAAGCCTTTTTTAAAGCTTCATAGCAAAGAGCATTTGACAAGATGTCTTTTGCTTGAAATATAATATATCCACCATTTGCTTGATGCAATAAACCTGGTTTTATCATCATGAAATCTGTTTTTAATGTTCCATATTGATTTTCGTACTCTAGTCCTCCAAAAATATTGTAATAAGAATAGTTTGTATCCATTATTACTGGAGCACCTTCTAATTTACTATTATCAATAAAAAGATTTACTCTATAATTTAGCCAAGGCTCTCTTACTTCTGGTCTTTGCATAGATTGTTGTTGCGCTTGTGGAGATTTTGGATCAAACTCTGGTGCTAAAAATTGACTAATATTTTTTAATATATCTTTTTTTACATTATCTAAATAATTTCCAATTTTTTTATTTCTTTTATAATTAGCTTTTATAGAATTAATGTGAACATTAATAGTCATTAATGCTATGTTTGCTTGCCATTCTTCAATTTTTTTCTCTGCAGCTCTTTCAATTGTTTTTATTTCTCCTAAAGCTTCGAAAATTTGCTCTTGTACTAATGCTGAACGTTCTTCAAATTCTTTTTTTACATTTTCATCTAAAGCTTCAAATTCATCTTCTGCTAAAGTTTTTCCATCTAATACTGGCATCATATAAACACCATTCTCTGTGGATTGAACTTGAAAACCTTGCATCATTGTTTTTTGATTTAATTTTTCTAAAAGCTTTTCTCTTTTTTCTTCAAATTCTTGTTTTATTAATTTTTTCTCTTTTTCAAAGTCATCATTATTGAAAGTTTTCTTTATATCTCTACGAATATCTTTTACAAAATTTTCCATTGTACTTTGGAAAACCTTACCTTGACCTGCAGGAAAAGATACTGCTACTGGCTCATTTGGATTTTCAAAATTATAAATATATACCCAGTCATTTGGTACTTTTTCTTTTTCTGCTTTCTTTTTTAAGAATTTTTTAGTATACATTGTTTTTCCTACACCAGCAGGACCTTCAAGATATAAATTATATCCTTTTATATCTATTCCAACTCCAAATTCTAAAGCCTTCATTCCTCTTTCTTGACCATATACTAAATCTGTTGTATCTACTAATTCTTTTGTGGTTTCAAATTTGAATAAATTAGGATTACATATATCTTTCAAATCTTTGGCTGTAAGTTCATTTACTTTTCTCATTAGTGTTTTTCCTCCGTACTAAACTATATGGTTATTGTATATCAAACAAAAAAATTTTGCAATTAATTTCCTCAAAAAATTACATTATTTTTCTACATTTTTCTCTTTTTTATTACAATCGTGGTGTCTAATTTTTTAATAAAAAAAATGCTGTTATTTATATTTATTTTAAAAACATATTTAACGGCATTTCTAATTATTTTATTCATTAAAATATTTTGTCATAATTATAGCATTGTCTTTCCCATTATAATATTTTTTGCGAATTCCTAATTCTTTAAACCCATATTTTTTATAAAGGTTTATTGCTGCTATATTATTTTCATTTACTTCTAAACTAATATTGTCTCTTTTCATTTCTTTTGCCATTTCTATTAGTTTATCTAAAAGTAAACTTCCTATTCCATTTTTTCTACTTATTTTTTTAGTAACAATATTAGTTATTTGAGCATCATCTGGTGAAATCCATATTCCTGCAAATCCCACTATTTCTTCCTCTATTGCTACAATATATTTTGAATTTTCATTTTCAATTTCACTTTTTAATATACTTGGTGTCCAAAATTCATCAAATTCTGTTTGTAAAATTTCTTTTATTTTTTCAAAATGCTCTATAGTCATTTTTTCTATTTTAATCATTTTTCTATTCCTTATTTTTTACTTATGTTTTCTAATATATTTAAATTAAAATTCTAATTATTTTTTTGTCTTTCTGCTTGTGATTTTCTTAAATATAATGGCATAATTGTATCTGCAGTACATAAATTGTTTTCTAAGTATTTTTTGTATCCCAATCTACCAACATTTTTTGCAAATTGTTTGTTTTCATTTGAAAATTTTGCATTTTTTATATTTAGCTCTAAAAGTTCTTTATGTAATACTGCTCCATTTCCAACAAAAACAATATCTTCATATTTCTTTACTTTTTCTATAACTACAGTTATATCTTCTGCTATGTACTCTTCTTGCAAATTATAATTATTGTCAAAAATACCACAATATACTTGATTATTTCTAGCATCAATCAAAGATACAATTTTTTGTTTTTCTGTAGATTCAACATTTTTTGCTAAAGTTTCTAATGAGGTTACTGCTGCAATTTTTATATTTAAAACATCAGCAACAGGCTTCATACTAGCTACTCCTATTCTTATGCCAGTAAAAGAACCTGGACCTACAGAGCAAGCAATCAAATCTAGATCTTTTGCTTTTATTCCATTTCTTTTCAATAATTCATCTACAAGTGGCATTAGATTTTCAGAATGAGTTTTTCCATTATCTAAATTATTTTCATCTATTAACTTATCATTTTCTAAAATTGCTGTACTACAAATTTCACTTGAAGTATCTATTGCTAAAATTTTCATAATTATTTTTGTGATATATTATCACATTCTCCTTTTTATTATATTTCTATTTGCTTTTCGCCTATATTTTCGATTTTTATTATTCTTTCTGTTTCATTTTCTTCACTTCTTGAAAATGTTATTTTTACATAATTTTGTGGAAGAATTTCTTCTATTTGTTCTCCCCATTCTATAATACAAGAACCTTTTTCAAAATACTCTTCTCCACCTATTGCTAAAAATTCATCTATATCTTCTAAACGATATACATCAAAATGATAAATATTTAAATTTTCTGTATAATATTCATTTACTATTGTAAAAGTAGGGCTAGAAATTTCATCTTCTAAACCAAAATAAGTTAAAATTCCTTCTGTTAATTTAGTTTTTCCAGAGCCTAAATCTCCAGTTAAAACTACTATCATGCCTTTTTTTAACTGAGCCGCTATTTTTTTCCCTAATAATATCGTTTCTTGCTCTGAATTTGTTTTTATTTGATACATAAATTTCGTGTGTGAAATAAATTCACATACTCCTTTCTTTTTGTTATACTCATATTATATTTAATTTTGACTTTTCTTTATTTCTTTATATAATTCACTATTACGGCCAATGTAATAGTGATGATTTTTTATTCTTCTATAAAAATACGAATGATTATAGGACCATAGTGTTTTTTATTATATGGTCCAAATATACTTCCTAATTTTACAGATTTTATAATTCCGTCATCTGTAATTTCGATAGTACTATGTTCACTCCAATTTTGATGGTTAGAAAAAGCTTTTTTATTTTGCAAAATTCTTTTTGAAGAAAGTTTTACATAATCAAAAACTTCAACAGCCTTAAAAATGTAGTAATCGTCATTGTCTCTCTTATTTCGATTGTAGTTTTGAACAAGCAGATATATTACACCATTAATATTAGTTTTATCAATTACTTCATATCTCTCTTCAAGATAATAAATGCTTGATCCAACGATATCTTTGCAAGCAGAGTTTATTCTCCGTTGCCTGTATTTGCGAATCTTTGCTTTTTTTCTTTGGCTGAATTTCATTCTGAATTCTCAGTCCTTTCGTTTTATTTCGAATCTATGATGTTGGCCTCATCATTTTCTAGAGGTTTATTCCTCTTGAACTATTATATTATACACCTTTTTTAGCAATTTGTAAAATATTGAAATTTATGCAGAAAAAGGCAATGTTTTACACATTACCTTTAATAAAATTATCTTACTCCATCCTCTATTTCTTTAGTAGTTTCTTCTGATATTTTTAGATTGTCATTTTTATATAATTCTTTTATTTCTTCTTGTAATTCTTCTTTATTTTTTTCTATGCATTCCATTAAAAATCCATTACCTTTGTTATTTGATAATTGATTTTGCAAATCATACATACTCATCACTAAACTTGGTACTTTGCCTAAATTTCCTAAAGTTGATTCTGTATCTTTTAATTCATTATAAGAATCTCCTGGAATTAATGATATGTATTTTCTTTCACCATTTTCAAATATGCTAGCCCCACAATCAATTACTTCATTACTTGATTTTATTCTAATACTATATACATCAACATCACTTATATAAGACAACTCGGCTCCATCTTTTCTTATATTGCTTTTTGTTATGTCTGGATAAGAACCGTGTGTAACATATTTATCTCCAGCTTTTATTATATTTGTATTATTTGATTGGACAAAAGATATTTCATATGGATTTATATGTTCATCTCCTTGATATTGATTTACATACAAATTTTTAAACCAATTTAATGCAGAATCTGTTGAATTAATTTTGTCTATTCCTTCAATTAATTTGTTTACTTCTTCTGGAAAGCGTTCTTCTGTAGACTGTGTAGGATATTGAGAAATATCTACATGTAATTCATCCCAAAAGTCATTAGTTTCTTCTGGAGTTTTATTTACATCTGTAATCTTTGTTTCTTCTCCATCATCTTTAGCATTTAATTTTATCCCTAATCCTATTCCTATACCACCAATAGCAAGAGCTCCTGCTAATAACCATGCCATTGCTTTTTTAAACATATTATTTTTTTCTTTTTTAGGCACAGGCAAATTATTTGCTCTTTGTTGTCTTTGATTATTATAATTCTTCCTACTCATATTATTTTGATTTCTTTCATCCATAATATACCTCTTTATAATATTTTTGGCTCACTCATCCGCTTCGCTTCTTACGTTCGCCTTTTTATTTTCGCGCAATCATGTTCGTTCCACTTTGCATGATTGCGCGTTTTTTTAGCTTATCTTTGCAGATTTTTTCGGGTCTTTTCCTAGGGGGCGCACCGCCAGATCGCCGACCCTGGCGGGGTGCGCTTTTTCTATACTTCAAACTTTACTATTCCCACTCTAGTTTCCGTAATTTCCACATTCCATCTTCCCATTTTGCTGGGATTCCAGATGTTAGAGAAACTACTGG
>JAZROJ010000095.1:0-6625 GCA_045648625.1 Candidatus Scatovivens sp.
ATGCAAAAAAAATGAAATAGAAATAACAGGAAGTGTATTTTCAAAAAGAGCAGAAGAAATAGAAAAAATAGTAGAATTATGCAAAAAAAATGAAATAGAAATAACAGGAAGTGTATTTAGACTAAGTGCAGAAGAAATAGAAAAAATAGTAGAAGTATGTAAAAAAAATGAAATAGAAATAACAGGAAGTGTATTTAGACAAAGTGCAGAAGAAATAGAAAAAATAGTAGAAGTATGCAAAAAAAATGAAATAGAAATAACAGGAAGCGTATTTAAGCAAAGAGCAGAAGAATTAAAAGAAAATATAGATTATATTGAAAAAAATTTTGGAAAAGAATATTTGAAATCTTTAATAATTTCAAAAAGCAAAAAGAATTTGGAAAAAGTATTACCATTATTACAAGAAAAAGGAGTGTTGCCAGTATTATTAACAAGTGCCTCTATATTAAGTCTTACAAGAGAAGAGATAGAAGAAAGAATGGAATATTTGCATAGACATAATGAGCCAATAGTAGTTAGTAAGAAAAAAGAACAAGTTTTTAACTCAGTATTTGGTTTATCAAGAAAGAAATATAGAGAATTATTAGAAAAAGAAAAACAACTAAAAGATAAAAAAGCATATGAGGATGGTGAAATAAATGTATAAAATTGATTTGAAAAAGATGCAAGAGGTATATGGAGATGAAATATTGGAAATGATTGAAAACAACATGGATATAATATCAGAAAACATTTTAATAATTAAAAAATATGAATTTGATGATATAGAGTGGCTTTTTGAAGCAAATCCATCTTTTTTTATGAATTTTCCAAAACAATTTGAAGAAAAAATAAAAAAGATGATTGAAGAAGTTGGACAAAACTACGTAGAAGTTATACAAGAAAATGTAGATATATTGGAAAAATATAATTAAATCTAAAATAAGATGTTTTTAGAAAAGTTAATAGAAATTTCAAAATAAAAAATAGAAATGGTGCATTTTAATAGTGCACCAATTTTGTTCTTTTATAGGATATTTTCATAAATTAATTATGAATATTAATTTAAAATAATTTTTATAAATTATATATAAAAATTATTTTTTTTATTATTTTTAATGTGTTCTTAGAGTAGCAACACTTGTGCGGGATTTGTTTGTGATAATGTTAAAAAAAGGCTAAAAAAACAGTGTCTGAAAATGGCGGAAAATAGCGAAAAATGTTATGTCGGCAACATAAAAACTCTCGTTTGACATTACCTTAAAAAGTGGTAAAATCAACTCATCAATAATAAAAAATGTTCTATCTTGGAGGGCGCAAAGTATGAGAGTAATTAAAAGAGACGGAAGAAAAGTAGAATATAATAGTGATAAAATAGTTATTGCTATTAGCCAAGCAAATAGAGAAGTTGGCGGAAAAGATAAAGTATCAAGATCTTCAATTGAATTTATTACAAAATACATTGAAAGTTTAAACAAACCAACTATGTCAGTTGAAGAAATACAAGATATTATAGAACGCAAATTAATGGAATTTGGAAAATTTACACTTGCTAAAAAATATATTTTGTATAGAGAAAAAAGAGCGTTAATACGTCAAGCCAATTCAACAGATGAAAGTATTTTAAGTTTAGTAAGAAATGCTAATAAAGATGCCATGGAAGAAAATAGCAACAAAAATGCAGTTTTAGTTTCTACTCAAAGAGATTTGATAGCTGGAGAATGTTCAAAAGATTTAGCAGATAGAGTTATGCTTCCAGAAAGAATAGTAAAAGCACATAATGACGGGATTTTACATTTCCATGATAAAGATTATTTTGTGCAACCAATGCATAATTGTTGTTTAGTAAACATAGGAGATATGTTAGATAATGGTACAGTTATGAATGGCAAAATGATAGAAAGTCCAAAAAGTTTTCAAGTAGCTTGCACAGTTATGACACAAATAATAGCTGCTGTTGCAAGTAGTCAATATGGTGGACAATCTGTAGATATTCGCCATTTAGGAAAATATTTAAGAAGAACATATGATAAAATATATAAAAAAAGATATTTAGGATATATAGAAAAAGGATATTCTAAAGAAGATGCTGAAGAAAGAGCAAAAGAAGATGCTATTGAAAGAAGAGAAGAAGATTTAGTTGCTGGAGTTCAAACAATGCAATATCAAATAAATACATTAATGACAACAAATGGACAAAGTCCTTTTGTAACAATATTTATGTATTTAGATAAAAACGATGAATTTATAGAAGAAAATGCATTAATTATAGAAGAAATTTTAAGACAAAGATTAAAAGGTATTAAAAATGAAAAAGGTGTATATGTTACACCAGCATTTCCAAAATTAATATATGTTTTAGATGAACATAATGCATTAAAAGGTGGTAAATATGACTACTTAACCAAATTAGCAGTAGAATGTTCTTCTAAAAGATTATATCCAGATTACATATCTGCTAAAATTATGAGAGAAAATTATGAAGGCAATGTATTTAGTCCAATGGGCTGTAGAAGCTTTTTATTTCCTTGGAAAAACGAAAAAGGAGAATATGTATTTGAATCTAGATTTAATCAAGGTGTTGTAAGTATTAATTTGCCACAAATAGGGATTATAGCAAATGGAGATGAAGAGAAATTTTGGAAATTAATAGATGAAAGATTAGAATTATGTTTTGAAGCTTTAATGTGTAGACATAATGCATTAGTTGGAACAATGTCTAACGCTTCTCCGATACATTGGCAATATGGAGCAATTTCAAGACTAGAAAAAGGAGAAACTATAGATAAATTATTAAATAGTTGTTTTTCTACAATTTCTTTAGGCTATATAGGAATTTATGAAGTAACAAAACTTATGAAGGGTGTAAGTCATACAAATCCAGTTGGAGAAGAGTTCTCTATAAGAGTAATGAATTATTTAAGAGAAACAGTAGATAAATGGAAAAAAAATACTGGTTTAGGATTTGCATTATATGGAACACCAGCAGAAAGTTTATGTTATAGGTTTGCTAGAGTAGATAAAGAAAAGTTTGGAGATATTGAAGATATCACAGATAAAGGATATTATACAAATTCTTATCATGTGGATGTTAGAGAAAAAATTAATGCTTTTGAAAAATTAAAATTTGAAAGTAAATATCAACCAATTTCTTCAGGTGGAGCAATATCTTATGTAGAAATACCTAATATGAAAAATAATATAGAAGCATTAGAGCAAATAGTAAAATTTATATATGAAAATATACAATATGCAGAATTTAATACAAAATCAGATTATTGCCATGTTTGTGGATATGACGGGGAAATTTTAATAAATGAAGATAATGAATGGGAATGCCCACAATGTGGAAATAAAGATCATAGCAAAATGAATGTAACAAGAAGAACTTGTGGTTATTTAGGCGAAAATTTTTGGAATGTAGGTAAGACTAAAGAAATCAAATCAAGAGTGCTTCATATTTAAAAAATACAAAATACAAAAGAGCCATTTGAATACTATAAAAAGTTTAATAATTCAAATGGCTTAAGTTGTTTAAAAATAATAAGAGGTATTCAATATTATGAATTATGCAGATATAAAAACAATAGATGTTCAAGATGGAGATGGGATAAGAGTTTCTATATATGTAAGTGGTTGCCATTTTCATTGTAAAGGTTGCCATAATAAAGAAGCTTGGGATTTTAATTATGGAAAAAAGTTTGATGAAAAAACAATTGATTATATTATAGATTTAATGGATAAGGAATATATTTCTGGGCTTTCTATTCTTGGGGGAGAACCTTTAGAAATTGTAAATCAACAAGGACTGGTTCCATTAGTTAAAAAAGTTAAACAAAAATTTCCAAATAAAACAATTTGGTGTTATACAGGATATCAGTTTGAAAAAGATATTTTACAAGATATGTATAAGAAATTTTCTTATACAAAAGAATTTTTAGAAAATGTAGATATTATAGTAGATGGCCAATTTCAAGAAGATAAAAAACTAATAGATTTAAAATTTAGGGGTTCTACAAATCAGAAAAAAATAGATGTTAAGGCCAGTTTGATTAATGGTCAAGCAGTAGAACTTAAATTTGGAGATGAATCTAGATATGAGAAAAAAGAAAATAAGCAACCTAAAATTTTATTTTATAGAGAATTTAAAGAAAAACAAAATCATAATACAGATGAGTTTGATTTTAATTATATACAAAATAGTATTGATACTAAAGAAGAAAATATAATTCCTTTTTTACCTGAAAGTTGGGCAGATTATAAAACAGAAAAACAGAGTGCAGAAAATATAGAAAAAAATTATGAAAATACATTAATATAATAGATGTATATAAAAATAAAAATGAAAAGGAGAAGTATATGGAGAATTTAAAAGTTTTTTCTTGTAGTGAATCAGCAGAAAAATTTACTGAAGAGGTTTGTCAATATTTAAATATAGAAAAAGGGAAAATTACAAGAATGAAATTTAAAAATGATAATAATTTTGTTCAAGTTTTAGAAAGTGTTAGAGACAAAGATGTTTTTCTTGTACAAACAACAGAACCTCCAGTAAATGAGAGAATAATGGAATTATTAATAGCTATAGATGCAATAAAAAGAGCTTCTGCAAAAAGAATTACAGCAGTATTGCCTTATTATATTTATTCAAGATCAGATAAAAAAGATCAACCAAGAATTCCTGTTACAGCAAAATTATTAGCTCAATTAATAGAAGCGGCAGGTGCTAGTAGAGTATTAACCTGTGATTTGCATAATAGAGCTATTCAAGCATATTTTAATATTAATTGTGATGTTTTAACAGGACAAAGTTTACTTCAAAAATATTTTGATTCTAAAAATATAGATAATAAAGTTGTTGTAGCTACAGACGCAGGAAGCTCAAAAAAAGCTTATAAATATGCAGAACATTTTAATTGTCCAATAGCTTTAGTTGATAAAAGAAGAAATGGTAATGATGATAAAGCAATTGCAACAAGTGTTATAGGAGAAATAGAAGGTAAAAATGCATTGATATTTGATGATGAAGTAGATACAGCAGGTTCAATAATGGAAACAGCTCAAGTTATTAAAAAGTTTGGAGCAAAAGATGTTTATGTAGGATGTACACATGGTGTGTTATCTGGCCCTGCTATTGAAAGAATTCAAAATTCAGAAATTAAAGAATTTGTTATGACAAATACAATTCCTTTACCTAAAGAAAAACAAATAGATAAAATAAAAGTAGTATCAATTTCAGAATTGTTTGGAGAAGCAATAAAGAAAATACATGAAGAAAAATCAATAGGAGAATTGTTCGAAACAAATTAAGTATTGACAAGTTATGGTTTGGTAATGTATAATAGTAAACAGTTAAGCGAATCTAACGGATTAATTACATAGAAAAATCAATCCCACAAGATGTTTTTTAAGCTTCGGAAGGAGGGGAAATAAATGTCAGAGGTTAAAGTTAATAATGGTAATATAGAAGATGCACTAAAAAGATTTAAAAGACAATGTGCTAGAAACGGTGTATTACAAGAAGTGAGAAAAAGAGAACACTACGAAAAACCTAGCGTAAAAAGAAAGAAAAAATCAGAGGCTGCTAGAAAAAGAAAATTTTAATAAATTAAAAGGACAGGTTAACCTGTCCTTTTATATTTATTAAAATTTTTCTTATCTACCAACAAAAAGTTCTACTATAATTTTACCATATGCAATACTGTCAACAACTGCTATTCCGGTAAAGTTATAGAGATTACTTAAAATATTTTCTTTATGAGATTCTGAATTCATCCAACTAGAAACCGCGTTTTCTAGTGAAGAATTACCTGCAATATTTTCACTAGCTATTTTATATTTTATATTATGGTTTTTTAACATTTCAAAAGGAGAACCATAAGTTGGTGAAATATGTGAAAAATAATTATTTTTCACTAAATCTTGAGCTTTTAATTTAGCTAAATTTTGTAACTCTGAATCAATTTTAAGTGGTTTTAAATCACTTTTTTCTCGTTCAGAATTAATTAGAGTTAGAATTAATTCTTCTTCTGTTGTTATAGCTATATTAGAAACTTCTTCTATTATTTCTATATTAGATGCTGCAGATTTTACTTGTTCGGCAGGAGTAATATATTTTGAATGTACTGTACCTATAGTATTTTTATCATCTTGAACAATAAACCATTCTCCGATTTTTCCATAAATTCTAACATACTGATTTTTTGTTAAAAAGCAGATTGAATCAAAATCAATGCCAGGACCAGTTCTCAAATTAAGATAATCTGTATTCACAATTCCCAAACTTAAATTACTTGTTTCTCCTTCTTGCATACCTAAACAACTGGAGAAAATTAAGGCTTCCATAACACAAACAATAAAAAAAATAAATATTATAAATTTGTTTTTTTGGAAAAAAGCTTTCAAAAAAATGCACCTCCTAAAATAAATTTTTTATTTAAAAAGGAAAGTGTTCATTTCCTTTTTAATAAAATACTACGCATATATGTTACACACAAATTTTAAGTAGATTATACCGATTTATTCTAGGGTTTAAACATGTTATTTGAATTTATAGTTAAAGAAAATATTTTTAAAATAATATTTCCAAGTATTTTTTATTAGTTTGTTTTCTAAAAATATATCTAAATTACATATTAAATCTTTATCA
>JAZROJ010000096.1:0-13490 GCA_045648625.1 Candidatus Scatovivens sp.
ATTTATTTTAATTAATTATTATTTATTTTTTAAATTATTTTAATTATTTATTTAATTATTTATTTAATTATTTATTTAATTATTTTTAATTTAATTATTTTATTTATTCTTTTTTTATTTATTTTTTTTATTTATTTTTAAAATTAATTTATTTCTATTAAAAAAAAATAAAAAAAAGATATAAACGTGAATTTATATCTTTTGGCGGAGATTGAGGGATTTGAACCCTCGCGGCCACTTACGCAACCCTAACGGTTTAGCAAACCGTCCCCTTCAACCACTTGGGTAAATCTCCAGGTTGAATATTATTTTATATTATATTAAAAAAGGAAGCCAATCTTTATAAAGCTTCCATTTTTAATTGGCGGAGAGGGTGGGATTCGAACCCACGGTAGGCTACAAACCTACGCCAATTTTCAAGACTGGTGCCATAAACCAACTCGACCACCTCTCCGTGTGATGCCAATGTTAGCAACACATATATATTAGCACATTTCTGGTTAGTTTGTCAACAAATTTTTAAAATTAATTCATTTTTTATTTTTTTCGTCTTAAAATCAATTTTAAGCATTTTTTTGTCCCGCTAATATAATTTGACATGTTATATAAAAAAGTATGTTTATTTTTAATTCTGACGTTTTTTTATAATTTAATAAAAAAATTATTTTCTATGTTTTGCCATAAAATTTTTGTTTTGTTCTGCAATATCTAAAGCATATTTTTCTTCTTCTGATAATTGATAATTTGATTTTCCATTTTTTATAGGTTTTGCATATATATTTGAAGAATCAGAACCATATAAACCATTTAATACGACTCCATTATCTTCCCTATCTAATAATGCTATTGCAAAACTTAAATCACTTCCTACATCTTTAAATGCATTATACCTTACCATGCCTATTTTTTGTATGCATGAAGCTATATCATTATCTAGTTTTGTATAATATGCCTTTATCTCTTCATTATCTTTTTTTACTTCTCTTACATCTGATAAATATTTTCTTAGCATTTCATCAACATTATTGCCATTTCCTATTTTTTTCATAAACATTATATATTTTTTATGAAAACGAATTAATAATATAACATTTATTAGCACAATAAATATCAAAACCACATTTATTATACAAGAAATAATCAAAAAATTATCTGTTTTTAAATATTCTAATAAGTTTTCCACAGTTACACTTCCTTATTTCAACAATTCAATAATTCTTTCTAATTCATCATTTGAAGTATATTGTATAATGATTTTTCCTCTTTTTTCTCCCGCATCCAATTTTACTTTTGTTCCAAAAAAGCCTTGAAATCTTTCTTCTATATCTCTATATATAGGCATTAATTTATCTTTCTTTTTGCTAGATTTTTTTCTAATTCTTAATTTCTTTTCAGCTTCTCTTACAGAATTACCTGATTCTACTATATCTTGAGCTATTGCATATTGTCTATCTGGATCATCTATAACAACTAATGTTTTGCAATGTCCTTCTGTTAGTTTACCCTCTAATGCTAAATTTATTACTCTTTCATCTAAATTTAATATTCTAACTGTATTTGCTATACTACTTCTACTTTTTCCTAATTTATCTGCTATACTTTGTTGAGTTAAATTATATTCATCCATTAATTGTTTTATTCCTCTTGCTTTTTCAATAGGATTTAAATCTTCTCTTTGGATATTTTCAATTAATGAAATAGCTTTATTTTTTTGCTCATCATTTTCTCTTATAATAACTGGTATTTCATCTAATCCTGCTTTTTTTGAAGCTCTCCATCTTCTTTCACCAGCTATAATTTCATAAAAGTTTTCCTTTTTTGTAACTATAATAGGTTGTATAACACCATATTCTTTTATAGAATTAGCTAATTCTTCTATAGATTCCTCATCAAATTTTTTTCTTGCTTGTCCTTTATTTGGTTCTATTTCATTCAATTTAAGTTTTACTACTGACTCTTGTGGAGTTTCTTCTTTTTCGATAATTGGTGAGCTAAATAATGCATCTAATCCTTTTCCTAAACCCGTTTTCTTTACAGCCATCTATTTTTCCTCCTTTTTTCTATTCTCATCGTTTTTTAAAACTTCTTTTGCTAATTTTTCATATGCTCTAGCACCTTTAGATTTAGAATCATATAATGAAATTGGCATACCAAAGCTTGGTGCTTCACTTAATTTTATATTTCTCGGAATAACAGTTTTATATACTTTATCTTCAAAATATCTTTTAACTTCTCTTACAACTTGATTTGATAAGTTTGTCCTTATATCATACATTGTCAAAACAGCACCTTCTATTTCTAATCCTTTATTAAGATGTTTTTTTACTAAATTTATTGTATTAAGAAGTTGTCCTAATCCTTCTAAAGCATAGTATTCACATTGTACAGGTATTAACACTGAATCAGATGCAGTAAATGCATTTAAAGTTATTAATCCTAAAGATGGTGGACAATCAATAAAAATATAATCAAATTCATCTTTTATGTTATCTAATCTTTCTTTTAATCTATGCTCCCTTGACATCAATGAAACAAGCTCTACTTCAGCTCCAGCAAGGTTCATATTAGAAGGACATACTTTTAACGTCTTTACACATGTATCTTGCAATGTTTGTTTTATGTCAACCTCGTTTATTAATACATCATATAATGAATTCTCAACTTCTTTTTCTAATCCCAATCCACTAGATGCGATTCCTTGAGGATCTGCATCAATTAAAATTACTTTTTTTCCTCTTTTAGCTATAATTGTACTTAGATTCACTGCGGTTGTAGTCTTTCCTACTCCACCCTTTTGATTTGCAATCGCTATTATTTTTCCCAAAGTAATCCCTCCTTTTTTACTTTAATATAATATAAAAATTTTTATAATATGTCAATGAAATTTATAAAAGTTTTAAAAAAAGATGTTGCACAAACAACATCTTTAATAAAGGGGCTCTTTTAAAGGTTTTCCTTTCCCCCTTGGATATATTTTTGGTGTATTTTTTATTTTTCTAATTACAATAATATTTCGCTCTGTATCGCCTGAAATCATGCGTGTTTGAACATTTTCTACTTTTCCTCCTAGAATTTCTATTGCTCTTTTAGCATTTTCTAATTCCTCTTTAAAATTTGGACCTTTCATACAAATTGCTTTTCCACCAATTTTTATAAAAGGTAGCATATATTCTACTATCGTGCTAAACCCAGAAACAGCTCTTGTTGTAGCTACATCATATTTTTCTCTATATTCAGGATTGTTAGCTAAATCTTCTGCTCGTGTATGTATTATCTCCAAATGTTCTAAATTAATTTTTTGATTAATATTTCTTATAACATTGAGTTTCTTATTTACAGAATCTATTAATGTTACTTTCGAATTACCTTTAATTATTTTTAATGGTATTCCTGGAAATCCAGCTCCTGTACCAATATCTATAATATTTTCTCCATTCTGTATATACTCCGAAATAGTAAGCGAATCAACAAAATGTTTTACAATAAATTCTTTTTCATTAGTTATCGCAGTAACATTTATTTTATCATTCCAGTCAATAATCTCTTTCATATATTGATAAAAATATAATATTTTTTCTTCATCAATTTTAATTTTATTTTTATCTAACTCAATTAAAAATTCTTTTTTAAATTCTTCAAAATTCATTTCTTTTCCTTTTCTATTTACCTATTTTTTTATATTGCTCTAAATATATTAGAAGAACAGATATATCTGCTGGTGAAACACCAGAAATTCTTGATGCTTGTCCTATAGAATATGGTTTATATTTGTTCAATTTTTGTCTAGCTTCTAAACGAATTCCTTTAATTTTTTCATAATCGATTTCTTCTGGTAACAATTTCTTTTCTAATTTTTTAAATCCTTCTACCTGTTTTTTCTGCATATCAATATAACCTTCATATTTTACCATTATTTCAACTTCTTCTTGTACTTGTCTATCTAAATCAGGTCTATTTTTATCTATCTCTTTTAGATTTTTATATGTTATTTCTGTTCTTTTTAATAATTCTGAAAGTTTCATGCCTGCTGTTATTTCTGTTGTACCACATCTTCTTAAAAATTCATTGGTTTGTTCATTAGGTTTTACATTAGTTGTTTTTAATCTTTCTATTTCTATTTCTATTTCTTCTTTTTTCTTTAAAAATTTTTGATATCGTTCTTCTGAAATTAATCCTATTTCATGCCCTATTTCTGTTAATCTTAAATCAGCATTATCTTGTCTTAATAATAATCTATATTCCGCTCTAGATGTCATCATTCTATATGGTTCTGCAGTACTTTTTGTAACAATATCATCAATTAAAACACCTATATATGCATCTGACCTATCTAATATTATTGGTTCTTTTCCTTTTAATTTTTGAACAGCATTAATACCTGCTATTAAACCTTGACATGCTGCTTCTTCATATCCTGAAGTTCCATTAATTTGTCCTGCAAAAAACATTCCGCTAATATTTTTTAATTCTAATGAACTTTTTAGTTGAGAAGGTTCTATTGCATCATATTCTATAGCATATGCAGGCCTAGTAAATTCAGCATTTTCTAATCCTGGTAATGTTCTGTACATCGCTATTTGCACATCTTCTGGTAAAGAAGAACTCATTCCTTGTATATACATTTCATCTGTATCTAATCCAATTGGTTCTACAAATATTTGATGTCTTTCTTTATCCGCAAAACGTACAACTTTATCTTCTATTGAAGGACAATATCTAGGCCCTGTTCCTTCTATCATTCCAGCATATAAAGGTGATCTATGCAGATTTGCTCTAATTATTTCGTGTGTTCTTTCATTTGTATATGTTAACCAACATGGTACTTGCTCTATTTTAGGCATTTCATTTTCAAAAGAAAATGGTACTACGTCTGTATCACCTTCTTGTATTTCCATTTTAGAGAAATCTATACTTTTTTTATTAATTCTTGCTGGTGTTCCGGTTTTAAATCTTTGAATTTCTATTCCTAAATTTTTTAAACAATCTGATAATTGATTTGCTGCAGCTACTCCATCTGGTCCACTTTCTATTGAATTTTCTCCAATAAATATTTTTCCTTTTAAATATGTACCTGTTGCTAATATAACTGCATCTACATTATATATTGCTCCCAAATTTGTTTCTATTGCTGTTATTTTTCCTTCTTTAACTTCTATATTAATTATTTCAGCTTGTTTTATATAAAGATTTTCTTGTTTCTCTAATGTATGTTTCATTTCTGCTTGATATCTTTTTCTATCAGCTTGAGCTCTTAAAGAATGTACCGCTGGACCTTTAGATGTATTTAACATTCTTAATTGAATTAATGTTTTATCTATATTTTTGCCCATCTCTCCACCAAGAGCATCTATTTCTCTTACTAAATGACCTTTTGATGTTCCTCCTATATGAGGGTTACATGGCATATTAGCAATACATTCTAAACTAATAGAAAACAATAGGGTTTTCATTCCTAATCTAGCTGAAGCTAATGCAGCTTCACATCCTGCATGTCCTGCACCTATAACTGCAATATCATATTTTCCTGCATCATATTTCATTTTATATATCCTCTCAAACTCATTTTTTATATAATATATCTTTTTTTAAAATTTGACAATACGGTATACTTAAAATTTTGAAAATTTTATTACGGTATTTCGACAATTACGGTATACTTAATTTTTTATTTAAGTATACCGTATATTATTGTATTTTTCAACAAATGTTCCACGCGGTTGAGCGTGGAACAAGAACTATTGTTCTTCACCGAAAGTATTGCCTTTACTTATTTTCCTAAGCAGAACTTTGAAAATATCTCTTGAATGACATTTTCTGTAACTGTTTCTCCAGTTATTTTTCCTAATTCTTCTAATATCTCTTTCATAAGTGATGATATTATATCTATTGGCATATCATTTTTTATAGTATCTTTAGCTTTTTTCAAATTTTCTTTGGCATTTAGAATTAATTTTTTATGTCTATTATTGCTAACAATAAGCTCTCCATCACATGCAATTTCGTTCAATTTAAACATCTTTGTTATCTCTTTGTATAGATTTTCTATACCTTCTTGTGTTTTTGTAGAAATTTTAACAATAGGTTTGTTTAATTCATGTATATTTCCTAATTTAACTTCTTTTTTTAAGTCAACTTTGTTTAATACGATAATAGCGTTCTTTTCTTTTACTAATTCTAAAATTTTATTATCTTCTTCATTAAAATCTCTAGTTATATCAAATATTGCTATTACAATATCACTTTTCTTAGCAATTTCAATAGCTTTGTTAACACCTATTTTTTCTACCTCATCATTTGCATTTCTAATTCCAGCTGTATCTATTATTTTTAAAGGTATTCCTTCTATTGAAATAAATTCTTCTATAGTATCTCTAGTTGTCCCCTCTATATCTGTTACAATTGCTCTTTCTTCATTTAGAATAACATTTAATAGAGATGATTTTCCTGCATTTGGTCTTCCTATTATAGCTGTTTTTATTCCTTCTCTTATTATTTTTCCGTTATAAAAGCTTTTTTCTAATTGGTCAAGTTCTATATCTACCTCATCCAAAATATTGCTTATTTTTGCATTTGTAACTTCTTCAAGGTCATATTCTGGATAATCAATAGTTGCTTCTATATCTGCCATTATAGAAATTACTTTTTTCCTTATTTTTGATATTTTGTTTGATAAATTTCCTTCTAATTGTTCGATTGAAACTTTAGCTTCTTTATCTGTCTTCGCATTAATAACATCTATTACAGCTTCTGCTTGAGAAAGATCTAATCTTCCATTTAAAAAAGCCCTTTTAGTAAATTCTCCGGGTTCTGCTAGTTCTGCCCCATTTCTTAAACATACATCTATAATTTTATTCATGATGATAGTTCCACCATGAGAATTTATCTCACACATATTTTCGGCTGTATAGCTTTTAGGCGCTTTAAAATATGAAACTAATACTTCATCTATAACTTTTCTGTTTTCATCTATTATATTACCATATTTTATTGTATATCCTTTTATATCTTCTATATCTTCTCTTTTTTTAGGAAGAAAAACTTTATCTAAAATTTCAAAAGCACTTTCTCCACTCATTCTAATAATTCCTATACCACCTATTCCTGGTGCTGTAGAAATAGCTACAATAGTACTCATCTTATCTCCTTTTTAATATATTTTATTTTTAAAAAAGCATTATATATTATATCATAGTCTACATAATAAATCAATCTGTGCTTTCTATTAATTTTCAAATTTGTAGGATTTTTCTTTTTTATTGATATTTTACATAATTTGTGTTATTATATATTATGTGTATAACCAATAAATACATTTAATTTCAGGAGGTTCATTATGCAACGGACTAACAGTTGCAAGCGTTGTGGCGCTTGTTGTTGTAATGTTTTAATTTTCGAGCACGAAGCAAACCAAATCAAGAGCTATCTAAAGCAGCATCCAGAATTAATTTCACGTTTACTAAGACCATTTAATCATGATGGATGTATTTTCTTACTTCCCGATACAAATGAAACTTGGAAATGTGCTATTTATGATAGTGCTGTTCGTCCAACAATATGTAAAATTTTTGGAACAAAAGGTATTAACAAACTTAAATGTCCTGAAAATCACTTCGTTGGAACAAAGTATACTAGAAAGCAAGCTCTTCAAATGGTAGAAAAAAACGAACAAAAATCTCAAATAATAGGAACTATGAATGACATCATGATTCCTTTTGTTGCTCAATGTGCTAAAGAAAACATAATGAAAAATTTACTTTCAAAATGAAAGCAAGTAAAAAAAAAGAACATCACTCTCGCGGTGATGTTCTTTCACTTTATTTTAAAGCTACAACTACTTTTCTGTATGGTTCCTCTCCTATACTATAGGTTTTTACTTTATCATTTTCTTGTAATTTTGTATGAATTATTTTTCTTTCATATGCAGGCATAGGTTCTAAAGTAATAGTTTTTCTTGTTTTTACAACAGTTCCTGCAATTTTCATTGCTAAGTTTTGTAAATCTTTTTCTCTTTTTTGTCTATAACCTCCAATGTTAACCACTACTCTTGCTTTTTCTTTGCTAGTTCTTGAAGCAACATTTGAAATAACTGATTGAATACTATTTAATACTTCTCCCCTATAACCTATCAAATATCCAGTATCTTCTCCGTCTATATCAACATTTATGATACCGTCTTTATCTTCTACTTTGTATGTTAAATCTTTAGTTGGTAGATTTTCTATAAATTCTTTTAAAAATTTATCAATATTATTTATAAATTCTACTGTATCAATATCTTGCTTTACAAAAGATGTTTTTCTTTTTTCAGGTTTTATTTCTTTAGTTTCTTCTTTTAATCTCATTTCTACTTTTACCACTCTTGGTGTTAAAATACTAAAAAAACTTCTTTTTTCTTCAGATTCTAATATTTTGATATCAACTTTATTTTTTGAAACATTAAGTTCCTTTAATCCTTTTTCAATAGCTTCTGTAGATGTTTTTCCTTCAAAAACAAATGTCTCTCCCATTTTTATTCCTCCTCTTTACATACCTTATTAATAATCAATCTTTCTAAAATCATTAATATATTACTTACTAACCAATATAATGCTAATCCTAAAGGTGCTATAAGAGCAATACTTACAGACATAATTGGCATCATAAGATTCATTTGTTTATTCATTTCTTCCATAGCATCTTCTTCTTTTGCTTGTTCTTCCACATTTTTCTCTAATGAAATTTCTTTATCTTTTAATACTTTTTTCTTATTTAAACTTGTAGTTAATTTAGTAGAAATCACAGATGTTAATACATATAACGTTGGTATAATATATACTTTTAAATCTGAAGAATTTTGTGTTGGAACATCACTTAAATCTAAACCTAAAAAATTCATATTTAAACTAACATTTGAATCTTCATCAGATTTTTCTTTTATAATTGCAATTTCTTCATATCTAAGCGCTGCCCCTGTTTCTTCTGTTATTTCTTGAGCATATTTAGATATTGTTTCTTTATCAATATGTTTCATATAAGTAAGTGGTTTACTTACTAAGAAAAAGATTGATAATATTACAATAAATTGAATAATTGAACTCAAGCATCCGCTAAAAGGACTTGTATTTTCTTGTTTATATACATCCATCATTTCTTGATTTAATCTAACTGGATCATTTTTATATTTGTCTTGTAATTCCTTTATCTTTTCTTGAACCTTTGCAGTTTTTTTAAGTGTTTTTTGCTGTTTTATTGATATTGGTAACATTATTAATTTTAATAAAATTGTAAAAACAATTATTGCTACACCATAATTATTTACTAAACTATAAATTGTATTTAATACATAGCCAAACAAGTTTGCAAAAAAATCAAACATTTTCCCCTCCTATTTTAATGGATCATATCCTCCTTTAGAAAAAGGATTACATTTTAAAATCCTTTTTATCCCTAATAAAATTCCTTTTATTGATCCATATTTTTCTATAGCTTGTCTTGTGTATTCTGAACAAGTGGGCTCATATTTACAATGAATACCTTTTTGTCCAAAATATGGTGATATTTTTTTCTGATAAAATTCTATTATTTTTACTAAAATCTTTTTCATACTTTTTCCACCATTACATTTGCTTTTTTCAATGTTCTGTAAAAATCGTGTTGTATATCATAAAAAGTAATTTCTTTTAATTCTTTTTTCTTATTTATAATAATAAGAATTTCAGTTCCTAATTTAATATCTTTTTCAAATTCTTTGTAATTTTCTCTTATTAATCTTTTAATCCTATTCCTTTGAACAGCTTTTCCTTGTTTTCTAGATACAGCTATCCCCAATTTATTTTTATTTCTTTCCGAATTTTTTATATAAAAATTTATATTTTCGCCATAATAAAATTTACCTTTTGAAAAAAGATTTTTAAATTCATAATTTTTCTTTATAATAATAGTATTTTTCATAAAAATCCTTCCTATTTTAGAGAATTTTTTTATGATTAATTATAAAAAAAGGGCGCTAAAAATTGCCCCTCTTTTATTTTTTAAACAGAAAGTTTTTTTCTTCCTTTATTTCTTCTTGCTTTTAAAACATTTCTTCCAGCTCTTGTTTGCATTCTTTTTCTGAAACCATGAACTTTATTTCTTTGTCTCTTTTTTGGTTGATATGTTCTTTTCATTTTGCACCTCCTAATTTATATAAATATTATTTTTAACTTCTTTAAAATCTGATTATATTTCTCACAAGTAATATTGATTATACTATAGATATTCGCTAAAAGTCAAGCAAATTTATAATTTATTGTAATATTATTGTAATTTTTTTCTAATATTTTATTAAACATAAATTATATAAATTAAATTTTATTTTTACTTGATATTTATTTTTTTTTTTGATATTATAGGGACACAATGAGATTATTATACCCAAAAATGTTTTCCACAGATTGTTGATACTCAAAACGCTTGCGGAATCAACGTTTTAAAACACCTTGTGGATATCATTGTGGATAATATTAATAACAGAAAGGGTGGGTTTTTGAAAAAATGTATTCTGATAAAAACGAGTTACTTACAAAAGCAAAAGACCTTTTAAAGGAAGAATTAACTGCAATTTCATACACAACATGGATTAAAAATTTAGAAATAGAAGCATTAAATGATAATAAAATCGTTTTAGTGGCTCGCTCAACAATGCAAAGAGATGCATTACAAACAAGATTATATGATTTAATTACAAACACATTTAATTTTATAACAAATAAATCTTGTGAAATAACAGTTATTGAGAAAACAGAAGATGAACAAAGTCAACCTATATTAGAAGAAGAAAATAATGACTTTGCAAATACAGAAAACTATGCAAATAGTTTCTTAAACCCAAAATATACTTTTGAAAGTTTTGTTATAGGAAATAATAATAAGTTTGCACAAGCAGCAGCTTATGCGGTTTCTGAAGCACCCGCAACAGCTTATAATCCTTTATTTATTTACGGAGGAGTAGGGTTAGGTAAAACTCACTTAATGCATGCTATAGGAAACAAAATTATAAAAAATAATCCTAATACAAAAATTTTATATGTAACATCTGAACAATTCATTAATGAATTAGTTAATTCTATTAAAGATGCTAACTACAAAAATGAATTATTTAGAAATAAATATAGAAATATTGATGTTCTATTAGTAGATGATATTCAATTTATTGCTAATAAAAAAATGGGACAAGAAGAATTTTTCCACACTTTTAACACATTACATCAAACAGGAAAACAAATTATTATTTCTAGTGATAGACCACCAAGAGATATTGCTTTATTAGAAGAAAGATTAAAATCTAGGTTTGAATGGGGAATTTTAGCAGATATTTCAATGCCTGATTATGAAACTCGTTTAGCTATTTTAAGAAAAAAAGTTCAAACAGATAATATTATTATTGATGATTATATTTTATCTGTTATAGCTACAAAAATAGATTCAAATATTAGAGAATTAGAAGGAGCATTAAACAAAATAGTAGCTTATGCAAATTTAACAAATAGTCCAATTACTATAGAAATAGCAGAAAAATCTATTAATGATATTGCACTTCAAAAAGAAAAAGTTATTTCAGCTGAATACATACAAGAAATTGTAGCTAAATATTTTAATATAGATAAAAAAGATTTAATATCTTCTAAAAGATCTAATGATATTACATACCCAAGACAAATAGCAATGTATTTATGCAGAACAGTAGGGCAGATGTCTTTTCCTAAAATTGGCGCTGAATTTGGAAAAAGAGATCATACCACAGTTATGCATGCCGTAGAAAAAATTGAAAAAGAAACTAAACAAAATACAAATACAAAATTAATTGTGGATAGTGTGAAAAACATTATTCAAGAATCAAATTAGTTTATATATAAAGTAAATTTAAAACAAATAAAAATTTATGTTTTACAAACATTCTTTTTACAAAAGAATAGCTATTAACTCTTACGGAACAGCTAAAAAGGTTATCAACAACTAACCTGTGAAAAACCTGTATATAAGATGTTAATAACTAACAATTCACAAATGAAAGTGAATAGTGTGGAAAATTCATCTTTTTTTACACAGACTTATACACACTAGTTTTGCTAGGGAAATAAGTACTTTGAAGAGATATCCACTAAATCCACAAGCCCTACTACTACTACTACTATTAATATTAATTATTTAGAAGGAGAAAAAAAATGAAAGTTATTTGTGAAAAAGAAAAAATCTTAAAAGGTATAAATTCCGTAATAAATGGTGTTGCTTCAAAAACAACAATGCCTATATTAGAAGGTATATTGATTCAAACAAATGATAATGAATTAAAATTAACTTCTTATGATTTAGAAATAGGAATAGAATATATTTTAGAAGCAAAAATAGAAGAACAAGGAAATACAGTTGTTAATGCAACAATGTTTAGTGAAATTATAAGAAAATTACCATCTAAAGAAATAAAAATAACAGTTAATGAAAATAATTTATTAGAAATAGAATGTGAAGGTTCTTTATATAAATTAGCAACAATGAATGCAGACGAATTTCCAGAATTACCTAAAATAAATGTAGATAATTCTATAGAGATAGAACAAACAATATTAAAAAATATGATAAGAAAAACAATTTTTGCAGTAAGTCAAGAAGAAAATAGACCAATATTTACAGGATGTTTATTTGAAGTTACAAACAATACATTAAATGTAGTAGCTGTTGATGGATATAGATTAGCTATAAAAAGTAATGTATTAAATGAAAAAGCAAATGAATTTAGTAGTGTTATACCAGGAAAAACATTAAATGAAGTAAATAAAATAATTTCAGATTCATTTGATTCTGTAAAAATAGGAATTTCTAGAAATCAAGCTCTATTTGAAATGGAAAAATGTAAAATAGTAACTAGATTATTAGATGGTGAATTTTTAAAATATTCTAATGCAATACCTAAAAACTGGGAAACAAGAGTAAAAGTAAATAAAAATAATATACAAGATTGTTTTGAAAGAATTTCTTTAATATCTTCTTCATCAATAGAAAAAGAAAAGAAATATCCAGTAAAAATTAATATAGATATAGGAAATGTTATAATATCTTGTTCTAATCAAATGGGAAATGCAAAAGAAGAAATTATAGTTGAAACAGAGGGGAAAGAATTAGAAATAGGATTTAATCCAAAATTCTTTTTAGATGCTTTAAAAGCTATTGATGATGAAGAAGTATTTATAGAATTTGGAACCAATAAATCTCCATGCATTATAAAACCAGTAGAAAATGGTGATTATATATATATGATATTACCAATAAAAATGAAAGAATAGTTTTCCACAATATATGAACAAAAAGTGGAAAAAGGGAAGAATATATGAAAAAAATTATTGATAAGATAACAGATTTTTTCTTTAACTTAAGTAAAAAATTTGAAAAAATATCAGAGCAAATATATCAAAAGACAGGAAATAAAATAAATGTTGAGATTATTTTTTGGGGAATTATATTATTTATATTTTTAT
>JAZROJ010000097.1:0-3322 GCA_045648625.1 Candidatus Scatovivens sp.
TTCATGATGGAAGAAAACATGTTCCTATATATATTTCAGAAGAAATGATTGGACATAAATTAGGAGAATTTGCTCCTACAAGAACATTTAAAGGACATTCAGGAGACAAAACAACAAAATAATTAGAAACATATAATTAAGCTTTGTAATAGTACGGATTATATGCAAAGCGAAGAAATGGAGGAAAAATAAGTGGAAGAGAATAAAGCTCAAGTATTAGAAGCAAAAGCAACTCTTAAATATGCTAGAATATCAGCTAGAAAAGTTAAAATTGTAGCAGATTTATTAAGAGGAAAAAGTGTTGAAGAAGCTTCAAAAATAGTAAAATTTGCACCAAAAGCTTCTGCTGAATTATTAGAAAAATTATTAAATTCAGCTATAGCTAATGCAGAAAACAATCACTTTATGAATAGAGCTAACCTATATGTTGCAGAAATATATGCAAACCAAGGTCCAACATTAAAAAGAATAAGACCAGCAGCAAAAGGTTCAGCTGTTAGAATTAGAAAAAGAACAAGTCATATAACAATCGTGTTAAGAGAAAGTAAATAATAGAAAGGAGGATATTTACGATGGGACAAAAAGTTCATCCAAATGGTGTAAGAGTTGGTGTTATTAGAGATTGGAATTCTAAATGGTATGCAGATTCTAAAAACTTTGGTGATTACCTAGTTGAAGACCATAAAATTCGTGAATATGTAAAAAAGAAACTATTTATTAGTGGAATTTCAAAAATAGAAATTGAAAGAACTGCTAAATTTGTTAAAGTTAATGTTTTTACAGCTAAACCAGGTTTAGTTATAGGAAAAGGTGGAAACCTTTCAGAAGCATTAAAAGCAGAACTTGAAAAAATGATAAACAAAGAAGTAAATTTAAATATAGTTGAGGTTAAAAATATTGATACAGATGCACAATTAGTTGCTGAAGGTATTGCAAATCAACTAGAAAGAAGAGTTTCATTCAGAAGAGCAATGAAACAAGCTATGCAAAAAGCTATGAAAGCTGGAGCATTAGGTATCAAAACAGCTGTATCTGGAAGATTAGGTGGAGCTGATATGGCAAGAACAGAATTCTATAAAGAAGGTACAATACCACTACAAACATTAAGAGCTGATATAGATTATGGATTCTATGAAGCAGACACAACTTATGGAAAAATTGGTGTAAAAG
The DNA here is from genome assembly GCA_045648625.1 of Candidatus Scatovivens sp. GTDB lineage: Bacteria > Bacillota > Clostridia > TANB77 > CAG-508 > Scatovivens. The sequence goes on from JAZROJ010000097.1 coordinate 1,171, forward strand.
TATGGATTTATAAAGGAGAAGTTCTTCCAGCTAGAAAAGAAGCAAAAGGAGGTAACGACTAATGCCATTAATGCCAAAAAGAACAAAATTTAGAAAACAACAAAAAGGAAGAAATAGAGGAAGAGCAACAAGAGCAAATGTTGTTAATGAAGGAGAATACGGATTACAAGCTACAACAGCTGGATGGATTAAATCAAATCAAATCGAAGCAGCCAGAGTTGCAATGACAAGATTTATTAAAAGAGGTGGAAAAGTTTGGATTAAAATATTCCCAGACAAACCAGTAACTAAAAAACCAGCTGAAACTCGTATGGGTAAAGGTAAAGGAGCTCCAGAATACTGGGTAGCTGTAGTTAAACCAGGAAGAGTTATGTTTGAAATTGAAGGTGTAACAGAAGATGTTGCAAGAGAAGCTTTAAGATTAGCTGCTCAAAAATTACCAGTTCAAGCAAAATTCATTAAAAGAGAATCTGAAGTAGGTGGTGATAAAGTTGAAGAATAATAAAATAAAAGAAATGAATTCACAAGAGTTAGAAAAAGAACTAAGTGAATTAAAATCAGAATTATTTAAATTAAGATTCAGCCTAGCTACTAATGGATTAGATAATCCACTAAAAGTAAAAGAGGTTAGAAAAAATATAGCAAGAATTAAAACTGAATTAAGACAAAGAGAAATTCTTGGAAAATAATTAGATTAGATATTTATATAAATCAATCTAATAAATTAAAAAATAATTTGTTAAAGAAAGGAGAATATCCTAATGGAAGAAAGAAATCTTCGTAAAACAATGGTAGGAACAGTTGTATCTGATAAAATGGATAAAACAGTTGTTGTTGCAGTAGAAACAAGTGTTAGACATCCAAAATACAAAAAAACTGTTAAAAGAACATATAAATTAAAAGCTCATGATGAACAAAATGAATGCAAAGCTGGAGATAAAGTAAAAGTTATGGAAACAAGACCTTTATCAAAAGGAAAAAGATTCAGAGTAGTAGAAATCGTTGAGAAAGCAGTAATTAAATAAATGAAAATCTAAAAAGGAGGAACTTTGAAAGATGGTACAGCAACAAACAAAATTAAAAGTAGCTGATAACACTGGTGCAAAAGAAATTATGTGCATTAGATGTTTAGGTGGTTCACATAGAAAATATGCTGAAATAGGAGATATAATAATAGCTTCTGTTAAAAGTGCTACACCAGGTGGCGTTGTAAAAAAAGGTGAAGTTGTAAAAGCTGTAGTTGTAAGAAGCAAAAAAGGAATAAGAAGAGCTGATGGTTCTTACTTAAAATTTGATGAAAACGCAGCAGTAATCATTAGAGAAGACAAAACACCAAAAGGAACACGTATATTTGGGCCAGTAGCTAGAGAATTAAGAGATAAAGACTATATGAAAATAATTTCTTTAGCTCCAGAAGTTTTATAGAATGTTAAAAAATATCAATAGATATTTGAGTTATACAGACTAGTAATGCGGATTAAAGTTGCATAAAATTTTCGAAGAAAATTTATTGTACAATAATTAGCAAAAAAAAATAAAAGATGTAGAATAATCTACATACCTTAGTTATAAACGAAAAAGAGGTGAAAAAATTGAAATTAAGAAAAGGTGATACTGTAAAAGTTTTATCAGGTGTTGATAAAGGAAAAACAGGAGAAATATTAGAAGTAATGCCAAAAGCAAACAAAGTAGTTGTAAAAGGTGTTAATATAAGAAAAAAACATGTTAAACCTAGAAAACAAGGTGAAGAAGGTGGAATAATTCCAGTTGAATGTGCAATACATAGTGCAAAAGTAAACGTAGTTTGCCCAAAATGTAAAGCAGCAACAAAAGTTGGATTTATTACAGAAAAAGAAGAAAAAGTACGTGTTTGCAAAAAATGTGGTGCAAAATTAAAATAAAAAATGAAATGAAAGGAGGACTTAAAAATAATGGAAACACTTAAAGAACAATATGTAAAAGAAGTAGTTCCAGCAATGATGAAGAAATTTAATTATTCTTCAGTAATGCAAGTTCCTAAATTAGAAAAAATAGTTATTAATATAGGATTAGGAGAAACAAAAGATAATCCTAAAGCTTTAGATAATGCTATGAACGATTTAAGCATTATAACTGGTCAAAGACCTGTTGTAACAAAAGCTAAAAAATCAAT
>JAZROJ010000098.1:0-13177 GCA_045648625.1 Candidatus Scatovivens sp.
CTTGTTTTTCTCCATAAAGTGCTAGTGCTACTCTTACTGTATTTTGAAGCCCTGAATCTTCATTTCCTTTATATTCTCTATTTGTTCCATTTACCATTTTACTTATTATTTCATTTGTTTGCCCTGGCATTGGATTTGTTACATTATTTGCTAGCACTTGTACTGCTGAATTTATATTTAATTGTAATTTATCATCTTCTCCATCTCTTGATGTATTTCTTATGTATATATCAAATGCAAAATATCCATTATCTTCCATCACTCCATTTGTTTCATCATACTCATTACATCTTTCTATGTCTGATAATGATGTTCCTGTTGCTTTTCCTTCATAAAATGGCATTAGTGAATATGTATTTGTTGTTGCACCATCTATCCATGAGCCTGTTTTATCTTTTTCTGCTGCTGTTGATACTGGTAATAATTCTTTTGGCAGAATTGCTCCTGCTCTTGTTATATATGGATCTGTTGTTGTATCAGTTGGGCTTGATTTAAAAGCATTTTGTCTTGTGTTTTGCGCTGTTGCAAATTTTGTTGCAGCATTTTTTAAATCTATTTCTTGACTCCATGTTTTTGCATCTAAAGATATTTCCATGTTTTCTGCTACTTCTACTGTTCCTCTTAAGTTTGAAATAGTAATATCTTTTTGTGTTGTAAACCATGCATATGTTGAGAATATTAATAGCATTGCCATTAAGCTCATTTTTGTAAATGCTACTCTTATTCTTCTTTTCCTTGCTTTATAATTTGCTTTTTTATCATTAACTGAATTTCCTATACTTGATTTTTCTAAGTTCTCTAAGCTTTCTAATTCTTCTTGCAATCTTCTCTCACATTCTTGCATTTCTTTGGTTCCTTTCAATTTATAATTTTTATAACTTATGTCCACTTTAAAAAGTGTATATTTAAACTAAATATACACTTTTATTATAGCTCTAATAGCAATTTGGCACAAGCAAATTCACGTTACATTTGCATTACATTTTTATTACATTATAATAACGTTTATAAAAATCAACTTTAGAAACAAACCACATATTAATATCCAGGTTTTTCTAACAATTTAAACATATTTTTCTTGTATTCTTCCACACCAGGTTGGTTAAAAGGATTTACACCCAAAATAGAACCAGACATAGCACAAGCTTTTTCGAAGAAATAAATTAATTCACCTAAATTTTCTTCATCTAATTGTTCAATTTCAATCATAAAGTTTGGCACATTACCTGTTACGTGAGCTAAAACAGTTCCTTCCATAGCTTTTTCATTAACATATCCAACTGTTTTTCCTGCTAAATAATTTAATCCATCTAAATTTTGGTCATCTGATTGTATTACTATATCAGATGCATTGTTTTTAATTTTTAAAACAGTTTCCATTAAATTTCTTTTTCCATCTTGGATATATTGTCCCATTGAGTGTAAATCTGTAGTTAAATCAACTCCTGCTGGGAATATTCCTTTTAAATCTTTTCCTTCACTTTCACCATATAATTGTTTCCACCATTCTGTCATATAATGTAATTTAGGTTCATAGTTAGCTAATATTTCTGTTGTTTTTCCAGAATTATATAATAGATTTCTTGCAACAGCATATTTATAACAATCATTATACTTTACATTTGGTTCATTATATTTATCTTGAGCTTGTTTTGCACCTTTCATTAATTTATCAATATCTACACCAGCTGTAGCTATTGGCAAAAGTCCTACTGCTGTAAGAACTGAAAATCTTCCACCTATATTATCTGGAATTACAAAAGTTTCGTATTTTTCTTCATTAGATAAAGTTTTTAGTGCTCCTCTTTGTTTATCTGTTGTTACATAAATTCTTTTTCTTGCTTCATCAACACCATATTTTGTTTCTAAAACTTCTCTAAAAATTCTAAATGCAATAGCAGGTTCTGTTGTTGTTCCTGATTTTGAAATTACATTTATTGATATATCTTTATCTGCTACAAATTCTAATAAATCATTCATATATACTGGGCTTAAATTATTTCCAGCATATACTATTTGTGGCATTGTTCTTTTTCCTTCTGGCATTGCATTATGGAAGCTATGTGTTATTCCATCAATTACCGCTCTAGCTCCTAAATAAGATCCACCAATTCCTATTACCACTAAAACATCTGAATCTTTTTGTATTTTTTTAGCTGCTTTTTTTATTCTGTCAAATTCATTTTTATCATAATTAGTTGGTAATTCTATCCATCCAACAAATTCTTTTTCGTCATTTGCTTTTTCGTGTAATGCATAATGAATTTTTTCTACCTCTTCACTATATTTATTAATCATTTCGTCTGTAATACTAGAATTTTCATAATTAAATTTTAACATAATACCTCCTCTAAAACTGAAATATAATTTCAAGTTTTGTACTAAAACTTATAGACATTACTAAAGTTTATAGCTAATATTTTTATTTTATCCGTATTATATCATAACACTCAAAAAAACAATATGTTTTTATTGTAAATTTTTAGTTATAAATTTGTGTAGAAGAACAAAAGAATCACATTAATGTATTTTAACATATTTATGTGGCTTGTCTTTGTTCTATTAAACAAAAAAATTCCTTTAACATATTGACACTTCAATTTGTTAAAAGAATTCTCTTTTGGTTAAATTCTTGCTATACCCTTACTATAGAGTATTTGCCTTTTGAATCTTCTTTGAAATATACCGTTCCAGCTTCAAAATCCTTTTGGAGAAGTTTAAACAATTCCCGGCCTTTCTTTTTTTTGCCGTAAAACTTTTTTAAGATATTTTTTACGTCAACAATTTCTTTTTTTCCATCTTCTTTTTCAAATGTTACTACAATTTGAGAAGATTTCATCAAAACACACATACCGTTTTCTCTAGAAGTTATGTAATATCCTACTCCTAAATATCTCCGAATTGTCTTCCATTCTCTGATTGGAAATGAAATTTCTGGTTTGCAGTAATCGATGTCTACTACTTTGGCTTTCATAAGATTCCTCCTATTTATTTGAATTTTAGCCACTTCTAGTATATCATCTTTTGTTTTTTATGTCAACCAAATCCATTTCTTCTTTCTAAAATAGAGTAATCTACAATTGTTGCTAATTCAAATTCTTGACTTTTACTATAGAAAGCTATAATATATAAATGAAATTTGACAAAAATAAACTTTAAGAAATTTAAATAAATAAAAAAATTCTTAAAATTGAAAAGGAGATTTTTATGGCATTTGATGGTATCGTAACAAAAGCTATTGTAAGTGAGTTAAAAACTGTATTAATTGGAGCAAAAGTAAATAAAGTTTTTGAACCAAATAAAAATGAAATTATTTTAGGACTTTATAATTCTGGTGTAAATTATGCTCTTGATCTTTGCACTATTCCTGAGCTTTGTAGAATTTGCTTAACCACACATTCTAAGCCAAATCCACAAAACGCATATAATTTTTGTATGTTACTTCGCAAATATCTAATTGGCGGGAAAATAGTAAGAATTTCTAGTTATGATTTAGAAAGAACAATAGAAATACAATTTGAATGTTATAATGAATTAAATGATTTAGTAGTTCGCAAATTATTTATAGAAATTATGAATAGACAAAGTAATATAATTTTAACTAATGAAAACAACATTATTATTGATACTTTAAAACATTATGATAATCCTGCTCGAGAATTATTGCCTGCACATGAATTTAATTTTGTTCCTATTAATAAAAAAAGTTTTTTAGAGCAAACTTCAGATTCTTTTGTGGCAATTATTAAAGAACATTCTAATTGTGATTTATCAGAAATTCTATTAGATGAATTTATTGGTTTTAGCAAATCTTTTATTAATGAAGTTTTATCTACATTACAAATTTCTACTACTTCTTTTTCTAATGATGATTTGTTAAAATTATTTGAATATATTAATAATATAATTTCTAATTTAGGTACTACTAAAGTTTCTTGCAAACCTATTGGTGATAAAGATTTTTCTATAGCATTAGAAGACGCATCTAATCTTCTTAATGTTAACTTTTTTGTTGATGATTTTTATTTTTATAAAGAACAAGATTCAAATTTTAAAAATCTTAGAAATTCTCTTCTTAAAATAATAGCTTCTTCATTAAAAAAAGTTTCTAAAAAATTATCTAATATTGATAATAAATTAAAAGAATGTGAAAATATGGATATTTATAAATTATATGGAGAACTTCTTACAGCTAATTTATATAAATTCAATTCTAATCAAAATTTAGATAAGCTTGAGCTTGAAAATTATTATGACAATTACAATACAATTATAGTACCTTTAGATAAAACTATTTCTATTCGCCAAAATGCTGAGAAATATTTTAAAAAATATAATAAACTTAAAAATGCTCTTATTATAGTTTCTGAGCAAAAAAAAGAAGCTGAAAAAGAATTAGATTATATTGAAAGTATTGTTTTTAGTTTAGAAAACTCTAAAAATATGAAAGATATAAATGAAATTTATGAGGAAATTCTTGATAATGTTTCTATAAAAAAAGAGGTTTCTAAAAAGAATCAAAAAGTCTCAAAAAAGAAAACTTCTAAAAATGAAATTGAATTTGAAATAAAAGAATTAGATGGGTTTACAATTTATGTTGGCAAAAACAATATTCAAAATGATTATATAAGTCTTAAATTAGCTGACAAAAACGATATATGGTTTCATGCTCAAAAACTTCATGGTAGCCATGTTCTTTTGAAAAATCCTGAAAATTTAGAATTATCTGAAATTCCTGAAAATGTTTTATTTTCTTGTGCTAAGCTAGCTAAAGAAAATAGCAAAGCTTCTACAAGCTTAAATGTTTGTGTTGATTATTGTTTAGCAAAATATGTAAAAAAAGCTTCTGGTGCAAAACCCGGTATGGTTATTTATAATAATTTTAAAACTATAATAGTAAAATAATTTTATATAATTAAAGTATAGAATATCTTTGATTGATTTCTATACTTTTTATTTTTAATATAAGGCTGATAAAAAATTATTAAATCTACTTTATTATTTGAAAAGATAAAAAAAAGCAAATTTCAAAAGATAAAAACTTTTAAATTTGCTTTTTTATTTTCAAATTAATATTTTATTTTTGCTATTTACAAAACTACATAGATTCTACTATAGCCTTAGTATCTCTTGCAATTACTAATTCTTCGTTTGTTGGTATAACAAACATTTCTACTTTAGAATCTTCTGTTGAAACTTTTATTTCTTCACCTTTTACAGCGTTTTTCTCTAAGTCTAATTTTACTCCCATCCATTCTAATTTTGCACAAATTTTTTCTCTAATAGAAACTTGGTTTTCTCCGATTCCTCCAGTAAATACAATGCAATCTATTCCATTTAAAGAAACTGCATATTTTGCTACAAATTCTGCTATTGTTTTTACAAATATTTCTATTGCAACTTTTGCTTTTGGTTCATTTTCACCTTGTGAAGCAGCTTCAATTTCTCTAAAGTCTGGATTTAAACCAGAAATTCCTGCTAAACCTGATTTTTTATTTAACATTGCATTCATATCTTTTGGAGATATATTTTCTCTTTCCATAATATCTGTAACTACAGTTGGGTCTAAGTCTCCAGAACGTGTAACCATTGCAATTCCACCTAAAGGAGAAAGTCCCATTGATGTATTAACAGATTTTCCACCATCAATAGCACATATAGATGCTCCTTGTCCTAAATGGCATGTAACTATTTTCATATCTTTAATATCTTTGTTTGCCATACTTGCAGCTATTTTTGAAACATATTGGTGGCTTGTTCCGTGTGCTCCATATTTTCTGATTCTATATTTTTCATAATATGTATAAGGTATTGGATATAAATAATTTTCTTTAGGCATTGTTTGATGAAATGCTGTATCAAAAGTTGCTACCATTGGTACTCCTGGCATTCCTTTTTGGCAAGCTCTAATTCCTAATATTGCTGCTGGATTATGTAATGGCGCTAAAGGAGCACATGCTTCTATTTTTCCAACAACTTCTTCATCTATAAAAGCTGATTTATCAAATAATTCTCCTCCGTGTACTATTCTGTGTCCTACTGCATTAATTTCTTCTAAAGATTTTATTACTCCATATTCATTATGTGATAATTGTTCTAATATAATTTTTAAAGCTTCTTCATGATTCATTACAGGATGTTTTATAACATATTTTTCTGTTCCAACTTTGTGTGTAAGAAAAGCTTCTTGTTCCCCTATTCTTTCAAAATTTCCTTTTGCTAAAACTCCTTCATTTTCCATATCAATTAATTGATATTTTAATGATGAACTTCCACAGTTTACTACTAAAATTTTCATTTACTTCCTCCTAGTATATATTTTTTACTATATTTTATAAAATTGATTCAGAACTAGTATTACAAGGCATACAATATCAAAAATTAAATAAGCATACGAGTTTTATGTGATTTTAATTTTTAATATTGGATAACACCGTAATACAAAGTTATTAATCAATTTTTATTGAGCTTGAACTGCTGTAATTGCAATAACTCCAGCAACATCTTCTGCTGAGCATCCTCTTGATAAATCATTAACAGGTTTAGCAATTCCTTGACACATTGGTCCATAAGCTTCTGCTTTTGCTAATCTTTGCACTAATTTGTATCCTATATTTCCAGCATTTAAATCTGGGAAAATTAATGTATTTGCATGACCTGCTATTTCACTTCCTGGAGCTTTGCTTTCTCCTATTGAAGGAACTATTGCTGCATCTAATTGTAATTCTCCATCAACTTTCATTTCTGGGTATAATTCTTTTACCATTTGAGTAGCTTGTGCTACTTTATCTACTAATTCTGATTTTGCACTTCCTTTTGTAGAATAAGAAAGCATTGCAACTTTAGACTCTTTTCCTACTAATTTTTCAAAACTCTCACTTGAAGAATGTGCAATTTCTACTAATTCTTCTGCTGTTGGATTTTGGTTTAATCCACAATCTCCAAATACAAACACTCCATCTTCTCCAAATTCACAGTCTGGTACAACCATTACAAAAAATGCTGATACTAATTTTGTTCCAGGTGCTGTTTTTAATATTTGAAGTGCTGGTCTTAATGTATCTGATGTTGAATGAATTGCTCCTGATACTAAACCATCTGCGTCTTCTGATTTTACCATCATCATTCCATAATAAACTTCATCATTTATTAATTCTTCTGCTTGTTCTAAAGTCATTCCTTTTGCTTTTCTTAATTCATAAAGTTTTTCTGCATATTCTTTATGATTTTCTGCTTCTCTTGGATTGATAATTGTTGCTTTTGATATATCAAATCCATTTTCTTTTGCCATTTTTTCAATATTTTCTTTATTTCCTAAAAGAATGACATCAGCATATTCTTCATTTAAAGCTATTGAAGCTGCTTTAATAATACGAATATCTGATGCCTCTGGTAATACTATTTTTTTAATACTTTTTCTTGCTCTTTGTTTTATTTCTTCTATAAATTCCATTTTATCCTCCTCTATTTGTTTCTTTTTACTTTTTCCTTGGTTATTATATAAAAGTTTTTATTTAAAGTCAACAAAATAATATCTATTCACAATTAATTTACAAAAATACCTCTTGTAACTAACATTTGCTTTTTTGAAATAATTTTAAACATTAGATTATTTAATTTATAAAAAGTCCCTCTTCTATTCAAATAGACAAAAAAGGGACTTATATTATTAATTCATATTTTATTATTCTTCTTATACTCTTTACAATAAGCTTTTATTGGACATTCTTCACACTTCGGATTACGTGCTATACAAATTTTTCTTCCATGCCAAACTAATAAGTGATTTACATCATAATAAAATTCTTTATCTATTACCTTTAGCAAATCTTTTTCAATTTTTTCTGGTTCTTTTTCTTTTGAAAATCCTACTTTACCTGCAATTCTTCTAGCATGTGTGTCTACTGCAATTCCTTGTGGGTTGTGAAAAGCTTCTAACATAATTACATTTGCACTTTTTCTTCCTACACCTGGTAATTCTTGCAATTCTTCCATAGTTTTTGGAACAATTCCATCATATTTTTCTACTAGCATTTGGCTACAAGCTTTCATGTTTTTGGCTTTATTTTTATAAAACCCACATGCATGAATTAATTTTTCTAATTCTTCTATTGGAGCGTTAGCCATTTGTTGTGGTGTACCATATTTTTCAAATAATGCTGGTGTTGTTTTATTAACTCTTTCGTCTGTGCATTGAGCAGATAGCATTACTGCTATTACCATTTCAAATGGATTTCTAAAATCTAAACTACATGTTGCTTCTGGATAATATTCTTTTAATATTTTTATTATTTGATGTGCTTCTTTTTTATTTTTCATTTTTCTAATTCCATGTTTCTTTTTACATTACAGTATTAATTTTTAATTATATTTTTAAAATTACAATACATATTTATAATAAATTTTTTAAGTTATATAAAATTGCATTATTAATTTCTAAGTTTTTTTACACTTTCTGAAAAATTGTCAGAAGAAACAATATAACTTCCTGCAACTAAAATATTTGCTCCAGCTTCTTTTACCATTTTTGAAGTTTCTTCATTTATGCCACCATCAACTTCTATATCAAGTTCATAATCATTTTTTATTGCATATTCTCTTAATTCTTTTATTTTAGTTATAGTTTCTGGTATAAATGCTTGACCTCCTTTACCTGGAACAACTGTCATAATCAAAATCATATGTACATAAGGAATATATTCTTTAATTTCTTCTATACTTGTATCTGGGCTTATTGCAATTCCTACTTTAATACCATTTTCTTTTAAATCTTTTATAATTTTCATTGTTCTATCTTTTTCTTTTGTTGCTTCTATATGAAATGTAATTATTTTTGGTGCTAACATTATAAACTCTTCTATTGCTTCTTCTACATTTTCTACCATAAAATGCACATCTAATCCTACATTACTCATATGAGATATTGTTAATGCATAATCTTTCATTAATTCTATATTATTTTTTTCTACAAATTTTCCATCCATAACATCTATATGGAAATAATTTATTTTTGATGTTTCTAATTCATAAAAAGCATGAATAGCTTCTTCTTTCTCAACTGTTAATACTGATGCAGATATTTCTGTCATAAAAATCTTCCTTTCTTTTTTATAATATTTTCTTATTATTTTGTTAATAAAAATTCTTTTTCTATTAACAAAATAAGTATATTATTCAATTTAATAATAACATTCTTTATAAAACTTAAAGGAGCACTTTTTTGTGCTCCTTTACAATATTATATTTCTATTTTACATCAACAACTTGATCGCCTTTATTAAAATCTACTCTTTGTGTAAATCTTGTAACACCATCTATAATAATTTTAACCTCTTTTACTCCTGATGCAGTCCAAGTTTTTGAAATATTAGTTTTGTTCTTTTTGTATGAAGCATTTTCAATTGTATCTTCTCCAACTGTTATTACAACATTGGCACTTTCTATTTCTGGTTTTATTGTTTCTGTAACTGTATTTCCTGTTTCATCAACTATTGTATTTGTAATAGGACTTGGCTCTGTGTATGCTAAAATTGATTTTAAATCAACATTTATAGTAACTGTAGCTTTTGCTGGAAGTTTATTTACTATAATTTCAATAGTTGTTCCTTCTTTTACTATTTTTCCTTTTCCATGACTTTGTGAAGTAACTACTCCATCTGATCTAGAAGTATTTTCTTCATAAGAAATATCTACAACTAAACCAAGAGCTTCTAATTCTGCTTTAGCTTCAGCTTCTGTTTTTCCTGTAAGTAGAGGTAATATTACATCTTTAAATGCACTTCCTTTGCTTACAATTAATTTTACTGTTGTTGAAGCAGAAATTTCTGTTCCTTCTTCTTGATCTACAGATATTATTATACCTGCTTCGATTTCTTCATTATGCTCTTCATTAACAACATAGTTTATTTCTTTCTCAGTGAATTCTGATGTTATATCACCTAATTTTTTACCAACAATTTTCTTTGGTAAAGTTACTAATTTTTGTCCTTTACTTATAACTAATTTTATTTTTTTAGATACATTTATTCTGAAATTTTCTTTGTATTCTGGACTTTGTGATATTACATATCCTTCTTCTATTTCATCATCATATTGTTCTTCAAAATCAATATTTTCTTCTTTAAAACCTAATTCAATTAAAGCTTTTATAGCATCTTTTTTCATTAAACGTTCTTGATCATTATATCCAGCAAGATTTGGCATTACTTCTTGTTTTGGTCTATTATTATTTAATAATGCAACTGTACTAAACATTGCTATTACAAATAACATTATAGCTACTAATATGAATATAATAGGTTTTATCCATTTGTTTTTTCTGAAAAATGCTTTTACTTTTCCTTCTTTTTTTCTTGGCTCTTCATGCATATTTCCAGGTCTTCTATCTATTGTTTTTGTAGCTTCTAATTCATGAATTGTAGGAATTTTTTGAGTAGGAGAATTGATATCTCTTTTTTCTAATACAACAAAATCTGTATCTGGATTTTGAAGAGCTCTGCTCAAATCTGATAACATTTCTGTTGCATTTTGATATCTAAGATTTGGATCTTTTTGCATTGCTTTTAAAATAATTCTGTTTACACTAATTGGTATTTTAGAATTATATTTTATAGGATCTACTGGTTCTTCTTGTACTTGTTTTAAGGCTACAGATACAGGTGTATCTGCATCAAATGGTACTCTTTCTGTTAGCATTTCATACATTACTATTCCTAAAGAATATAAATCTGATTTTGCATCTGTATATCCACCTCTTGCATGTTCTGGTGAAAAATAATGTACAGAGCCTATTGTAGTTCCAAATGCTGTTATTGTTGAATTAGAAACAGCTTTTGCTATTCCAAAATCTGTTACTTTTGCCACTCCATCTTCTGTAATCATTATGTTGTGAGGTTTGATATCTCTATGTATTATACTATTTCTATGTGCCATTTCTAAAGCAGAAGCTATTTGTATAGCTATATTTACAGACCATTTCCAAGATAAACTTCCATCTTCTGTTATAATTTCTTTTAAAGTTTTTCCTTGGATTAATTCCATTACAATATAATATAAATTATCTTCATTCCCAACATCAAATATTGAAACTATATTTGGATGTGTTAAGCTAGCTGCAGCTTGTGCTTCTGAATTGAATTTTTTGATAAATTCACTATCTGTAGTAAATTCATCTCTTAAAATTTTAATTGCAACAATTCTGTTTAAAACATGACATTTTGCTTTATACACTGTTGCCATTCCGCCATTTCCAATTTTTTCTAAGATTTCGTACCTGTTATCCAACATTTTTCCTATTAGATTCATTTTTATCTCTCCTTAGTTTTTTCATCAAACTCTATGTTATCTATTATTATTGCTGTTATATTATCATAACCACCCATTTGGTTTGCTTTATCTATTAAAGCATCTACTGGATTTTCTGGATTTTTAAGTAATATTTCATATATTTCTTCATCTTTTAGCATATTTGTTAAACCATCTGAACACATTAAAACAATATCATCTTTTAAGAATTTTTTATATAGTACATCTGGTTCTACTAATGACCTACATCCTATAGCTTTCATTAACATATTTTTCTTTGGATGATTATATGCTTGCTCTTTTGAAATAGTACCTTCTCTTACTAATTTTTCAACATAGCTATGATCACTTGTTAATTTTCTAATAATATCTTTTCTTATTCTATAAACTCTACTATCTCCAACGTGTCCTATAAAGATATTATTATTATATATTAAGCAAACATCTAAAGTAGTACCCATATCTCGAAGTTCTTGTATTTCTTGTGCTTTTTCATATACCATCATATTAGCATATTCTATAGCACTATTGATTAATTTTAAAATTTCTTCTTTTTCTTTTACAATTTTCTTAAAATTACTTTGAATATATTTACGAGTACTTTCTATGGCTAGAGAACTAGCTACTTCTCCGCCTTTATATCCACCCATTCCATCTGCCAAAATATATAATTTTAATTCACTATCTGTTTCTGATGCATAATATGAATCTTGATTCATTTCTCTAGCTTTTCCTATATCAGATTTTGCTAAAATTCTCAAAGCCTTATCACCTCTTTTACTTTTTTAAGTTTTGTTTTCTAAGTTGCCCACATGCTGCATTAATATCTGAACCTAATTCTCTTCTAATTGTAGCAACTATACCACATTCATTTAAATAATCTCTAAATTTTATAATGTTTTCATTTGTACTTTTTGTATATTTTCCATCTTCTATTTTATTAATTGGAATTAAATTAACATGAGCTAATAATCCTTTTAATAATTTTACTAAATCTTTTGCATCATTCAAATTATCATTATTATCTTTTGCTAAAGCATATTCAAAAGATATTCTTTTATTGGTTTTTTCTATATAATATTTACAAGCTTTTATTAATTCTTCTATTGGATATGCATTATTTATTGGCATCATTGCACTTCTTGTTTTATTGTTGCTTGCATGTAAAGATATTGATAAAGTGCATTGAGGTGCTCTTTCTGCTAATTCATAAATTTTAGGAACTACTCCACTTGTAGAAATACTTATGTGTCTTGCACCTATATTTAGCCCTTTAGGATGATTTATAATTTTAATTGCTTTCATTACATTTTCAAAATTGTCTAAAGGTTCTCCAATTCCCATAAATACAATATTTGAAATTCTTACATCACTTTCTCTTTCTATTGCTAATAATTGCTCAATTATCTCTCCAGGCTCTAAATCTCTTGCAAATGGAATACCTGTTGATGCACAAAATTTGCATCCCATTTTACAACCAATTTGTGAAGATACACATATAGTATAACCATGATGATATTGCATTAATACACTTTCAATTAAATTGCCTTGTCCGTCTTGCACATCAAATAAATATTTTTTTGTTCCATCTACTGATTCTAATTTATGTACTATTTCAAATATTCCAATTTTATAATTTTCTTTTAATTTTTCTCTTAATGATAATGAAAGATTTGTCATTTCATCAAATGTTGTTACTCTATCTTGATATAACCATTTAAAAATTTGTTCCGCCCTAAATGGTTTTTCTCCTATATTTATTAATTCTTGTTTTAATTCTTCTAAATCAAAATCTTTTATGTCTTTTTTCAAAATAATCCTCCAATACTAGATATGACTGTTATATCATATATTCTTTTTTTTTACAATATTT
>JAZROJ010000099.1:0-10892 GCA_045648625.1 Candidatus Scatovivens sp.
TAAAAAGATCTACATGGAAAATAGAAGAAGAAAATGTGTCAACATGCTCACATTGTCATCAACCAGTAAGACCACATACAGTATGTTCTAACTGTGGTTACTATGACGGAAAAGAAGTAATTGCAAAAAAAGCTGAAAAAGATAGTTAATCATAAATGAAAATTATTTAAATAATGAAAAAAGCGATATAGGGGTAAAGCTATATCGTTTTTTTTATTTTTTATATTATAGTAAAATAGTTATATAAATCCTATAATATGAAAGTTTCACAAATGATGGTAAGAAAAAAGTTAACATAGATTAGGGTTTTGTAAAAAAGGAAAAAATAATTGATAAAAATATTTTGTAATGATATAATAATCACAAATTTGTAAAATAATAAAATAGAATAATTGTAAAAATATAAAAAATACAAATATCTTAAATTTAAAAGAGGATATATATAGTGAGAGAAAAAATAAAAAGAGTAATAGCAAACACAGATTTTATATATTATATATTTATTGTATTAGTATCTTGTATAATAACAATTCCAGTACTAAGTAAAAACATAGATGTTTATTATGATGATGGAATACAACATATAGCAAGAGCTTTTGGTACTTTGGAAAGTATTAAAGAACAAGGTATAAATGCCAATGTAATACAAAGCTTTTCAAATGGATTTGGGTATTCTTGGAATTTGTTTTATGGTCCATTATCAACAATATCTATAATAATCATTAATTTTATTTGTGGAAATATGATTACAGCATATAAATTATTGAACTTTATTAGTTTAATACTTTCTGGATTTTTTATGTATAAATTTATGCTTAGTATTACAAAAAATTCTAATACATCTCTTCTTGCGTCTATTATATACATAACATTTCCATATCGTTTAACTGATTGGTATTCTAGAAATGCATTAGGTGAAGTGATGTCTTTTATGTTTGTACCACTAGTGTTTCTGGGATTATACCAATTATTTAATACAACAGAAAATCATTATTATTTAACTTTTGGAGCAGTGCGGACTTATTTTAACACACAATATAAGCACTCTTATAACTTGTATTTTTGGAATGTTATATGTTTTTATAAATTTTAAAAATTTAAAAGAAACTCATGTAAAACAAGGATTACTAATAAATTTTATTTTTATAGTGATAATAACTAGCTTATTTTGGGCACCAATGTTAGAAGCTAGATTAAGCACAGATTATCAAGTATATCAAGAAAATGCAATGGCTACAAAAGAAAGTGTTGCACAATCTGCATTAGATGTTAAAAGATTATTTGTAACACCTAAAGGAGATTATATATTTGAACTTGGAATACATATAATAATTATGTTATGTTTTTCAATAATGTCATTAAAAACATTAAAAGAAGATGCAAAAAAACAATATATATTCTTTTTAATAGCAGGAATAATTAGTGTAATAATGTCAACAAAATTATGGCCATGGAAATTTATGCCATCAATATTTTGTTTTATACAATTCCCTTGGAGAATGCTTTTTATAGCAGATTTTTTCTTGAGTATAGTATGTAGCATAAATATGTATGTTGTCTTTAAAAAATTTAATTTTAAAGACATAATTGTAATAACTATTATATGTATATTATATGTATGTGCATTTTATTCAAATATACCAAGAAGTCATGAAGTAGTAAATATACAAAATTGGAATTTAGGAATAGTATCAGGAAGAGAAAATGAAGTTGTAGCAGGAATGGGAAAAGGTGAATACTTACCTAAAAAAGCATTTGAAAATACTTTTTATATAGCAACTAGAGAACAATCTGCATATGTTTTAAAAGGAAAAGCTATAATAGATAAAGAAGAAAAAAATGGAAATTATTATACTGCTGATATAAGGACTGCTGAGAGAACTATTTTAGAATTACCATATATATATTATCCTGGTTATAAAGTAACAGCTGATGGAGTATTACTTTATAATTTTGAAACACCAAATGGATTTTTAGGGGTAGAAATTCCAGAAAAAGAAAATGTAGAATTAGTTGCAGAATACACAGGAACAACAGTTATGAATATAACAAAAATTATTTCTGTTTTAGGAATAATATTATTTTCAATATATGTATGGAAAAAACATTGAAAAATACGAAAAAATGAGGTATAATAATAACTTGATTGAAAGGAGAGAAATATGTCAAAACCAATAGTAGCAATTATAGGAAAACCTAATGTAGGAAAATCGAAATTTTTTAATTATGTAGTAGGACAAAGAATTTCTATAGTAGAAGATACTCCAGGTGTAACTAGAGATAGAATTTATGCAAATGCAACTTGGAAAGATAGAGAATTTACTTTAATAGATACTGCAGGGATAGAGCCAGAATCAGAAGATATTATAATTTCTCAAATGAGACAACAAGCTAATATTGCGATTAATGTAGCAGATGTTATTTTATTTATGACAGATGTAAAACAAGGTGTTACAGCAAGTGATATGGAAATAGCAATTATGCTTAAAAAATCAAATAAACCTATTATTTTAGCTTGTAATAAATCTGATAATTATGGAGAACCACCAGCAGAAATTTACGAATTTTATAATTTAGGTTTAGGAGAACCATTTCCTGTTTCAGCAGCAAATGCAATAGGAATAGGAGATTTGTTAGATGCTATATATGAAAAACTTCCACCTAAAGAAGAAGGCGAAAATGATGATGAAAGAATAAAAGTAGCAATTATAGGAAAACCCAATGTAGGAAAATCATCATTGATAAATCGTATATTAGGAGAAGAAAGAAGTATAGTTAGCAATATAGCAGGAACTACTAGAGATGCAATAGATTCGGAATTTGAAAATGAATTTGGAAAATATACTTTTATAGATACAGCAGGTGTTCGTAAAAAAGCGAAAGTAAATGAATCTATAGAAAAATTTAGTGTTATGAGAACATTATTTGCAATAGAAAGAGCAGATGTATGTTTAGTATTAATAGATGCAACAGAAGGAGTAACAGATCAAGATGCTAAAATACTAGGAGAGGCTCATGAAGCTGGAAAAGGAATTATAATTGTTGTAAATAAATGGGATGAAGTAGAAAAAGAAACAGGAACTTTAGAACAATATAAAAAAGAAATTTATGAAAAAATTTCTTATGCATCATATGCACCAGTTATTTTTATATCAGCAAAAACAGGACAAAGAGTAAACAAAATATTTGAAATGATAAATAATGTTGCAAAACAAAATTCATTAAGAGTATCAACTTCAGTAATAAATGAAGTAATAAATGAAGCTATAGCAGTTGTTCAACCACCATCAGATAAAGGAAAAAGATTAAAAATATTATACGGAACACAAGCTTCTACAAAACCACCAACTTTTGTAATTTTCGTAAATAATCAAGAATTATTTCATTTTTCTTATCAAAGATATTTGGTTAATTGTTTTAGAAATAATTTTGGATTAGAAGGAACACCAGTAAGATTAATTACAAGAGAAAAAGGTGAAAAAGAATAAAATTAAAAAATAAAATACATAGGAGGGAATTGATATGGTAGTATATATCATTATGGCACTAATTGCTTATGCAATAGGAAGTGTTAATTTTTCAGTAATTATAAGCAGAAAGATGGCAGGATTTGATGTTAGAGAAAAAGGTAGTGGAAATGCAGGTTCTACTAATGTTTTAAGAACAGTAGGAAAAAAAGCAGCAATAATAACACTTGTTTGTGATATTTTAAAAGGTGTAGTATCTATTTTAATTGCATTGTTAGTTTCTAAAATAGCAAAAGAATCAAGTGCAGCTTTATTAGTAGAGATTGCAGCATTAGCAGTAGTTATAGGACATACTTATCCAATATTTTTTGAATTTAGAGGAGGAAAGGGAGTAGCAACAAGTTTAGGAATTATTTTATTAATAAACTGGAAAATAGGTTTAATTTGTTTAATATTTGCTTTAGCTTTAATGGCTATTACTAGAATGGTTTCTTTAGGTTCAATTTCAGCAGCAATATTATTTGCTGTATTAACAATATTTGTAAGAGATTCTTATGTAGGTGGAATTAAATTTGACTTTAGTTTTATAATATTTGGAATTTTATTAGCAGCAATAGTTATATTTAATCATAGAACAAATTTAAAAAGAATTATAGCTGGAACAGAAAATAAATTAAACTTCAAGAAAAAAGAAGAAAATAAAGGAGAATAATGCATGAAAAAAATTGCAATTATAGGAAGTGGAAGCTGGGGAGTTGCACTTGGAATATATTTAGCTAGTAATGGAAACAATGTTTCAATATGGTCTTTTAATGAAAAAGAAAAAGATATGATTAATAATGAAAGAAAATGTGTATTTTTGCCAAATGCAGTAATTCCAGAAAATGTATATTGTACAACAGATTATGAAGAGGCAATAAAAGATGCAGAATTAATTTTACATGTAACACCTTCAAAATTTGTAAGAAGCACTATAAAAGGATATAAAGATTTTGTAAAAGAGAATCAAATGATAATAATGTGTGCCAAAGGTTTTGAATCAGAAACTTTAAAAACTTTAGATGAAGTTATAGAAGAAGAACTTCCAAATATAAAATATGGTATATTGTCTGGACCAAGCCATGCAGAAGAAGTAAGTTTGAATATACCAACAGCACTAGTAATTGCTTCAGAATCAGAAGAAGTAAAAGAAAAAGTTATAGAAGCTTTCAAAAGTCCAACAATTAGAATTTATAAATCTAGAGATGTAAAAGGGGTTGAATTAGGAGGAGCATTAAAAAACATTATAGCTTTTTGCGCAGGAATTTCTGTAGGATTAAATTTAGGAGACAATACTTTTGCTGCTTTAGCAACAAGAGGTTTAGTAGAATTAACTAGATTAGGAGTAGCTATGGGAGGAGAAGAAAAAACTTTTTATGGTCTAACAGGTCTAGGAGATTTAATTGTAACTTGTGGAAGCACACATAGTAGAAATAGAAGAGCAGGTGAAATGATAGGAAAAGGACATACTATAGAAGAGGCTAAAGCTGAAATTGGAATGGTAATCGAAAGTGTAGACAATATAGATGTAGCATACAAGTTAGCACAAAAATATAATATAGAAATGCCAATTGTAAGCACTGTTTATGATGTTTTATATAATGGATTAGACCCAAAAACAGCAGTAGAAAATTTAATGACAAGAACAATAAAAGAAGAATAAAAATGTATTAGTTTATTTTTATACAAATATAAGATATGCATTAAAAGATATTGTGCAAAACGGAAGGAAAAAAGATGAAATTAGTAATACAAAGAGTTACAAATGCAGAAGTTAAAGTAGATGGAGAAATTATTGGAAAAATAGGAAAAGGTTTATTAGTATTATGTGGAATAACACATACAGATACTGAAAAAGAAGCAGATTATCTTGCAAGAAAATTAACAAATTTACGAATTTTTGAAGATGAAAATGAAAAAATGAATTTATCTGTAAAAGACATAAAAGGAGAATTATTAATAGTTTCTCAATTTACTTTATATGCAGATACTGTATCTTCTGGAAATAGGCCAAGTTTTACACCAGCAGCAAAACCTGAAATGGCAAATAAATTATATGAATATTTTTTAGAAAAATGCAAACAAGAAAATGTTCCAGTAAAGCACGGAATATTTGGTGCAGATATGAAGGTCTCTTTATTAAATGATGGACCAGTAACTATAATCATGGAAAAATAAAAAAATATTAATTAAATAATTTAATATTAAATAAAATGGTTATAATATAAATATATTAATTTAAAAGCATAATATTAGTATGGATAACGTTCATACAAATATTTGATAATGTTGTTTATATTGTGTTCTCCAATACAAATATAAACATCTTTATCTAAGCTTATCCAAACATTTAAAGCAAATTTGTTATTATTATCAACAAAACAAGAAATAATATCAATCATATCAATCGGATTAGGAAACTCTTCCTTCCAAAACAAAGCATTATCTAAAGGAAAATTATCAGAATAAAACAAATCGAGAAATTTTTTAATTTCTCCTTTTTTTTCGCTATAAAAATTGACAACTGAATTCATAGTAGATTTTATTCCTTTCTTAATTTAATTAAGCATTAATAATATTATTATAAAAAATGAAAAAGATATACCTTAGAATAAGAATGAAATTTTTGTAAATAATATATAAAAAATAAGTCTAAAATGAGGTGTATCATGAAAAAAACGATAAAAAATATAGTGTTATTGATATTTTGTTTATTTATATTAACAGGATGTTCTTTAGAAGAAGAAAACAAAGATTTAATGAAAGAAAAAACAGTGGAAGAATTGCAATTTATAGAAGATGCTATTTTTAATATAACTAATAAATATGCAAAAGGAGAATATATAAAAGACGAAGATTTAGATTGGAGTAGTATACTAAATGATGAGAAAAAAATAAATGAAGTATTAGATACTATCATATTAGATTTAGCAGAGATAAATATAAGTCCCGAAAATTTAGTGTTGTTTAGTAATGAATTAAACAATTTATTAACAATAACAATAGCAGAAAATGAAGAAGAACTTTTAGCTAGATTACAAACACTGTATGCACTGATTCCTACATTTTTAAATGAGTTTTCAGATAGTAAAAGTGATGTGAAAGATAAAGAACTAAATTCTATAGTGTTATCTAGTTTTTCTTTTGCAAATATAGGAGATTGGGATAGCGCAAAAAACACAATTCAAACAGCTATTGATAAATATAATAATGAGATGATGAATGATGTTGATTATATGCAACAAAGAACTTATTCTTTAAATAAAGTATATGTTTTATTAGGTGAAGTAAAAAATGCTATTGACCTAGAAAATCTTGGACTTTTAAAATTGAAATTTGTGAATTTTATAGAGAAAATGTAATGAACACTAGTGGGAATTATAAGAATAAAAAAGTATAGAAATTTGAAAATTTTATTTTTCTTTTTCTATACTTTTATTTTATATGGTATTTTATAATTTTATGTTTATTTTAAAATTTTTACTCATTTTCAATTAATTTTTTCACAATTTGTACTGCATTAGAAGCAGCACCTTTTCTAACATTATCAGCTACACACCAGAAGTTAATGCCAGAATCTACACTAAAATCTCTTCTAATTCTACCAACAAAAACTTCATCATGACCATTAGATGTAGTAGCTAGAGGGTAAAGATTTTGAGAAGAATCATCTTGAAGGATAATATTTTCTGAATTTGCTAATAAACTTTTTAATTCTTCTAAATCAAATTCTTTTTCAAATTCAACGTTAATAGATTCACTATGGCAGTTCATAACAGGAACTCTAACTGTAGTAGCTGTTATTTTTAAATCTTGACGTTTTAAAATTTTTCTAGTTTCATTTATCATTTTTTCTTCTTCTTTAGTGTATCCATTTTCTAAAAATGTATCGATATGAGGAATACAATTATTAAAAATAGGATAAGGGAACTTTTTAGGTTCTTCTCCTTTAATACCATTTTCTAAATCATCAATTCCTTTTTGTCCTGCTCCAGAAACAGCTTGATAAGTTGAATAAACAATTCTTTTAATTTTATATGCATCATCTAAAACTTTAAGTGGGACAACAGCTTGAATTGTAGAACAGTTTGGATTAGCTATGATTCCAGAGTGATTTTTTAATTCTTCTGGATTAACCTCTGGAACTACTAATGGAACAGAAGGATCCATTCTAAATGCGCTACTATTATCTACTACGATACAGCCTTTTGAAGCTGCAATTGGAGAAAATTGTTTTGAAGTTTCTCCACCTGCTGAGAATATTGCAAAATCGAAACCTTCATCAAACGAATCTTCTTTTAGCTCACGAACTATGTAAGATTTTCCTTTAAATTCAATTCCTTTTCCTGCAGATTTTTTTGAAGCAAAAAATACATATTCAGAAATAGGTAAATTATATTCTTCTAAAACTTTTAAAGCTGTTCTGCCAACTAGACCTGTTGCACCAACTAATGCCAATTTATAATTTTTCATATTTTAATTTTATGATATTTGAAATATCATATCTCCTTAAATAAACCTTAAATAAATATATATTTATATATTTTATTTAAGATATTATATGATAAAAAACTAAAAAAGTACAGAGCAAATTTTGAAATCATTTGCTCTGTATGAAAATATTATTATTGATAGGGTCCTAGAAAAATAGAAAAGTATTGTGTGAGATATTCGAGAAATTCTTCATAAGTTATTTCTTCATTATATTCTGATGTTAAATTTTGATATAGAGATTGTAGTTCATTTTCTGTATAGATATTATATATGTTAAAATCTGTGTTTGAGTTATTATTTGGAACTGTGTTGCTTTTATCGATAGTAACAGAGTTAGAATTGTTTTCCACATTAATATCTAAATTATTACCATTAGTAGTATTATTAATGATTAGATTTGTATCATCTACATCTTTTTCTGTTTTAGAAGTTATATCTGGTATGGTAACATTTTCTATAACTGATGGATTTGTTGTTGTGTCGAATGGAGTATCTGTTTTAAATAAATCTGTGTTTGTAAATAAATTAATTAATTGAAATATAAAGTATATTAAAACAATTAAATATAATAGGATAATTATTATAAAAGTTTTTTGTTTATTTTTACTACTAAATTTATCAAATTTACTAAAGATTTTATCTTTAAAAGGCTCTGTTTTGTAAGTATAATTTGAATTTGAAGTTCTTGAACGATGAAAATTTGTATTAGGATTCCCATAATTTACATATGTAGAATAGTCACGTTCTGAACCATCTCTTATATTTGTTGCAGTATATGATGAATATGTATAATTATGTTTATATTCATCATATGTTTGATAATGCTCATTATATGTTTTATTATAGTTCTCATTGGTTGGGTTATATTCTGATGGAGTATAAGAAGAATTTGTTTTTGGAAAATGCTCTTCATCATAAGCTAATTTTAAGTCTGGATTAGATAAAGTGTCATAAGCTACATTAATTTCTGATGTTCTTTTTTCAGCATAAGTTTTATCACCTTGATAAATATCTGGGTGATATTTTTTTACTAAATTTTTATATGCTTTTTTTATATCTTTTTGAGTAGCATTTTTTGAAATACCTAAAACTTCATAATAATTCATAATTTTCTCCATACTTTAGAAATTAAACAATATTAATAATATTATAAAATAAAAAAATATAAAAAGCAAATAAAAAAGCTTGAATTATGGCGAAATATGTTATAAAATAAAACGGATTGGAGGGCTTGGAAAGTGCAAGAAAATCAAGGAAAATTTATAGAACTTGTAAAAGAAAAAAATAAGAATAAAACTGTTACATATCATATTTTAACAATGGGATGTCAACTAAATGAAAATGACTCAGAAAAATTGGCTGGGATGTTAGAAAAAATGGGATATACCCAAAACGATAAATATGAAGATGCAGATATTGTAATTTTTAATACTTGCTGTGTTAGAGAAAATGCAGAAGAAAGATTGTTTGGAAAAATTGGTGAAATTAAGAAAATAAAAGAAAGTAGAAATCAAATATTAGCTATTGGTGGATGTATGATGCAAGAAAAAGAAATGGTAAGCAAAATTAAAAAAAGCTATCCATTTGTAGATATTATTTTTGGAACACATACTCTTCAAAATTTACCAGAAAACATATATAAAGCAATTATTAAAAATGAAAAAGTAAAAGATGTTATTGATATAGATGGAGAAATTTACGAAGGTTTACCAATAAAAAGAAATGATAAATTTTGAGCTTCTGTTACAATTATGTATGGCTGCAATAACTTTTGTACTTATTGTATAGTACCTTATGTAAGAGGAAGAGAAAGAAGTAGAGAGCCAGAGAAAATTTTAGAAGAAGTAAAAGAATTAGCTTCTCAAGGGTATAAAGAAATCACTCTTTTAGGTCAAAACGTAAATTCTTATAAAGGAAATGAAGAAATAAAAAATTTTGCAGATTTGTTAAACGAGGTTTGCAAAATTGAGGGAATTGAGAGAATAAGATTTATATCTCCACATCCTAAAGATTTTACAGATGATGTAATAGAATCTATTGCGAATAACGAAAAAGTTTGTAGAATTATTCATTTACCACTTCAATCTGGAAGCTCAAAAGTATTAGCTGAAATGAATAGAAAATATACAAAAGAGCAATACTTAGAATTGGTTCAAAAAATGAAATCAAAAATAAAAGATGTAGTTTTTTCTACTGATATTATAGTTGGTTTCCCAGGTGAAACAGAAGAGGATTTTGAAGATACTTTAGATGTGGTAAGAAAAGTAAATTTTGAGCAAGCTTTTATGTTTATTTATTCAAAAAGAGAAGGCACAGTTGCAGCTAAAAGAGAAGATCAGGTTCCAGAAGAAATAAAACATAAAAGATTTGACAGATTGAAAGAATTATATGAATCAAGAGTAGATGAAAACAATGAAAAATACATAAATAAAATTGAAAAGATTCTAATAGAAGGTTACAGCAAAAATGATAAAAAACTTTTAACAGGAAGAACAGGAACTAATAAAGTTATTATTTTTGAAGAAAAAAATAATTGCAAAATTGGGGATGTCATAAAAGTAAAAATAAAAGAAGCACACAAATGGTATTTGAAAGGTGAAATTAATGAATAATAATAATGAATTAATTTTTGTGAATAATATTTTAACTGCAAAGTTAACAATTAGAAAAGCGGCAAAACAACTAGGTTTAAGAAGAGATGATTTAATTAGAATAATTAAAGAAATGATAAAAAGTGATGAGGAAAATATCCAAAAACTAAATTTATTAATTATTGCTAATAAAATTATTTTTGATAATTTATCTATAAAAGAAGCTGCTAAAGAATTAAATATGTCTGAAGAAGAGCTAGATAAAAATATTCTTTCTTTAATTCAAAAGAATAAAAATAAA
>JAZROJ010000100.1:0-5231 GCA_045648625.1 Candidatus Scatovivens sp.
AAAAATATTATGATTTTTTTATTGATAATATATTTATGGTATTTATATATTATAGAAGAAAAAAAAGAAAAAATTTTTATTAGAGTATGTAATGTTATTAATAGAAGTTGAATATTGTGTAATAAAATAACATTATTTTGGTGTGGGACAGAAATAAAATAGAAATACTTGCCAAATTATAAAAATTGTGTTATAATACCCAAGTAAAATGCAAACATAGCATTTTTCCTTACTCATATCATAAGTATATGGGTTTTATATCCAAGAGGAGGTGAAAGATAATGAATAAATACGAAACTATATTCATTGTTAATCCAAATGTTGAAGAAGCAGGAGTTAAAGCTTTAACTGAAAAATTTTCAAACATTATTAACAATGCAGGTAAAGTAGAATCAGTAGAAGAGTTAGGAAAGAAAAAATTAGCTTATGAAATCAAAAAAAATTCAGAAGGAATTTATGTATTAATTAACTTTGAAGCTGAGCCAACTTTAATAAAAGAACTTGAAAGACTATACAGAATTACTGATGAAGTTATCAAATTTATCGTAGTAAGAAAAGACGAAGAATAATTTTTGAAAGGTGGTAACCAAATGAACAAAGTAATTTTAATGGGAAGATTAACAAAAGACCCAGAAGTAAGATATACTCAAACAAACAATACTCTAGTAGCTTCATTTAGTTTAGCAGTAAATAGAAGATTTGCAAAAGCTGGTGAAGAAAGACAAGCTGATTTTATAAACATAGTAGCTTGGAATAAAACTGGAGAATTTTGTAGCAAATACTTCAAAAAAGGTCAACAAGTAGGTGTTATTGGAAGAATTCAAACAAGAAATTGGGATGATGAACAAGGACAAAAACACTACATAACAGAAGTAATTGCAGAAGAAGCATATTTTGCTGATAGTAAAAGAGATGGAGATACATCAGGATTTGAAAATACATTTGGAGAATCAGTAGCACAAAGCGCTGAATTCCAAGTAACAGCTTCTGATGATGATTTACCATTCTAATTTAAATATATAAGATTAGAAGATAGGAGGTATAGTAAATTGGCTGACAAAAAACAAAATAAAAGAAATAATAGAAATATGCAAGATGAAGATTTCAACCCAAAATTCAGAAAAATGAGAAAAAAAGTTTGTGCATTATGCAATGACAAAAACTTTGAATTAGATTATAAAAATGCAGATCAATTAAAAAAATTCATTAATGAAAAAGGTAAAATATTACCAAAAAGAGCAACAGGTGCATGTGCTAAACATCAAAGAGAAATTACAACAGCTGTAAAAAGAGCAAGACATATAGCTATCATACCATATGCTCAAGACTAATTGATATAAAAAATTATAAAACGCTTATCTATAATAAAATAGATAGGCGTTTTTTAGTTTTTATTTAATATGAAAGCATAACTTTACTTTTTATTTTATGAAAATGAAAATAAATAAACTAAATTAATACAAATCTTTTTAACAAATTTCTATTAATTTTTTAATATTATCCATATTTTCAAGTGCAGTTTCATATCCAGATTGAAAACAATAATCAATATTTCCAATATCTAATAAGCTAGTACCATTTGTATCTACTGTTAATGTAATATTAGCATTTTTTAAATTGTTTTCACAAATCTTATTACTCATCATATCAATTGTTTTCATACCAATTTGAATAATATTACTGTTAGAGTTGATTTTATCACTACTAAAACGAACAGCAATTACTTTGTCGGCACCTAAATTTTTAGCAATATCAACAGGAATATTGTTTAAAATTCCTCCATCCATTAATAATTTTTCTTTATAAGGACAAGGATCAAATACAACAGAAAAACTAGAACTTGCTCTTACTGCGGTTCCTATAGCGATTGTATTTATATAATCTGTTCCGAAAGGGATAATAGAAGATGAAATAAATTCTTTTTCATTTATAATATCAGTAGCAACTGTTGCAACCGGAAAAGGAATATCTTTCATTGTTTTGAAGCCTTTTTCATATGCTATTTTATTATATAAATCTTCAATTGTTTTTCCTGTTCTAAAACCATCAAATTTTAATTTCTTGTTAAAAAGTAAACTGTCTAATACCACTGTTTCAGAATCATCTCCAACCAAAGTATAAGCATATTTGTTAAATAAATCTAAAATTTCTTCTCCAGAAAATCCCATAGCAAAAAGAACAGCAACATGACTTCCAGAGCTTGTTCCAGTTATAATGTCTACTTTAATATTGTTTTCTGCAAAAGCTTTTAAAACTCCGGCATGAGCAATTCCTCTCATACCACCACCAGCTAAAGATAAACCTAATTTCATAAAAAATATAATCTAAATTGTGTTTAGATTAAATCTCCTTTCTTATAAATAAAACACTATGTGTATCTGTTTTATATTTTATCCATAAAATAACCAATTAAACCTTTTATAAATAAAAAAATATAATTTGATTAGTGTAAACAGAAAAGTCTAATATAATTTTGAAAAGTAAATTCTAAGAAGAAACCAATTAATTGTATAAAAATATATTTTTACTTGAAAAAATTAAGCTAAACATATATAATCAAATTTGAAAAAAATAAGAAAACATAAATGGAGGATATAAAATGAGAAAAAGAGGATTTGAAATAGCAAAAGGATTTGAAAATGCAGGAATAAATTTACCAATTAGAAAAACAAAAAGTTCAGCTGGATATGATGTAGAAGCAGCAGAAGACACAATTATACCTGCTTTTAAAAGAGGGCAAAAACCAACACTTGTAAAAACTGGAATAAAAGCCTATATGGAAGATGACGAAATGTTACTTTTGTATAACAGAAGCTCTAATCCAGGGAAAAAAGGATTGATTTTAGCAAATAGTGTAGGAGTTGTAGATAAAGATTATTATGGAAATCCAGATAATGATGGACATATTATGTTTGCCTTTTATAACATAAAAGAAGAAGATATTGAAATAAAAAAAGGAGATGCAATAGGACAAGCAATTTTTCAAAAATATTTTATAACAGACGATGATGAAGCAGAAGGTGAAAGAATAGGTGGTTTTGGCTCAACAAGTAAATAATAATACAAATATATAACAGTTTTGAAACAAAAATTACAAAAAGATTAATTTTAACTTTGACTTTTGGTAAATTTTGTAGTATAATTGTAATGTAGTAATTTTAAAATTACTTGGAAGGAGTGACGTGGAATGTTTAAAGTAGGAGACAAAATAGTATATCCAATGCACGGAGCTGGTGTTATTGAGAAGATTGAAGAAAGATCAATTTTAGAAGAAAAGCAATCTTATTATATAATTAAAATGCCAGGTGAAGTAAAAGTAATGGTACCTACAGCAAAAGCAGAAGAAATAGGAGTACGTAATATAATTGATAGAGAAACAGCCGGAAAAGTAATCAATGTTTTAGAACAAGATAGTACAGAAATGTCTTCAAAATGGAACAAAAGATATAGAGACAATGTTGAAAAGATGAAATCAGGAGATATTTTTGAAGTAGCAGATATTGTTAGAAACTTGAGTTTTAAACAAAAAGATAAAGGGTTATCTACAACAGAGAAAAAGATGTTATTAAATGCAAAACAAATTCTAGTAAGTGAATTAGTTCTTGCAGGAAGTCAAGATAAAGAAACAGTGGAAGAATTAGTTGAAAATAAAATAAACACATCATATGAAATGTATGGAATAGAAGGAATGAAAAATGTAGTTGGAATTCCAGAAGAAACTAATACAAACATTGTTAAAAAATTTATATCAGCAAATTAAAGAATAAAAAAATTATATATGAAAATATATAATTTTTTTTTGCCGTTTATAAAATTTGACTAAAAAGCACAAAAAAACAAAGTAGACATAATTTTTTTTATAATTATGAAGGATTTAGGGCTTATCTGTCGAATATAATATTCAGAAAGGTTTTTAGAATGATTCAATATAGTAATGAATTAAAAGAGGAAATTAGATCAGCAAATGATATTGTAGATGTAATTTCTCAATATGTAACATTAAAAAGAAGTGGTAGAAATTTTTTTGGATTATGTCCATTTCACAAAGAAAAATCACCTTCTTTTTCTGTTTCTGCAGATAGGCAATATTTTCATTGTTTTGGTTGCCATAAAGGTGGAGATGTATTTACATTTGTTAGTGAAATAGAAAGAATTTCTTTTAAAGAAGCCTTAGAAGTTTTAGCAGAAAGAGCTAGAATTCCTTTGCCTGTTGTAGAAAATGCAGAATTCAATAAAACGCAATATTTAAAAGATAGAATGTACAAAATAAATGCAGAAACTACAATCTTTTACCACGAGAGGTTATATCAGCCATTAGCCAAAATAGCACAAGATTATGTGAAACAAAGAAAATTAGACAACAACACATTAAAAGCTTTCAAAATAGGATATTCAGGAGAATATAACGAATTATATAAACATTTAAATAAAAAAGGATTTAAAGATGAAGAAATATTAGCAACTGGCCTAGTTAATCAAAATGATAAAGGAGAGTTTATAGATCGTTTTAGAAAAAGATTAATGTTTCCAATAATGGAAGTTGGAGGAAAAGTAATAGCTTTTGGTGGTAGAAAATTAGAAAATAATGAAAAATTAGCAAAATATATAAATTCAAATGAGAATTTAGTATATTCAAAGAAAAAGCATTTATTTGGATTAAATTTAGCAAAACAAACAAATTCTAAAAGGATAATTTTAGTAGAAGGCTACATGGATGCCATCTCATTATACCAAAGAGGAATTACAAATGTAGTTGCATCATTAGGAACAGCTTTAACAGAAGAACAAGGCAGATTACTTAGAAAATACAGTGAACAAGTAATAATAAGTTATGATTCAGATGGAGCTGGACAAGAAGCTATTATGAGAGGATTATCTATATTAGAAAATCAAGGATGTGATGCTCGAGTTTTACAAATGGAAGGTGCCAAAGACCCAGACGAATATGTAATAAAATATGGAAGTGGAAGATTCAATCTGCTAGTAGAAAATGCTATTTCATTAGTAGAATTTAGAATAAAAATGTTAAAAAACAAATATAATCTTGAAAACGCAAATGATAAAATAAGGTTTTTGAAAGAAATTACAAAAATATTATCAAATGTTGAAAATAAAATTGAAAGAGAAATCTATATCGATAAAATTGCAGAGCAATACAATATTTCAAAAGAATCAATATATGCAGAAGTAAATAAAGTTTTATATAAAAATACTAATAGTACTGAAAAAAT
>JAZROJ010000101.1:0-12624 GCA_045648625.1 Candidatus Scatovivens sp.
TGAAGGATTAAAAGAAACTAATAAAAAAGTAGTATTTACAGAAAAATTAGATGAAGCTGTAAAATTGGCAAAAAAATATACAAAAAAAGGAATGGTTTGTTTATTATCTCCTGCTGCTTCTAGTTATGGATATTTTAAAAACTTTGAAGAAAGAGGGAATTTATTTAAAAAATATGTTACTGAGGAGACATAATATATTTGGAATGTTTACAAAAAATTATGAAAAAACACTTGAAAACCTTTAAATAAGGTAAAAAAATGGAAAAAGTTTCAAAAAATAACAATTTTATGTAGACAAAAGATAAAAAAAGTGGTATAATTAAGATGTTTTTAGGGTAAAAAACGGATTAAAAATACATTATATTAAGGCACAATAGATAAATTTTAAGGAGGAATTAAAATTGAATACAAATTATTCAGAAAACAACCACTTAGTGCTAGTGGGAAAAATTGCAAGTGAAAAAAGTTATAGTCACGAAATTTATGGAGAAAAGTTCTATGTTTTTAATCTAGAAGTAATTAGATTAAGTTCAACAGTAGATATTATTCCAATTACAGTATCTGAAAGATTATTAACAAACTTAAATTTAGAAATCGGTAAAAAAGTTGCAGTAGAAGGACAATTTAGATCTTACAACAATTATGAAAATGAAAGAAACAGATTAATTTTAACAGTATTTGCAAAAGAAGTTGTAGAAGCTGAAAATCAAGAAGATGAAAAAGATGAAATAACAAATGAAGTAACTCTAGTTGGTTATATTTGTAAAAAACCAATCTATAGACAAACACCATTTGGAAGAGAAATCGCAGATGTATTATTAGCTGTAAACAGAGCTTATAATAAATCAGATTACATACCTTGTATAGCATGGGGAAGAAATGCTAGATTTTGCCAAAATATGGAAGTTGGAACAGAAGTTAAATTAACAGGAAGAGTTCAATCTAGAAGCTATGAGAAAAAATATGAAGATGGTCGTATCGAAACAAGAATAGCTTATGAAGTTTCAATAGCTAGTATGGAAATTGCAAATAAAGAAGATGAAGAAGAAACAGAAGCAACTGAAGAAGTTGTTTAATATAATATAGTATATAAATTAATTTTATATAAATTTTAGCAAGTTATATAATGTCCATGTGCTAACAAAGTTGGTATATGGGCGTTTTTTTATTCTAAAGGAATAGTTTAAGAACTTTTTTAATATTAGATAAAAGGCACACATATCTGTTGTACACAAATTTTTCTTTTTTTAATTAAACTATATATTTTTTTTATGTTATTTGATATAATACGTTGTATCGAAAACATAAGGGAGATTATTATGGAAACAACAAAAGAACAAAATTTGATTTTTAACATAGTTGCAGTGCTATGTATAATATTTTTTTGTGTGTCATTAGCACCTAAAACTTTACAAAATGATACATTTTATACTTTGAAAATAGGTGAATATATATATCAAAATGGTATATCAGATTTAACTCAAGATTTATATTCTTGGCATGATTTACCATACACATATCCACACTGGTTATATGATTTAGGAATGTTTATAATTTATGATAATTTTGGAGATGTAGGAATATATATTTCAACAATGGTATTTTCAGCAATACTTGGAATTGGAATTTTTGCACTTACATCTTACAAATCTAATAATAAAATATTATCTTTTGCTATTACTTTTGCAGCAATTTATTTGTTAAAAAATTTTATAGCAGCAAGAGCTCAATTAATTACTTTTATTTTATTTGTATTTGAAATATTATGTATAGAAAAATATTTGGCCACACATAAAAAAAGATATGCAGTATTTTTATTAATAATACCTATATTAATAGTAAATTTCCATTGTGCAGTATTTCCATTTTATTTTGTACTAGCACTACCTTATATAGGAGAATATTTATTATTAATGCTTGAAGATTTTGATTTAGATAAAAGAGTTTGTTATTTAGGTTTAAAAATATTTAAAAAAATTGTTAGAAAAGAAGAGAAAAAAGAAAAATTAGAACAAAAATTAGAACAAATAAAATTTGATGTTTCAGAAAGAAATAGAAAAAGAGAAATTTTAAGATCAAAACCATATAAGATAAAAATAGAAAAAAATAAATATGTTATAGGTCTTATTATAATTATGGTTATTGCTTCTGTAACAGGTTTCTTAAATCCAGCAGGAACAGGGGCATATACGTATTTAGTCAAAACTTTACAAGGAAATACAACTCAATCTATTAATGAGCATTTACCTTTAGTATTAAAAGATAATTCAGAATTTGCAGTTACACTTGTTATGTTTTTAGCAATATTAATTTTTACAGATACTAAAATTCGTTTAAATGATTTATTTATGCTTGGAGGATTAACATTTTTGTCAATAAATTCTCAAAGACAAGTTTCGATGTTTGCTATTTTCTGTCTTCCAATACTTGCAAAATTAATATCAGATATGTTTGAAAAATACGATCATGAAACAACTATTAAATTAATGAATTTTTTCACAGAATGGTTTGGTGCTATGATATTAATTTGCACAATATTTATCATGTCTGTACACACTATAAAACCTAAAATTCATAATGATTATATTGATAAAAACTCATATCCTGTAGCTGCTTCAGATTGGATTTTAAAAAACTTAGATGTTGATAATATAAAAATATATAATGAATATAATTATGGAAGTTATTTGCTATTTAGAGGTATTCCTGTATTTATAGATTCAAGATGTGATTTATATACACCAGAATTTAATGGTGATGAAAAAAACGGAATAGAAGGTGTAGATATTTTTACAGATGCATTAGATATAGCTTCTGTTAGTGTAAATTATGAAACTAAATTTAAAGAATATGGAGTTACACATATTGTAGCTTATGCAAATTCTAAATTAGCTATGGTATTACAAAAAGATGAAAAATACGAATCATTATATCATACAGGCAGTTTTATTGTTTTTGAAAGGTCTATGGAAAAATAATTTTGTTGTGGAGGTAACAATTTGAAAAATAAAATTGTTAGAAGTATCTTGGTAATTGTTATATTATTAGTAGCAATAGATCAAGTTAGTAAATTTTTAGTAACAAAATATATTAATGAGCCAGTAGGAAATGAAATAATTGGAATAGAAATTGTAAATAACACAGGAATGGCTTTGGGATTTAATGAAGGGAATACAAAAAATATATTTTTAAGTATTTTTGTTTTAATAATTATTATAGGTTTTATAAAAAATCAATTAGAAAGAATTGATAATAAAACAATGGCTGCACTATCTATAATAATAGCAGGTGGAGTAAGTAATGTAATAGATAGAATATTTAGAGGAGCAGTTTTAGATTTTATAAAAATTTATAAATTTCCAATTTTTAATATAGCAGATATGTTTGTAGTAATTGGGTGGATTTTATTAGTTGTATTTGTGATTCAGTATTCACGAAAATAGGAGGAAATCTTGAGAGATATTATAAAAATATTGGGTGTAGAAATAGATAATGTAAATAAAGAAGATGCTGTTTTACGCACAAAAGAACTAATTGAAAATAGCAATAAATCTTGTAAATTAATTGTAGCTCCAAATACAGAATTTATTATGAAAGCTCAAAAAGATGAAGAATTTTTTAAAGTTCTTAAATCAGCAGAATTGGCTACCCCAGATAGTGTTGGAATTATGCTGGGTGGAAAAATACAAAAAAAGCCTTTTAAAGCACGTATACCAGGTCAAATGTATTTTAGATCAGTATTAGAATATGGAGCAAAAGTTGGGTGGACTTTTTATTTGTTAGGTGGACAAGGCGATATTCCTAAACTAGCAAAAGAAAATGTAGAAAGATTATTTCCAAATGTAAAAATAGTAGGATATCATGAAGGATATTTTGAAAAAGATTCAGAAGAAAAAGTCATACAAGAGATTAATAGTTTACAGCCAAATGTATTATTTGTAGCAATGGGAGCTCCAATTCAAGAAAAATGGATTTATAATCATAGGCATGAATTAAAAGTAGATGTTGCAACAGGACAAGGTGGAACTTTTGATTATGAAGCAGGAAATATAAAAAGAGCACCTGTAGTAATTCAAAAACTTGGAATAGAATGGTTATGGAGATTAATATTACAACCATCAAGAATTAAAAGAATGATGGTATTACCTGAGTATGTTATAAAAATTATATTTTCAAAAGATGTTACAAAATCACATTGGGAAGATTAAATTAAAAATATTATTATATCAAAATTTATTAAAGTCATTGTTCTAAAATAGAAAATTTTATTTTAGAAATATTGAAGAGAGGATGTTGAATTTGCAAAAAAAAGAATATAAAATAGATAATACTCTAGTTGGAATGCGTTTAGATAAAGCTATATCAGAAAAAGATTCAAATATGTCTAGAGTAGCAATACAAAGATTAATTGATGAAGAAAATATTTTAGTAAACAATAAAAAAGTTAAATCATCTTATAAATTATGTTTAAATGATATTGTAACTATACAAAAAGAAGAACCTAAAGAAGTAGAAATAAAAGCTCAAGAAATACCTTTAGATGTAGTTTATGAAGATGAAGATATTCTTGTTGTAAACAAACAAAAAGGTTTGGTTGTACATCCAGGAAATGGTAATCCAGATGGAACTTTAGTAAATGCAATTATGGCAAAATGTAAAGATAGCCTTTCTGGAATAGGTGGGGAAATAAGACCAGGGATTGTACACAGAATAGATAAAGATACTTCAGGTTTGTTAATTATAGCTAAAAATGATAAATCTCATATTGATTTGAGTGAACAAATAAAAAATCATGAAGTTAAAAAAACATATATAGCTCTAGTAAGAGGAGTTGTAAAAGAAAATGAAGCTACAATAGATATGCCTATTGCAAGAAGTCAAAAAGAAAGAACTAAAATGGCAGTTTCTAAAAAAGGAAAAAATGCTGTTACACATATTAAAGTTTTAGAAAGATATCAAGGATATACTTTATTAGAAGTAAATATAGAAACTGGAAGAACACACCAAATTAGAGTTCATTTAGCACAAATAGGGTATCCAATAGTTGGAGATTTTGTTTATTCTAATGGTAAAAATCCATTTGGTGTTGAAGGTCAAATGTTACATAGTTATCGCTTAGAATTTGTTCATCCAGTTACAAAAAAAGAAATGAAATTAGAAGGTAAAATGCCAGAATATTTTGAAAACGTCTTGTTAGAATTACGAACAAAATATAATTAATAAGTTTTTTTATATGAAAGTTATTAATATGTATAAAGGTAGTATATAAATTCTATAAAAAATATTTTATAGAAAATACTAAAAAAGATTAGTATAAAAGAGTGGAGAATATATGGAAGAAGTTAGATTACAAAAATTTTTAGCAGATGCAGGAATAGCTTCAAGAAGAAAATGTGAAGAGTTAATTTTAGATGGAAGAATAAAAGTAAATAATGAAGTTATTACAGCTCTAGGAACAAAAGTAAATCCAGATAAAGATGTTGTTTATTTTGATGGAAGAAAAATTGAAAATTTAAAAGAAGAATTTGTTTATATTTTATTAAATAAACCAATAGGATATGTAACTACTGCTTATGATCAATTTCAAAGAGATTGTGTATTAGATATTGTAAAAGTAAAAGAAAGAATAGTTCCTGTTGGAAGATTAGATATGTATACTTCTGGAGCTCTTATATTAACAAATGATGGTGATTTCGTATATCAAGTGACTCACCCAAAACATGAAATAACAAAAACATATACAGTTACTGTACGAGGTATTGCAAATGAACAAGATGTTGAAAATCTAAAAAACGGTGTAAAATTAGATACAGGATATATTACTAAACCTGCACAAGCAAGAATTATGAAAATAGATAAAGAAAAAAATATTTCAAGAATAGAAATAATAATTCATGAAGGAAAAAATAGACAAGTTAGAAAAATGTGTGAATCTATAGGTAAAAAAGTATTAGCTTTGCATAGAGCAAAAATTGGTAATATTTCTGTAAAAGATTTAAAAATAGGTGAATGGAGATTTTTGAAAAAATCAGAAATAGAAGAAATTCTAAATAGTAATTAAGATAGATTTTTATTAGTTAATAGCAAAATTAGAGTTATTATTAAATAATAATTTGTATTTATGCATTGTTTTTAAAACATTATTTATAAAAAAACAGATAAAAAAATAAAAGCACGAAAGAGGAGAAAAAATATGGAATATCAAAAATTTATTCCAGAAGGCTGGATAGAAACAAAAGAAGAATTTAATATGTCTCAGCTTCAAAATGCATTTTGCGAAGGTAAAGTTATGCAAGGATATGTAAAAAGTTGTGATGATAATTACAATTTGCATATTAACTTAGGAAATAACATAAAAGGAATTATTCCTAGAAATGAATTAGAAGCATTAGATATAGATGAATATGGTTATTGCAAAACTTCGATTTGCAAACATAAAGTTAATCAATTTGTACAATTTAAAGTAAAAGAAATATATAATCCAAATAATATTTTATTATCTAGAAAAAGTGTACAAGAAGAGGCTTTAGAATGGGCTAAAAATGATTTAGCTCCAGGGCTTGTTATAAATGGGGTAATAAAAAATATAAGAAAATTTGGAGTTTTTGTAGAAATAGGTGGAGGAGTAGTTGGACTATTACATATTGAAGATATATCTGTTTCTAGAATAAAAACACCAGAAGAAAGATTTTCTGTTGGACAAAAGATTAATGTTATGATAAAATCTATAGACAAAGAAAATAACAAGATTATTTTGTCATATAAAGAGCTTTTAGGAAACTGGGAAGAAAATGTGGAAGACTATAAAGAAAAAATGGTTGTTAAAGGAATTGTAAAAGAGCCAGATAAATATAAAAATGGAATTTTTATAGAATTAAAACCAAATTTAGTAGGATTGGCAGAATATAAAGAAGGCTTAGAATATGGACAAAAAGTAGATGTTTATATTAAAAAAATTATAAAAGACAGAAAGAAAATTAAACTTTTAATTGTTTAAATTTTATTATTAAAAAGGGGGATTTTGAAAAATGGTAGAAGATTTTGAAATAAAAACTACCGTTTCTCCATTCGCTATTAGAGAAGGAGAAATAAAAACATTTGATGGTAAAGACGGATATGTTTCTATTAGTCAAATTGTACACAAGATAAATGTTGGACATATTTCAGATATGCATTTCCAAATCTTAGATTTAGTAAATGAATTTGAGTTTATGACATCTAGACAAATTTATCAAATTTTAAAATATAAAGGTTTAGATGTAAAATCTCAAGATAAATTAAATATAAAATTAGAGCAAATGATAAAATCTAAATTACTAACAAGATACTTTTTTAATTCAGAAGAAGGAAAAGGTATTTACAGAGTATATTGTATGGAAAAAATGGGAAAATATTTGCTTACTTCTAAAGAAGTAGACTGTAAATGGCAACCAACAGATAACACAAAACCTGTATATTTAATTAAAAAGAGATTATCTGCAAACCAAGTAATTATAGCTTATTTAAGAAAAGCTTCAAATTTCAATTCTTATATAGTAAAACCAGCTATTACTGGAAAAATGAATGGAAAAACAATAAAAGGACATGGAACTATAAAAATTTCAAAAGCTAATAAATCTATAAATTTATTGTTTGAAAGTGTTAGAAGAGAAGAAGATTGGGCAAATAAATTTGCAGATAGATTAAGAATTTACAAAGATTTCTTAGATAATTTTGTTCCTTTTGATTCTGGTTTTGAAACTAAACCTCAAATGATTTTTATTTGTGAAGATGATAAACATATGGTAGAAACTTTCAAAGAAATTGTAACTAGAAATTTAGAAATAGAAAATATGAAATTATATTTTACTACAGATTTAAGACAAAATGCAGAAACTCTTGAAAAATCTTTAGTAGAATTTGTTAAAAATGAAAATGGAAAATATAAAGCTAATAATGTAGAGTTTAAATTATTAGGATAAAAGATATAAAATATAAGATAAAAAAAGAGATGAATAGTATAATATTCATCTCTTTCTTGTATATTTAGTAACTAAAGCTTCCTTAGAAAGGAAACTTGATGTTGCCTAGTTATTATTATTATTTGAATTTAAATTAAGAATTGCATTGTCATCTTCAAATTTAAAATCAGATGAATCATTTTGAATAGGTTCCATATTGTTTGGATTATCTGGTGTACCACCAAAATTAATATTTTTTAAATCGAATTTGCCATTTTTATTATTGTTTGAAGTTTCGTTATATACAATTCCACTAGTAAATTTAGTAAAGTTATAATTTTTAATTTTTTGTTTTTCTTTATATTTAGTTTCTAAGAAATCTACTTTTGCTTGACCTACTAAATTTTTACCTTTTACATCTTTTGTTTTATAAATAATAAATTTAAATTTTAGTGATTGAACTTTACCAGATTTGAAGTAAGGTACCCAATTCCATTTTATGCCTTTATAAGTTTGATCATATTCGCCTTTATCAAGTTTATAATCACTTTGGAAAGTCCATTGTCTTTTCTCGCCAAATTCTTTTTCCCACCAATCATTATCTTCAGGAGTATTATTACCGAAAACAATTTTTGTTGTACAGTTAGCTAACAATATTTCTCTAAATGTATTTTGGTTTTTGCCACCAAATTGTGATAAGTTTTGTGAAGATATTATTGTACCAACTCTGTATTTTCTATATAAAGTAAATATATCAGATGTAGAAGAACATACAAAAGGTGGAAATTCATCTATGTATAAGAAATGAGGTATTCTTGTTTTTTCATTTCCAGGTCTAGATAAAACAGAGTGTTGCATTAATAATATAAAGAATAGACCAAAAGCTTTATGGATATTTGCTCCTAAATCACCACGTCTAGTGCAAACAAAAGTAACTGCACCTTCTTGTAAAGCTTTGTCATAATTTATATTTGTTGTTCTATTACATAAAATACTTTTAACTCCAGGATATCTTAATAAGTTTTCAATTTGAGCAGAGTAGGCAAGTAGTGCTCTTTCAATATTTTCTCTACCTGTAGCTCTTCTATAAAATGTTTTTTCAAAATATCTAATTTGTATTGAATATTTTTCTTTTAATTCTGGAATTTGTTTAAATTCTTCTGCTAATTGTTCAATTAAATCAAAATCATTTAATAAATCTAATAAATCTTCTAAAGTAGGTAACTGTCCTTCGTGTGTACGAGGATATAATTCTTTTAATAATAATGATAAGTTTTCTATTGCTTGTGTAACAATGTTATTTGTAAGTCCATCTTCAACAACTAAAGTTGATTGATTAATGTTTTCTGAATTTTCTGCAACATACATTCTTTTTAAAACAGAAGATATTGCGATAGATGTTTTTATAGGATCATCAAACACGAATGGGTTTAAACCTATAGATTTTGGATCATTTGGATCTACGATATTATATTTTATACCAAAATTTTCTGCTACATCTTTCATATGTGAGATTGTTTCATAATCTGGAGCTAAATATGTTAAACCTAAATTTTTATATACAGAATTTGCTCCATCATATTGATATAATAGTTTTGAGAAATATGCTTTAAATACTTTTTCTTTATATGAAACAGGTGATATCATATTTAAAGAGAAGTTTTCATTTAAATACTCATTTGAATAAGGACTATTTAATGTTGCTATTCCTGTTCGTAAAGCTGTATATCCCATTTCTTTAGATACTTCTCTAAAGAAATGTTTTTTCTCAATATCTCTTGCTATCATAGGTTCAAAAATCATGGATGTTTTTCCAGAACCAGAAACACCAACAATTAATGTGGATTCAAATCTTCTTGTTTCTGGTGTTTTTACTGTTTTACCAGTTTCATTATCTCTACAAAGGTACATTTCACAAGTATAAGGTCCTTCAAGTTCACTAGGACCAGATAAATCTATACCACTATAATCAAATATAGAATCTCTTAAATCTTTTGTATCATCAACTTTGGTGTATATCCATTTAAATAAAGGAAAGAATGTACAAATAGGTAAGTACCAAGCAAATGCTGAAAAAGCTGGTTTAATTAAATCTGTGAAAGTTGTAACTATATAAGCATAATTAGGGACAGAGAATAATAATACCCATCCAGCTTGGTTAACCCATTGGATTATCATTGAGACTCCTATTATATAAAGCGCTATTGTATATATGTATAAAAATGATAATTTTATTTTTTTATCTGTTACGAATTTTGAAGCAAATGAAAAATAAAATGCAAAAACAGGACATGCTAAAGCAAATGTATATGCAATTGGTCCCCAATAAGAAACTGATAATCCTGTAAATGCAATAAATAAAATTTCCAAAACTCTATCTATACAAATATAAAAAGAAATTAATGTCAACACATAAGTTACAAATGTATTTCTATCTGTTTTTAACTTTTTTAAAAATTTATCAAAGTATTTCATTTAAATATCCCTCTTTATTAATAAATTTATACACATATATTATCTTATAAAATAAAGAAAAAATCAAGTCTTTTACTTTAAAAAAACTATATTTCCGTAAGTTTTTAAGTTACATATGAATAATCTTATTTTTAAATAATATTATTATTTAGGTGAAATAAATGGAAAATAACAAAAAAGAAGATAAATTTATACATGGAATATTTGCATTATTGTTTTCTCAAGTTTTAATAAAAATTTTAGGAATGATTTATAGTGTATATCTTACTAACAAAAATGGATTTGGAGATACAGGAAATGCTATATATATGAGTGGATATCAAATTTATGCTTTATTATTAGCAATTTCGTCAATTGGAATACCAAATGCTATATCAAAAATGGTTTCAGAAAAAATTGCTTTAAAAGATTTTAGAGGTGCTGATAGAGTTTTTAAAGTGGCAATGTTTGTTTTTTCTGGTATAGGATTTTTTTGTACATTAATTCTTTTTTTAGGTGCAAAGATAATAGCAAATTATTTTTTGCAAATTCCTGAAGCTGAATATACTTTAAAAGCTTTATCACCAGCTATATTTTTCGTTTCAATTTCTTCTGTTATAAGAGGATATTGTAACGGGAGAAACCAGATAGATATTACTGCAAAATCACAAACAATAGAACAGGCAATGAAAAGTATTTTAACAATAGTATTTGTAGAAATAATTGCTTTTTTATCAGATTCGAATACGAAACTGATGGCTGCAGTTGCAAATTTTGCAACAACTATAGCAACAATAGTTAGTTTTATATATATTTTTAAAATTAATCAAATAAAAAGAAAAAAGATTATTTTGCAGGATAAATATTTTAAAAAAGAAAAAATTAGTAGTATAGTAAAAAACATATTAAGAGTTTCTATTCCAATGTCAATAAGTTCACTTCTATCTAGTATAAATAAGAATATAGATTCTATTACAGTAGTTAGAATTTTGAAAAAGAAATTAGGAGAAAATGTTGCAAAAGTAAAATATGGAATATTAAGTACAAAAATCGATCTTTTGGTTTCTGTGCCACTTTCGTTTAATATAGCATTTGCAACTGCTTTGGTACCAGAAATAGCAGGGAGTTTAGTTAAAAATGATTTTGAAAACATAAATAAAAAAATACAATTTTCAATAAAAATTACATTATTAATAGGAATGCCGTGTATGGCAGGAATGTTTGTATATGCAGAACAAA
Organism: Candidatus Scatovivens sp.; assembly: GCA_045648625.1. Classification (GTDB taxonomy): domain Bacteria; phylum Bacillota; class Clostridia; order TANB77; family CAG-508; genus Scatovivens. Next base: position 11,634 of record JAZROJ010000101.1, read on the forward strand.
TTTTGAATTTGCTTTTTCCAAATGCAAATTCAGGAATTGAATTGTTAAAAATTGCATCAGTTACCATATTATTTGGAACATTAACTCAAACTATTAATGGAGCATTACAAGGTTTAGGAAAAAATAAAGTGCCAGCAATAGGTTTGTTTTGTGGGATGATTGTAAAATTTATAACTAATATTATTTTTATTCCTATAAAAGGTATATATGAAAAAGGAGCTATTTTAGGTAATGTCTTTTGTCATATAATTTCTTTTTTTGTTTCATATAGAGCGCTAACAAATACAATAAAATTGGATTTTAAAGTACATAAATTAATAATAAAACCAATTGTTATTAATATTATTATGATAATTCTTTCGTATAATATATATACATATATGAAATTTTTGGGTTTTTATGAATATATATCTACTATTGGAGGAATAATAACAGCAATTATTATTTATATAATTTTAATATTTTTATTTGATTTTTTTTCAAAGGATGAAATTTCTATGTTATTTAAAAGGAAAAAATGATAAAAGAATTAAAAAAACGAATTCTTGAAAGTATTGAAAAAAGTGGGTTTTCTTTGATGATGAGTTCGGAAAAACCCGAAAAATAAGGAAAAAAATAAAATTGTGTAAAAAAAAGAAGGATTTTAGCGCATTTTGGCGAATAACAATATTGTAGAACAAAAAATAGATTTCTACATAATACTTAAAATCTATTAGGAGGTAATTTTAAAATGAACAAAGCTGAATTAATCGCAGCAATAGCTGCAAAAACAGGGGAAACAAAAAAATCTGCAGAAGAATCAGTTAACGCATTTGTTAGCGTAGTTACTGATGCTTTAACAAAAGGAGAAAAAGTTCAATTAGTTGGATTTGGATCTTTTGAAGTAAGAAAAAGAGCAGCTAGAAAAGGAAGAAACCCACAAACTAAAGAAGAAATCAAAATACCTGCATCAAAAGCTCCAGTATTCAAAGCTGGTAAAGCATTAAAAGAT